>NZ_CP107783.1:925227-1233636 GCF_036345255.1 Streptomyces sp. NBC_00569 | reverse complement strand
GGACCTCGTTCGGCAGACCGGACTTGAGGAGGCCGAGACCACCCGCATCCTGCTCGACCTGACGACACGTGGTCTGGTCGCGGTCTCCACCGAGGCCGGGAGCGGGGTGTCCGACCCGGCCGACTGCGACGCCGGCAGCCGGCCCGCCCGCTACCGGCTCACACCACCCTCGGTGGCCCTGGCCCCGATTCTCGTCGAGCAGCGCAACGCACTGCACCGGGCCGAGACGGCGTTCTCGATGCTGACCGAGCAGTACCGCAGTACTGCCGCGCACCCCGCGGGCAGCGTCGTGGAGGTGGTCGTCGGCGTGGATCAGGTGGCACACCGGTTCCACCAACTGCAGCGCGGCGCCCAGCGGGAGTTGCTCGTCTTCCTCGTCGGCGCTCCCACCGCGGTGGCGCGCGACGAAGCCGACGTGTCGGAGAGTTCCGCCCTGGACCGCGGAGTCGACTTCCGTGTCGTGGCTGCCAAGGACTACCTCGACGGTCCCGACATGGCGCGGGACGTGAAGGCCGGCATCGCTGCGGGCATCGAGGTTCGCCTGGCCGACTCGTTGCCGCTGAAGATGGTCGTGTCGGACCGGGAGCGTGCCATGGTGCCACTCGACATGACGGACGCCGGCGGCGAGCCGAGCGCCATCGTGGTGCACCGCAGCGGTCTGCTGACGGCCCTGGTCCATCTCTTCGAGAAGGAATGGGCCGAGGCCCGGCCTCTGTACGTCACCACCACGGATGTGCGCGCGCAGCCGACAACCGATCAGCGGCCGACCGAGGGGGAACTGGAGGTCCTCGCCCTCCTGCTGGCAGGGATCTCCGACCGGCGTGCGGCCTCCCAACTCGGCCTGTCCATACGCACCGTGGAGCGACGGACACGCCGTCTGATGGACCTCGCGGGAGCGGACTCGCGCCTGCAGCTGGGGTGGCACGCGGCACGTGCGGGCTGGCTCTGACGTTCTGACCGGTCCTGAGAGCCTCCTTCCTCGACGACCTCGATCCGGCCGAGGCTGCTGCGTGCGGCCCGGGTTTCCACCGAGCTGAGGAACCCGTAGATGTGACCGCGTGTCGGAAAACCGACATGCGGGAAACCCGTCACGCGGCGCATCACTCCACGATCTGGATGTCTGCCAGGCTGCAGCGGCAGCACGGCATGTTCACGGTTTCGAGTTGGGAGATCCATGCGCTCCATAACGCGTATAGCCATGGGCGCGGCCACCGCCGCCGCCCTGGCGGTCACGGCGGTCGCGCCTTCCGGGGCGGCGGATACGCCGCCTGACGGTGCCTCGAGGAAGAGACCCGTCGTCGGCAGCGGGGCCAGGGCCGCAGGCGGCAAGCAGACGACGGTCACGCTCGTCACCGGCGACAAGGTGGTGGTGACCACCGACAGGTCGGGTCACAGCTCCGCCGCCGTGCTGCCCCGCGAGGACGGCACACAGCCGATGGTGCAGACGTACCAGATGGGCAAGGACCTCTACGTCTACCCCGAGGACGCGTCCGAGGCGATCGCCGAGGGCAAGGTCGACGAGCAGCTGTTCAACGTCACCGGGCTCATCCGTCAGGGATACGACGACGCGCACACCGACACGCTGCCGCTCATCGCCACCTACCGGAATGGTGTGGACGTCGCGAAGAGCGCACCGGCGGCCCCTCGTGGTTCCGAGCGGGGCCTGAGCCTCCCGGCTGTGGACGGCGTCGCGCTCAAGGCGGGCAAGGACACCGCGGCCACGTTCTGGCGGGACATCACCGACACCCGCTCACGTGCCGCCTCCCCGCTGAAGAAGCTGTGGCTGGACGGCAAGGCCGAGGCCACGCTGGACCGGTCCACCAAGCAGGTGCACGCGCCGGAAGCCTGGGCGGCCGGCTACGACGGCAAGGGCACCAAGGTGGCCGTGCTGGACACGGGCGTGGACGCCGAGCATCCGGACCTGGTGAGCCGGGTCGCCGCGTCCAAGAACTTCACGGACTCCACGACCACCGACGACCGGGTGGGCCACGGCACCCACACGGCCTCCACGGTCGGCGGGTCCGGAGCGGCCAGTGACGGCCGCAAGAAGGGCGTCGCCCCCGGTACCTCCCTGCTCATCGGCAAGGTCCTCAACGACCAGGGCTACGGCCTGGACTCCTGGATCATCGCGGGTATGCAGTGGGCCGTCGACCAGCAGGCCGATGTCGTCTCCATGAGCTTGGGCAACCCAGCGATCGGCGACTGCACCGACCCGATGGCCCAGGCCACGAAGCAGCTCTCGCAGAACACCCACACCCTGTTCGTCATCGCCGCAGGCAACGCCGGTTCGGGCACCGAGACCGTCTCCTCCCCCGGCTGCGTGCCGGACGTGCTGACCGTCGGCGCCGTCGACCGCGACGACACCACCGCGTCGTTCTCCAGCCGCGGTCCCGTGGCCGTCACCCACACCCTCAAGCCCGAGATCGCCGCTCCCGGCGTCGACATCTCGGCGGCCGGCGCGGGCGGCCGCGGCGTCTACGCCTACCGGACGATGTCCGGCACCTCCATGGCCACCCCGCATGTCGCGGGCGCCGCGGCCGTCGTCCGCCAGGCCCACCCGGACTGGACCGCGCAGCAGATCAAGGCCGCCCTGGTCTCCTCCGCCCGCACCGGCGGCAAGGTCGCCGGCGCCGACCAGACCGGCGGTGGCGTCCTCGACGTGTTCGGCGCGGTGAACCAGAAGGTGCTCTCCGCGCCCGCCGTCCAGGCCGGCAGCTTCAACTGGCCGCAGGACGCCTCGGACCGCACCACCGTGCAGGTGCCCTTCACCAACACCGGTAAGAGCGACCTCACCCTGAGCCTGAAGGTCAGCGGTGTGCACGGCAACGACGGCAGTGAGGTCCGCTCCGGCATCGTCAAGCCGGCGGAGGACAAGGTGAAGGTCCCCGCGGGCGCCACCGTTCAGGTGCCGCTGCGGATCGACCCCACCGCCCGTCTGCAGGACGCCCAGTACGGTGCGGTCACCGGCCGGATCCTGGCCACCGGCGGCGACGCGCACGTCTCCGTGCCCGTCACGCTCTACGTCCAGCCGGAGACGGTCACGCTCCGGGTCAAGGTCATCGACCGCAACGGCAAGCCCGCGGCCGGCCCCTCCTCACTGGACCTGGTCAGCCTCGACACCGACAAGGGCGAACGCCGCAGCAACAACGGCGCGACCGACCAGACGTACCGCGTGCGCCCGGGCGACTATGCCCTCAGCAGCTTCGTGGGGAGCTACGACGCGGACAACGCGCCCGAGTCGGTCAGCTACCTCGCGAACCCGCAGCTGCGGCTCACCCATGACACCACCGTCGTCCTCGACGCCCGCAAGGCCCACGCGCTGAGCCTGCACACCGACCGCCCCTCGACGTTGGACAACACCACGTTCAGCTACGCCCGCACGTGGGACGACACCTGGCAGATATCCGGATCGATCATGGCCGGCAGCACCGTCCAGAAGTTCTACGCAGACATCGACGGACGTGCCGAGAACGGCACCTTCGAGTTCCGGCCCACCTGGCGTGCGACCGGCTCCGAGGACGGCTCGCCCTACGTCTACAACCTGTCGTTCCCGACCGGGGGTCCGCTGCACTCCGACCAGGTCTACAAGCCCAAGGACTCCAAGCTCGCCCGGGTCACCGAAACGTGGCACGCCATGGGCAAGGAGGCCGACTACATCGATGCGATGTTCGTCCGCCCCGCCGGTAGCGGCGGCGCCTACATCGCCGTGAGCCCGTTCGGTACGGTCCACGTGCCCGGCACCCGCACCGCCTACTACACGACCGGCGACGCCGCCTGGAGCCACGGCGCGATGACCAGCTTCCCGTTTGCCGCGTTCATGGGCGACCAGGACCGCATCTACCGGGCCGGACAGCGGAGCGCCGAAGAGTGGTACGGCGGCCCCCTGCGGCCGGCCGCCCCACGCGACGCCGACGGCAAGCCGGTGCTGGCCGCCGAGCGTCAGGGCGACCTGATCGGCATCCAGACCGCGCTCTGGCTCGACGGATCCGACGACCACTGGTCCTACGGCGGGTCGTTCGGCGACCTCGGCAAACTGGTGCTGAAGCGCGACGGTCAGCAGATCGCCACCAGCGCCTATCCGTACGACGTGTTCAGCGTGCCGGACGAGGACTCCGCGTACGAACTCACCCAGTACCTGGAGAAGATCCCGTCCTCGGACCGGAACTGGCTGCGCTCCACCGCTGTCGCCACCACGTGGGGCTTCCGCTCCCACCGGGAGCCGGACGTCTACTCGCGCGGCCTGCCGATCCTCTTCCCGGTGTACGACGTGCCGGTGGACGGCATGAACACTCTGCCGGCGCAGAGCGGCATCAAGGTCGGCCTGTCGGTCGAGGGCCACGCCGGGTACACCCCGGGCGCGATCACGGAGGCCTCGCTGTCCTACTCCTACGACGGCGGCACCACCTGGATCACGGCGTCGACCCAGAAGAAGGACGGCAAGTGGACGGCCGTCCTCGACCACACCGGCGCCACCGGCAAGCAGGTCATGACGAAGGCCGAGTTCACCGACGCCAACGGCAACGCGGTCACCCAGACCATCACCCGCGCCTACGACGTTCGCTGACCACGCGCTGTCCCGCCGGGCAGCCGTTCAGCTCGTGAGAGCCGTACGGCCGGCGGTGGCACGCGCCGGGAAGGGCGTCCGACAGGAAGATGCCTGTCGGACGCCCTTCTTCGCGCGTGGGCAAGAACAGATCTCAGTAACCGCGCCAGACGTTGTCGAACGCCGCGTCCTCGATCGCCCTGCGCTGTCGTACGGCCTGCAGCTCCTGAACGGCGTTCCCGACGGCGGCCAGAACAGCCGCGACCGCGTCTCCGGCGAGCTCGGGGGCGTCATCGGCCGGCTCGTCCCGGATTCCCGCGGCGGCGGCCAGGGCGACGAGGACGGGCTCGCCCGCCGCCCAGCGCTCCTCGGCCCGGCGCCGGGCCGCCGAGTCGACCGGCTCCGTCCGCCCGCTCCGCAGTGGATGCCGAAGGCCCCGCGGCCGGGCCGTCAGCCCCTCCCGCTCCAGCTCGTCGACGTACGCAGAGGACAGCCCGCGGCCCCGGCGCCACAGCCACTCCTCGACCGACTCGTACGGCTCCTGTCGCACGAGGGCCGCGGCGGATTCATCCAGCAGGCGGTCCCCGGTGGGCGACTGGGCGCTGGGCAGGATGCGGTCGCCGTCCACGATCAGGGCCTTGGCCTCGATGAGGTCGAACACCTCGGCCCCCGCGAGCGCCAGCGACAGCTCGCCCTGCTCCACGGGGTGGTCGGGTGTCTCAGCCAGGGCAACGATCGCGAGGTCCCGTGCGGTGGTCATGAGCGGCTCCACGTCAGTCGGCCGAGTGCGGGGCGGGAGCGCCGGCGGCTCCCGGGTCGATTGTCGCCGCGCTCCGGGCGATGAGTGCCCTCTTACGACCATGTCGTCCGGGAATCCGATCCGCAGCATGGAGGGGGCCAGAAGATCGTCATTTGTGCGGGGGAGGGGTCCATCCGGATCCCCCCCGCGCATCGGTGTCGCTCCCGGCCGGGAGGGGCCGGCCCGGGGGCTTGCTCAGCGGCCCCTGAAGGCATCGAGGATGCGTTCGGCGGCCAGCGTGGCGGTGACCTGTCCGTCGCGGACCTGCTGTTCGAGCTCGGGCGTCAGGGCGCGGACCGCCGGGTCGGTGTGGAGTCGGCCGAGGAGCTCGTCATGGACCATGGCCCACGTCCAGTCGAGCTGCTGATCGCGCCGGCGGGCGGCGAGGCGCCCGGTGGAGTCGAGCAGGGCGCGGTGCTGTTCGAGCCGTTCCCACACGGTGTCGAGGCCGGTCGACTCGCGTGCGCTGCAACTGAGCACAGGCGGTGTCCAGAAGGCGTCCTTTCCATGCATCAGGCGCAGCGCGCCCGCCAACTCCCTCGCCGCCGCCTGCGCGTCGCGCTCATGCGGGCCGTCGGCCTTGTTGACGCTGATCACGTCGGCCAGCTCGAGGACGCCCTTCTTGATGCCCTGAAGCTGATCGCCGGTACGGGCGAGGCTGAGCAGCAGGAAGGAGTCGACCATGTTCGCGACCGTGGTCTCGGACTGGCCGACGCCGACGGTCTCCACGAGCACCACGTCGTAGCCGGCGGCCTCCATCACGATGATCGACTCGCGCGTCGCCTTGGCGACTCCGCCGAGCGTGCCGGCCGTGGGGGAGGGGCGTACGAAGGCCGCCGGGTCGACGGCCAGGCGCTCCATGCGGGTCTTGTCGCCGAGGATGGAGCCGCCGGTCCGGCTGGACGACGGGTCGACGGCGAGCACGGCGACCCGGTGCCCGAGGCCGGTGAGCATCGTGCCGAAGGCGTCGATGAACGTCGACTTGCCGACGCCCGGCACACCGGTGATCCCGATCCTGCGGGACCGCCCGCTGTGTGGCAGCAGCTCGGTCAGCAACTCCTGGGCCAGTGCCCGGTGTTGGGGCCGGGTGGACTCGACGAGCGTGATGGCGCGGGCGACGAGCGCCCGCTTCCCGTCGAGCACACCCTTGACGTAGGTGTCGAGGTCGATGGCCATGGACTCACCGGCTCACAGGTCGTCGTGCCCGAGCCCGGCCGCCAGCCGCGTCACCAGGTCGTGGGCGGCATCCGGGATCACCGTGCCGGGCGGGAACACCGCGGCCGCCCCCATCTCCAGGAGCGTCGGCACGTCCTGCGGCGGGATGACACCGCCCACCACGATCATGATGTCGCCGCGCCCCTCCTCGGCGAGCGCCTCGCGCAGCGCCGGCACGAGGGTGAGGTGACCGGCGGCCAGCGACGACACCCCGACGATGTGCACATCCGCCTCGACGGCCTGCCGTGCCACCTCGCCCGGGGTCTGGAACAGCGGGCCGACGTCCACGTCGAAGCCGAGGTCGGCGAAGGCGGTCGCGATCACCTTCTGGCCGCGGTCGTGGCCGTCCTGGCCCATCTTGGCGACGAGGATGCGCGGCCGACGCCCCTCGGCCTCGGCGAACCCGTCGACGCGAGCCCGGGTGCGGTCCACCGACGGCGACTCGCCTGCCTCGTTGCGGTACACACCCGAGATCGTACGGATCTGCCCGGCGTGGCGCCCGTACACCTTCTCCAGGGCGTCGGAGATCTCCCCGACGGTCGCCTTCGCACGGGCCGCGTTCACGGCGAGCTCCAGCAGGTTGCCCTCGCCGGCCGCCGCCCGGGTGAGGGCGTCGAGTGCGTCCTGGCAGGCGGTGGCGTCGCGTTCGGCGCGCAGACGGCGCAGCTTGCCGATCTGCTGCGAGCGCACCGAGGAGTTGTCGACCTTGAGGACCTCGATCTGTTCGTCGGAGTCCACCCGGTACTTGTTCACCCCGATCACCGGCTGCCGCCCGGAGTCGATCCGCGCCTGGGTACGGGCCGCTGCCTCCTCGACACGGAGCTTGGGAATGCCCGCGTCGATGGCCTGCGCCATGCCGCCCGCGGCCTCGACCTCCTGGATGTGCCGCCAGGCGCGGCGGGCCAGGTCGTAGGTCAGCTTCTCGACGTACGCGCTGCCGCCCCACGGGTCGATGGCCCGGGTCGTGCCGGACTCCTGCTGGATCAGGAGCTGTGTGTTGCGGGCGATGCGCGCGGAGAAGTCGGTGGGCAGCGCCAGCGCCTCGTCGAGGGCGTTGGTGTGCAGCGACTGGGTGTGCCCCTGGGTCGCGGCCATCGCCTCGACACACGTACGCGTGACGTTGTTGAACACGTCCTGCGCGGTCAGCGACCAGCCCGACGTCTGCGAATGGGTGCGCAGGGAAAGGGACTTGGCGTTCTTCGGGTCGAACTGCTTCACCAGCTTGGCCCACAGCAGCCGTGCGGCCCGCAGCTTCGCGATCTCCATGAAGAAGTTCATGCCGATCGCCCAGAAGAAGGAGAGCCGGGGCGCGAACGCGTCCACGTCCAGGCCCGCCTCCCGCCCGGCGCGGATGTACTCCACGCCGTCGGCGAGGGTGTAGGCCAGCTCCAGGTCGGCTGTCGCGCCCGCCTCCTGGATGTGATAGCCGGAGATCGAGATGGAGTTGTAGCGCGGCATCCGCTGCGAGGTGTACGCGAAGATGTCGGAGATGATCCGCATCGACGGCTTCGGCGGATAGATGTAGGTGTTGCGGACCATGAACTCCTTGAGGATGTCGTTCTGAATGGTCCCGGCCAGCTTCTCGGGCGGTACGCCCTGCTCCTCGGCGGCCACGATGTACAGCGCGAGTACGGGGAGCACGGCGCCGTTCATCGTCATCGACACGGTCATCCTGTCCAGCGGGATGCCGTCGAAGAGCTGCCGCATGTCGAGGATCGAGTCGATCGCGACACCCGCCATGCCGACGTCACCGGTGACCCGTGGGTGGTCGCTGTCGTAGCCGCGGTGCGTGGGCAGGTCGAAGGCGACCGACAGGCCCTTCTGTCCGGCGGCGAGGTTGCGCCGGTAGAAGGCGTTCGACTCCTCCGCCGTGGAGAAGCCCGCGTACTGGCGGATCGTCCAGGGCTGGTTCACGTACATCGTCGGGTACGGGCCGCGCAGGTACGGGGCGACGCCCGGGAAGGTGTCGAGGAAGTCGAGGCCCTCCAGATCCTGCCCGGTGTAGAGCGGCTTGACGGTGATGCCTTCGGGGGTCTCCCACAGCAGGTCGTCGCCGTCGGTGGCCCGCTTGACCGCGGTGCGCCAGTCGTCCGCGCCGGCGCCGACGGCCGGTGTCCCGAGTTCTACCGCCGAGAAGTCGGGGACGGAAGGGATGGACATCAGGACACTCCCATGCGGTCGAGCGTGGCGGAGAGCGCGGCCACGGCGTCACAGCCGGCGAAGACGTACGTGTCGACCCCGGGATACGTTCCGGGCCGGCCCGCCAGGAACACGTGCCGCGCGCCCGCGGCCCGCAGCGTCCCGGCGGTGGCCTCGGCCTGCTCCTCGTACACCGTGTCGCTGGAGCACAGGCACACCTCCTGGGCCCCGCTCTCCTCGAACGTGCCGTCGGTGACGGCCTCGATGCCGCCGGCCTGGAACAGGTTGGCCGCGAAGGTGAGGCGTGCGGTGTGCGCGGTGGCCGGGCCCAGCGCGGCCAGATACACGCGGGGGCGGCCACCGGTCGCCGCGAGGTGGCTGTCCGAGCGGGCTCGCAGAGCCTCGAACGCCTCGTCCCGACGCACGCGGGGCAGGCCGCCGGAGGGCGGAGCCTCCACAGGTACGCGCTCGACGGGCTTCTCGCCGAGGTACGGGAACTCGCTGACGCCGGTGACGGGTTCACGCCGCGCGGCGAGCCGTACGCTGCGCGCCGCCCACGTCTCGGCGAGCCGTTCGCGGACGAGACCGGAGCGCAGGGCGGCGGCCTGACCGCCCTCGCGCTCGATGGTCCGGAAGAACTCCCAGGCGGCGTGAGCGAGTTCGTCGGTCAGCCGCTCCACGTACCAGGAGCCGCCCGCGGGGTCGATCACCCGGGACAGGTGCGATTCCTCGATGAGGATCGTGGAGGTGTTGCGCGCGATACGGCGGGCGAACCCGTCGGGCACACCGATCGCGCTGTCGAAGGGAAGTACCGTCACCGCGTCCGCACCGCCCACACCGGCGGCGAGCGTCGCGACCGTGGTCCGCAGCATGTTCACCCACGGGTCACGCCGGGTCATCATCACCGGCGACGTCACGGCGTGCTGCACCTGGGCGCCCGCCTGCGACGCCCCGCACACCTCGGCGACCCGGGCCCACAACCGGCGCGCGGCGCGCAGCTTGGCGACGGTCAGGAACTGATCGGCGGTCGCTGCGAACCGGAACTCCAGCTGGGACAGGGCCTGTTGAGTTCCGAGCCCCGCTTCGGTGAGCTCGCGCAGGTACGCGACGCCGGTCGCCAGCGCACAGCCGAGTTCCTGCGCGGCCGAGCCGCCCGCCTCGTGGTAGGGCAGGGCGTCCACGGTCAGCGCGCGCAGCCCCGGGTACTGCCCGGCGCACAACGCGGCGAGCTCGGTGACCGGCGCGCCGTCGTATCGCAGCCCGGTGTGGGCCTCGTGGCCCAGCGGGTCCGCGCCGAGGTTGCCGCGCGCCGCGTCCGGGGCGATGCCCGACTCCTCGTAGAGGCGCAGCAATTCACGTGCGGCGGCGTCGGCTTCGGCGCCGGCGTCCAGGACGATCGGAGCCAGATCCAGATAGACGCCGTCGAGTGCGCCGGGCAGCGCGGAGACGGGCATGCCGGAGGAGCCCACGGTGAGCCACAGAGAGGTGACGCCGTTCTCCAGGTCGGCCAGTACGGCTGCCGGGTCGGCGCCAGTGTGTCGTTGGCGCACGTCCCACCCGCCGACACTGTTCCCCTCGGCGCGTCCGCCGCGCACGAACGGCGCGAAGCCGGGAAGGCCGGTGGGAGGGGCGTCATCGCGCGCGGTGTACAGAGGGCGGGCGCGGAGCCCGTCCTCCAGCGCGGTGGACAAGGCGTCTTCCGCTGCGGAGCTCGAGACTTCCTTTCCCGACTTGCGCAGGACACCCGAGACCAGGTGCTGCCACTGCTCATATGTCGCGTCAGGAAACTCGGCCGCCAGGGAGAGCCCGTCGTCAGGCAGGACCGTCATGCTCGGATGCTAGGTCAGACCGACAGAAGAGCAGCACACCGTAGGGGTGTGACCTTGTTCTCCTTGCCCAGGGGGCGTGGGTCGTCTATTGGCCAGGAGCGGGCTGCTGTTCGTGCGTGACGCGCATGGCATCGGCGTGCGTGCACGCTCTCGGCCGTCGCAGTCAAACGGCGCTGTTCGTATGTGAGTTGTTCCGTCCGCCCGGTCATCACCGACCGACGTCCTTTTGCCCTTCAACTGGTGTGGGGCACCGTTGCCGACTCGCCGGGGTGCGGCGAGTCGGCAACGGTGCCCCACTCGTGTCGTTCAGCCCTGCTGTTCGGCGGGGCTCTGCTCGACCGCCGGATGTCCGGTCGACTGCCGCTCGGCGACCCGGCCGCGGACCGCGAACCAGCCGATCACCAGGCCGATCGCGATCAGCGGGAGGCAGGCCACCGACCAGGCGGCGTCGCCGCCGTCGACGCACATGAGCACCACGACGACGCCGAGGAAGGCGAGCGTGAGCCAGGAGGTGAAGGGCGCGCCGGGCAGCCGGAACGCGGGGCGCTCCAGCTCGCCGCGCAGCGCCTTGCGGCGCAGCACCATCTGGCAGACCATGATCATCACCCAGGTGCCGATCATCGTGATCGCGGAGAAGTTCAGCACGATGGAGAACGCTCGCTCCGGCACGACGTAGTTGAGGACGATGCCGAGGATGTAGCAGCACGCGGTCAGCAGGACGCCGCCGAAGGGCACACCCCGCTTGTTCATCTTCGTGGTGAACGCGGGCGCCGAACCGGCCAGGCCCATCGAGCGCAGCACACGGCCGGTCGAGTAGAGACCGGAGTTGCAGCTGGAGAGAGCCGCCGTGAGGATCACGAAGTTCATGATGCCGCTGACACCGGGAACACCCAGCTTGCCCATCAGTGTCACGAAGGGCGACTCGCCGGCCTTGTACGCGGTCCACGGCAGCAGGAGGACGAGCAGCAGCACGCTGCCGACGTAGAAGAGCACGATGCGCCACGACACGGAGTTGATGGCGCGCGGGATCACCTTGCGCGGGTTCGCCGTCTCGCCGGCGGCGATGCCGACCATCTCGATCGCGGCGTACGCGAAGACCACGCCCTGGATGAGCACGACGGCGGCGAGCAGGCCGTTGGGCAGCATGCCGCCGTTGTCGGAGATCAGCTGCGGGCCCGTGCTGTGGCCGTCGACGGGGTGCCGGCTGGCGAGCAGCCAGCAGCCGATGGCGAGGAACGCCAGGATCGCGGCGACCTTGATGATCGAGAACCAGAACTCGAACTCGCCGAACCAGCGCACCGAGACGAGGTTCGCGACAAGCACCACGAGCAGCGCGAACAGGGCCAGCGTCCACTGGGGAATGTCCCGGAACGCCGCCCAGTAGTGCAGATACATCGCCACCGCGGTGATCTCCGCGATGCCGCTGCACACCCAGTGCAGGAAGTAGACCCAGCCCGCCGTGTAGGCGGCCTTCTCGCCGAGGAACTCACGCGAGTACGAGACGAACGAACCGGACGTCGGCCGGTGCATCACCAGTTCGCCCATGGCGCGCGAGATGAAGAAGGCGAACAGGCCGGTGAGCGCGAAGATGACGACCAGCGACGGGCCGGCCGCGTGCAGCCGCTCGCCGGCGCCGAGGAAGAGGCCGGTGCCGATGGCGCCGCCGATCGCGATCATCTGAACCTGGCGGTTGCGCAGACCGGCCGTGTAACCCCCCTCGCGGATGGCGCCGGCCGCGCCGGTCGCGCTGCCCTCGGTCGCAGCGGCAGGGGCCTGCGCCTGCCGGGCCTGCGGCTCGGCTTGTGCTGTGTGCTCCATGTTTCTCCGACGTGCATAGCGGTACACCGCACCCCCGCGCACGCGAAAGCGAACGCCGGAAAGCGGCGCGGCATACCTGTTGGACAGGGCCCGTCCCCCCGTACGGCGGGCCGGCAGAGCGGGACAGCGGCGGACCTGGCGTGATGCTGTGCGGATCACGCGAGGAACGCAGTGTCCCGGTGGGGCGCCGCGGGATGACCACGCGGCGTCACGCCACCTTAAACCGTTTCCTGGGGCAACTTTTCCCAGGTGGGGAGCTCCCCTACGAAGAGGGTCGGCCGGTCAGCCCGAGCAGCGAGGTGGCCTGCGCCGCACCGGACTCCGCGACCACCTCGGCCACGGTCTGGGCGGACCTGACCGGAGCGAACGTCACCACGCCCGCGTCCGACACGGCATATCCGTACACAGCAGGGCGCGGAAGGCTGTTGTAGTGGAAATGGGTCGAGAAGTAATAGGCCCCGGTGTCGTACAGCGCGACCAGGTCACCGGGCGCCAGCTCGGGCAGCTCCCGCTCCCGCGCCACCAGGTCCCCGGCGAAGCAGCACGGCCCGGCGACGTCCTGCACCAGCGGCTCGGTCGTCCTGGGCCGGCCGTCGGCGTCGTACGCGCCCACGCGCAGCGGCCACGACTCGGGCACGAACACGGTGCGCGTGGCCACCTGCGCCCCGGCGTGCGTGACGGCGATCCGCCGGCCGCCGGAGGTCTTGGTGTACTCGACGTACGCCATGATCAGCCCCTGCTTGGCCAGCAGCGAACGGCCGAACTCGGTGACGAGCGTGTAGCGCCCGTCGAACAGGCCGGGCACGGTCTCCCGCAGCAGCCGCGCGTACTGCGCGAAGGCCGGGGTCACCTCGTCCGAGGCGAAGTTCACGGGCAGGCCGCCGCCGATGTCGAGGGTGTCGATCTGCTGCCGGCCGACGTGCGCGTTGATCTTCTCCGCCAGCTCGTACGCGGCCCGCACCCCTTCGGCCATCAGTTCCAGGGCGACACCCTGGGAGCCGGTGTGGGTGTGCAGCCGTGTCATCCACGGGCGCAGCAGGTAGGCGTCGAGCACCCACTGCTCCGCGCCCTCGTCGCGCAGCGCCACGCCGAACTTGGACGTGGCCGTCGCCGTGCTCATCGCTCCGATCGAACCGCCGCCGACCTGCGGGTTGACCCGCAGTCCCACAGGCGCGCAGCCGACGCCGAGATCGGCGACGACGGCGTCGACCCGGTCCAGCTCCTGCGGGTTGTCGGCGTTGACCGCGATGCCGTGGGCGAGAGTGTCGCGCAGCTCGTCCATCGTCTTGGCCGGGGAGTCGAAGACGATCCGTTCGGCGGGGACGCCCGCGGCGCGGGCCAGTTCCAGCTCGCCGACGCTGGCCACCTCCGCGCCCACGCCCTCCTCGTTCAGCAGCGCGAGGACCGGCACGAGCGAGGCGGCCTTCACCGCGAACGTGTGCTGTACCGAGACCCCGTCGAAAGCGAACGCTTCGCGCAGCTCGCGGGCGGCGCCGCGGATCCCCGCCACGTCGAGCAGGCCGAGGACCGGCGCCTGCGCGCCGACCAGGCCCTGCTCGGCGGCGGCGCGCACGGCCGCCTCCCTGCGGACGACGGATTCCGGGGCCATGGTCATGGGGTGTTCCTGCCTTCTCACTGCGCACTGCCGGCTGGGTGCCCGGCGGATCGACCGCCTGGCGGGCCGCCGACTGCGGCGGCCGCGGGCGGTGTCCACGCCACCGGCTCCTCGCCCGTGCGCTCCGCCCCGGTTCACTGTGCAGGCCCGAGCCCCGCACTGTCAGCGTGCTCCGGCACGAAGTCCGCGCCGCTCCCGTCGTGGCCGCGCACAAGCGTCGGGCCCCGCCCACCTCTCCATGGTGCGCCCGCACGACGCGGAGGGGGACGTCGTGGTGCGCCCGCACCACGCCCGTTCAGGGCAGCGGGATCAGCCCGGCCCGCCGTAGCCCCAGCTCCACCAGCAGCCGCACGTCGGGATCGGTGAGGTCGATGCCGCACAGCTCACCGGCACGGCGCAGGCGGTACCGCAGCGTATTGGTGTGAACCCCCACATAGCGGGCGGTGGCCGCCGCGTCACCGAAGAACACCAGGTGCGCGGCGACGGTGCGCGGCAGGTCGGTCCCGTGCCGCTCGTCGTGCTCGAGCAGCGCGGCCACCGCGTCGGCGGCCGACGGCACGTGTTCGGCGACCGCATCGGTCACCCGGAGCGCGTCCATGGCGAACCGGACGTCCTCGGCGCCGGCCGTCTCGGGACCGCCGCGCTCGCGCAGCACCCGCAGCACCTGGGCGGCCCCCGCACGCGAGGCGGCGGCGTCGCCGAGCCCCCCGACGGCGGGCCCCACCGCGACCAGCGGCCGCACCCCGGCGCCGCGCAGTACGGCGGCCAGGTCGCGTGCCAGCCGGTCCACGCCGTCCCCCGCCCCGGTTCCGGCCACCAGGACGTCGAGCCGGTCGCCGTCGCGGTGCGCGAAGGCCGGGGTGTGGTGCGCGGCGACACGGAGGGAGGCCAGATGGAAGGCCCGGTCCAGTACGTCGGGTGCGATCACGGCCGCCGCGCCGGCCGTGAGTACGGTGCACGCCTGCCCGGCCTCGACCCCGAGCACGGCCGCCGCCGCGGACACGTCCGGCGGACGCTCCTCGAACAGGGCCCGCACCGCGTACCGGCGGCGGCTGGCGGCGGACCGGGACCGCAGCCGGTGGTGCAGCAGATGCGGTACGGCGATGACGGCCGCCTGCCGCAGCGCGTCCCGGGCCCCGGAGGGCAGCGGCTCACCGTCGGCGGCCGCCCACAGGGACCCGAGGATCTCGTCGCCGGCCCGCACGGCGACCGCGAGGCGTTCGGGGAACCGTGCGTCCGCGGGCCGGTGCACCACGTCGCCGCTCGCCCACAGCGTGGTGAGGAAACCGCTCTCGGCGAGTTCGGTCACCCGCCAGCTCGGTACCCGGCGGCCCAGGATCGTCAGCCTGCGCAGCGGGTCGGCGGTGTCCGCGGTCGGCGAGTACGCCAGGACGTTCGACTCGGGGTCCTCGACGGTGATCGCGCCGCCCACCAGCGCGGCCAGCGCCAGAGCGAGCCCCGGCAGATCACCGAGCGCCACGTCGGCCGACGCCTCGGTGGGCGCCGCCGCACCGGTACGGGCGATGGCCGCCCGCAGGAGTCCGATCAGCTCGCCCCACTCGATCCACGGGGCCCGGGCGAGCAGGGCGGTCGACACCTCGTCGGCGGCCTCGGCGAGCGAGGGCGCGATCCCCTGGGTGCCACGCCGCAGCACCACGGCCGCCGCCCCGGCGCGATCCGCCGCGCGGAGCACGCCCGCGGCGCCCGGCGCGGACGTGTCGACGCCGGGCGCGATGAGGATCCGCCCCCGTGCCTGCAAGGTCTCGCCCTCGTCGAACACCCCGGCCCCGCTCACCGGCACGTCCGTGCCGCACGGCGCCCGCAGCACCTCGACCACGTCCGGCCCGACCACCCCGACGGCCTGCCCCAGCGTGGGCGAACCACCGCCGTGCGCGTCGGCTGCATCAGGCGTGGGGGGAGGGCCGGGCGGGGAAAGCTGCATGCCCCAAGTGTCACCGATGCGGGCCGGCCTGAGGCCGCGGGGCAGCTGAGGGAGGCGGGGGAGGCGGCGGCGGATCTCGCCGCTGATCTTGCCGGCGAACGCGTGGTGATCAGCCAGTGACGCCCGCGCGGCCGGGTCCGTCGGGGCCACCCCGGCTGTGCGGGCAGTCGGCCGGGCCACGGTGTGGCCCGCTCAGGCGACCGGCTCGCCGATACCCAGCAGGTTTCCCTCGCTGTCACGGAACCAGGCGGCGCGTTCTCCCCGTGCGCCCTTGCTCGGGTAGTTGCCGTCGATCTCGGCGATCCCGTCCTTCGTCCGCAACCCGGGCAGGTCGACCTCGTCGAACACCACGCCGCGCTGCTTGAGCTCCGCCACGATCGTCTCGACGTCGTCGACCTGCCATCCCATCTGGGTGAAGGTGCCGGGCGCGGCTCCCGTCGACTCGAACAGGGCGAACTCCGTGTCCCCGCACCGATACAGCAGTCCGCCGGGCCGTTCGTCGACGGGGTCGAGACCGAGCTGTTCGGCGTAGAAGCGACGTGCTCGGTCCAGGTCCTGGGCCGGCAGCCGGGTCGCCACGCGTCCCCGAGCCAGAATGTTCCTGTTGTCCGCGTTCATGCTTCCACTGTGCCCAGCCGCCGCATTCAGCTGCCGGGTGTGAGCCCCAGCGTGTCGAGGACCGCGTACACCCCGAGGAAGAGAATCGCCGCGCTGCTCAGGACGAGTGCGGCAGTCAGCCAGGGGTTGGAGCGGAAGCGGGGCGGGACACCGGTGTAGCGCAGACGCCAGACCGCGACCACGACGGCGAGCAGGAAGATGCCGCCACCGATGCCGCCGATCTGCACCATCAGGACCGGGGACTGGACCCACAGGAAGAAGCACATCCACACCGGAGGCAGGCAGCAGGTGAGGATGCGGATGGTGCGGGTGCGTGAGCGCAGGTCGTGCCAGTTCACCACGCCGAGCAGGCCGAGGGTGTTGGTCCACAGGCGTGGGACGCTGGCCGACGAGGCGACGGTGACCGAGAAGAGGACGGCGATCGCGCCGGCCAGGAACAGGTACTCGGCCCAGGGGCCCAGCGTGTCGGTATAGATGTGCGACAGCGTGGTGATCATGTCGTTGCCCTCGGGCACCAGGCCCTGCGGGTGCAGCACCGAGGCGCCGATGACGTAGAAGGACAGGGTGCAGACGGTGCACACGATCCACGAGACACCCACGTCGAGCCGCATGACCTTGAGCCAGCCCTCGGCGCGCTGCGCGCGCTGTTCGGTGCCGTCGTCCGGGCCGGTCCAACGGGCATAGCCCTTCTCCAGACACCAGTACGTGTACGTCGTCATCTCGTCGGCACCGACACCGGTGATGCCGAACATGGCGAGCGCGATGCCGACCGTGCCCGCGGGGATCTGGAAGCTCAGTCCGTCGGCGAGCTGCCCGGTGCCGTACCCGAAGGCGGTGAACGGCAGGGCGAGGGCCAGGCCGAAGGTGATGACCGTCTTGAGCGTGATGCCGATGACCTCGACCCGCTCGACGACGTGGTATTTGCCCGTCTGGAGGATGAGGACGGCGGCACCGGTGACGATGAGCGCCCAGATGGTCAACGAGGACGTGCTCAGCGACGCGCCGTGGATCGGCAGGAGGATCGAGCACGCCGCCGCGGTACCGCCGATGATGCCGCCGCGCTGGAACATCTTGGCGAAGTCCATGCCGATCCAGAGCCAGTTGATCCAGCTGAGGGGGCCGATCCGGGGGCTGACGTCACGGAAGCCGTCGAGCGCGGGGCGTCCGTTGAGGATGGTCCAGCGGGCCAGTTCCATCTGGACCCACACCTTGACCATGGTGGAGACGATGACCAGCCACAGGAGGGCGAAGCCTGCCTTCGCGCCGAGCGAGGTGGTGGTGATCAGTTCACCGGAGCCGACGACGGCGGCGGACAGCACGAGTCCGGGGCCGAGCCGGCGCAGTCGGCCGCGGAAGGTCTCGGGGGCCGGGCGGGCGTCTTCGGCGCGCAGTGCGTACGGGTCGGTCTGCGCGGTGGGTGGCGCCGCCGTGGCGCCGTCGGTCGAGGTGGCCATGTCAGGTCCTTGGGGGATCCTCCGGCGTCGTCGCCGGAATCCGGAATGGGGACAGGGTCGTGCCGTGGTGCCGTGGTGCCGTGGTGTCGCAGTGCGCAGGCGTCCTGGGTCTCAACGCGCCTGATGGAGCGGCTCGTTGCCCGCGAGAACGCGGACGACGTCGTCGGCCACCATCGCGCCCATGGCCCGGTTGGCCTCGGGCGTGCAGGCGGCCATGTGCGAGGTGAGGAGCGTGCGCGGGGCCTCGCGCAGCGGGTGGTCGGCGGGCAGCGGCTCGGTGCTGAACGCGTCGAGGGCCGCGGCCCCGAGGTGCCCGGAGCCGAGCAGGTCGGCGAGTGCGTGTTCGTCGACGAGGCCGCCGCGCGCGGCGTTGACCAGGATCGCGCCCTGCTTCATCGCCGCCAGGCGGGCCCGGTCGAGCAGCGGGGTGCCGGACGGGTCGGGCGGGGTGTGCAGGCTGACGGCGTCCGCCCGCGCCAACAGGGTTTCGAGCGCGGCCGGTTCGGCGCCGTGCGCGCGTATGCCGGCGTCCGGGACGTACGGGTCGTGGGCGAGCAGCTCCATTCCGAAAGCGCGCGCGTAGCCGGCCAGAAGGCGGCCGATGCGGCCGAACCCGATGATGCCCAGCGTCTTGCCGCGCAGTTCCGGACCGAACAGCTTGGGCCAGCCACCCGCCGCCACCGCGACGTGCGAGGCGGCGAGGGAGCGGGTCGCGGACAGGAGCAGGCCGAAGGTGTACTCGGCCACCGCGTGCGAGTTGCTGCCCGGCGCGCACACGACCGGAATCCCTCGCGCGTGGGCGGCGGCCACGTCGATGGTGTCGACGCCGACGCCGTGCTTGGCGATCACCCTGAGGCGGGGCGCGGCGTCCATCACCTCGGCGGTGATCGCGTCCATGCCGACGATCAACGCGTCCGCGCCGGGCGCGTACTTGAGGAGTTCGCCGGTGGGCAGCGCCGCGTCCCCGGACGGTCGCAGGGGGCCGGCTCCGGCCTCCTCCAGGATCTGCCAGGGGCGCGTCGAGTGCCGGGCGAAGGTGGGCGTCGTGATGAGCGTGGTCGGCATCAGCGCGCGCCGCCGCGCGCCGCGTCCAGGTGGGACGTGGCGATCTGCTGCAGGTGTACGACGTCGGCCGCCACCGTCGCGAACGTGAAGCCCTCGGCGAGGCGGCGGGCGGCGCTCGCGCCGTCGGCGTTGTGGATGCCGGCCGCGATGCCCGCCGCCTCGGCCGCCTTGCGGACACGGGTGAGGGCCTGCTCGAACTCGTCCCGCACGGACGGGTCGGTGGAGGACGCGCCGCCGATGGCCAGGCGCAGGTCGGACGGGCCGACGTAGATGCCGTCGAGGCCGGGGGTCGCACAGATCGCCTCGACGTCGGCCAGGCCGTCGGCCGTCTCGATCATCGCGAGGACCGCGGTCTGTTCGTGCGTGTCGGCCGGGTTCGGGCCGATGCGCAGCTGGGCGCGCATCGGTCCGTACGAGCGGCGGCCCAGCGGCGGATAGCGGACGGCGGAGACGGCGTCGGCGGCGTCCCGCGCGTTGTCGATCAGCGGGACGATCACGGCGGTCGCGCCCGCGTCGAGGGCCCTGCCGATGTACGTGAGGTCGTTGGCCTCGACGCGCACCATGCCCACGGCGGTGCTGCCCTTGGTGTCGGTGGCGAGGAGGTTGTTCAGCATGCCCTGGTAGCCGAAGAGACCGTGCTGGGCGTCGAAGGCCAGGTAGTCGTAGCCGACGCGGGCGAGGCGCTCGGCGGCGACCGGCGAATCGAGCAACGACCAGTAGCCGATGAGCTGTTCGCGGTTGCGCAGAGCGGCGGTGAACTCGGCAGAGGTGCGGCCGGTGGCCATGGTGTGTCTCCGTTGTGAGAGGGGGCGAGGTCAGCGGTTGTAGGCGGGCATCGGGCCGCGCAGGCGGGCGCCGACCTCGTCGCAGGCGGCCCGAACGTCCGTGGGCAGCGGGCCGGCGGCCGCGGCGGCGATGTTGGCCTTCAGGTGGTCGACCTTGGAGCCGCCGAGCAGCAGTGCGTCGGTGGAGGGCCGCGAAAGGAGCCAGCGCAGGGCCAGCTCGGTGAGCGGCAGGCCAGCGGCGGAGGCGACGCGGGTGAGATCGGTGACGGCGCGGAACAGATCCTCGTTCCAGTACCGCTGGCGGTACATCGCGGCCAGCTTCGAGTCGCCGAAGCGCCCGGCGTCCGGGGCCTGTTCGAAGCTGTGACGGCCGGTGAGCAGGCCGCCGCCGAGCGGGTTGTAGACCATCGTGCGCAGGCCGGCGGTGGCGGCGTACTCGGCGTACTCCTCCTCGATGCGTCGCGCGAGGAGGTTGTGCAGCTGTTGGGCGACGGCCGGGCGCGGGGCGCCGACCTCGTCGGCCACACGGCTGAGCTCGGCGATCTGCCACGCGGCGAAGTTGGAGACGCCGAGGGCGAGGACCTTGCCCGCCTGTACGAACTCGGCTACGGCGGCCAGGGTTTCGGTCAACGGCGTCCTGCGGTCCGGCTGGTGCAGGTAGAAGAGATCGACGTGGTCGGTGCCCAGGCGCTTGAGGCTTCCTTCGAGCGCAGCGCGCAGACCCTCGGCGGACAGCGGCGCGTGCCCGCCCTGGTCGGGGTGCGGGATGCCGGCCTTGGTGGCGAGAACCACCTGGTCGCGTCGGCCGGGCAGCAGCTCGGCGAGGATGCGCTCGCTCTCGCCGCCCGCGTAGCCGTTGGCGGTGTCCACGCCGGTGATGCCCGCGTCGAGCGCGGCGTCCAGCATCGCGGCGGCCGTCGCTCGGTCCACGGTGTCGCCGAAGGTCATCGTGCCGAGGACGAGGGGGGACAACGGGACGGGGATGTGCGGGAGTTCAAGGCCGACGGTCACGGCGGGTTCCTTCCGATGCGGGTGGTGCGGGTAGCGCAAGTGGTGCGGGTCGTGCGGTCTCGTGCTCGTATGCGATCTCATGCGTGATGCGCGCATCACAGGTGATGCGGTGTGCGGCTGCGTGGCTTCGACCGGTCGTCGCGGTGGTTCCCGGCGGTGGGCCGCTTCTGCGGCCAAGTGCGGTGCGAAGCCTGCGTCGTACGGCGGCACGCGGGAGCAAGTCGGTGTGCGCCGTGCTGTGTGAGCCCGGTACGCGTCGCGTCCACGAGGGCGACGCGGTCCGCGGGTGAGGTCCGTCGGCGCCACCGGAACGCTCGCACGACTGCGTAAATCACGCAAGAGGTCTCGCGCATTTCGCGCAATCTGTGCCATGATCCGGACCGGGCCGCCCAACGCCGGGTGCGCCCAAGGAGGTTCGATCCCGTGGCTTCCCTGCCCCCACGCCCGTCCGTCCCGCAGCCGGCGACGGTGCCCGTGCCGTACGTCCTCGCACTCGCGGACGACCTGTCCGGCGCGGCCGAGACCGCCTGCGCGCTCGGTGGCCCCGTCCGCCTGTCCCTCGCCGCCGACGTGGCCGGGAGCCCTGCTACGCACGACCTCGTCGTGGACCTGGACACCCGGCACCTGCCGGCCGCCGCAGCGGCGCACGCCGTGCGGACGGCGCTGCGCGCGGCGCAGGCCGGACCGTCCCGGCTGCTGTACAAGAAGGTCGACTCGCAGCTGCGCGGCCACCTCGCCGCCGAGGCCGCCGCCTACGCCGAAGGGGCCGAGGCGGTGGTCATCGCCCCCGCGCTGCCCGCGGCCGGGCGCACCGTGACCGGCGGCGTGGTGCACGTGAACGGCGTTCCGCTGCACCGCACCGACGGCTGGCGCGCGGAACGCGCAGCCGCGCCCCGCTCACTGCCCGAGGCGCTGTCCGGCCTGCCGGTCCGTACGGTCCCGCTCGACGTCGTACGGTCCGGACCCGCAGCACTGGAAGCGGAGTTCCGCCGGATCGCCGACTGCGGCGCGCACCCTGCGCCGGACGCAGAGACCGACGCCCACCTGGATGCCGTGGCCGCGGCGGCGCTGCGGCTCGGGCCCGGATTCCGGCTCCTGGGCAGCGGCGGTCTGGCGCTCGCCCTCGGGCGCGCGACGGCGCGTCCCGCTGCCGCCGCTCACCCGCCCGCGCCGACCCGGGACGGCGCGCCGCTGCTCTTCGTCGTGGGGACCGCCGAGCCCGCAGCGGTTGCGCAGATCGCGCACCTCACCGCGCTCGGCGCACACCATGTGACGCTGGACCCGGCCGGCCTGGCGGCCGGCACGACCCGCCTGCCGCGTACCGCCGCCGCTTCTGCCCTGACCGTCCTGTCCATCGACGGTTCGGCAGGACTGCGCCCCTGCGCGGGGAGGGCCCTCAGTACTGCTCTGGGCACACTCGCCGCCGCGTACCCGGGCCGCCCCGACCTCGTCCTGACCGGTGGCGAGACCGCTCGCACCACCCTGGACGCCCTCGGCACAAGGGAGTTGGAGCCCCTCGGTGAGATCCACCACGGCGCCGTCCACTCCCGTACCCCCGACGGCCGCCACGTCGTCACCCGCCCCGGCAGCTACGGTGCCGAGGACTCGTTGCTGCGCATTGCCGCCGCGCTACGGCCCCGCCTGGCCGCCGCCCCGGCAGCCACCTGAACCCTTCACCGCCCGCCTCCCTCCTAGGAGATGTCCTCATGAGCACCCCCCTCCCCCTCATCGCCGTCACCATGGGCGACGGCGCCGGCGTCGGCCCCGAGGTCGTCGTCGCGGCCCTGCTCGACGACGCCGTCCTGAAGCGCTGCCGTCCCGTCGTCATCGGCGACGCGCAGCGACTGCGCGAGGCCGCCCGCATCCTCGGTCTGGAGTGCGAGATCGCCACCGTCGAGCACCCGCGCGACGCCGAGTTCACGCCCCGCCGCGTCAACGTCGTCGACCTCGGCCTGCTCCCCGCCGATCTGCCCTGGGGCAAGCTGTCGCCGGTCGCGGGCGATGCCGCGTACGCATACATCGCGCGTGCCGCCGAACTCGCCGTGGCAGGAGACGTGCACGCCATCTGCACCGCCCCCCTCAACAAGGAGGCCCTGCACGCCGCGGGTCACATCTACCCCGGCCACACCGAACTCCTCGCCCACCTGACCGGGACCGAGGAGGTCTCGATGATGCTCTCCACCGAGAAGGTGAAGGTCATCCACGTCACCACGCACATCGGCCTGATCGACGCCGTCAACCGCATCGAGCCGGGGCTTGTCGAGCGCACGGTCCGCCGCGGCCACGAGGCCATGGTCCGCGCCGGCACCCCGAACCCCGTCATCGGCGTCTGCGGCATCAACCCGCACGCCGGCGAGAACGGCCTGTTCGGCTACGGCGAGGAGGGCGAGAAGATCGTCCCGGCCCTGGAGAAGCTCCGAGCCGAGGGCGTCGACGCCCGGGGTCCGCTGCCCGCCGACACCGCCTTCTTCCTCGCCTCGCGCGGTGACTACGACCTGATCGTCGCGATGTACCACGATCAGGGCCACGGCCCGGTCAAGGTCCTGGGCATCGAGGCGGGTGTCAACCTCACCGTCGGCCTGCCCGTCATCCGTACGTCCGTCGACCACGGCACCGCGTTCGACATCGCCGGAACGGGCGTGGCGGAGGCCGGTAGCATGGTCGAGGCGCTGCGCCAGGCGGCCGAGATGGCGACGGCGCCGGTCGCTCCGGCGGCCTGAACCGCCGTCCCCTGCACCGCCGTTGCCACCGCACGTAGAGGACTCCGTAGATGCCGCCGACCACTTCCCAGGCACGACGCGACCGCATCGTCCACCTCGCCACCACCACCGGCCTCGCCAGCGTCGAGGAACTCTCGCAGCTCTTCGACGTCACCCCCTCGACCATCCGCCGCGACCTCGCCCGCCTCACCACGGAGGGCCGCCTCGCGCGCACCTACGGCGGCGCGATGGCGCTGTCCGCGCACCCCGAGGCATCGCTGCGGCAGCGCACGGGTGAGGCGTACGAGGAGAAGCGGGCCATCGCGCAATGGGCCGCCCGGCAGGTCGAGCCGGGCGAGACGCTCCTCCTCGACGCCGGTACGACGGTGGGCGCGCTGGCCCACGAGCTGCGCGGCGCGAAGAAGTTGACGGTCGCGACCACGGGCCTGACGGCGCTGCACGCCCTCGCGGACGCGGACGGCGTACAGGTCGATTGTCTCGGGGGCACACTCCGTCCGCTCAGCCAGGGCTTCGTCGGCCCGCTCACGGAGGCCGCGCTCGAGCACATGTCCTTCGACCGGGTCTTCCTCGGCGCCGACGGCGTCACCGTCGACCGCGGCATCTGCGAGGCCGACCTGCGCCAGACCCGTCTCAAGGAACTGATGGCGCGCCGCGCCGACCGGGTCTATGTGCTGGCCCACGGCGCCAAGTTGGGGCGCGCGCCGTTCCACGCGTGGGCCAAGCTGAGGACCGAGTGGACCCTGGTCACGGACGCGTCGGCACCCGTCGCGCAGATCCACGCCTTCGAGGCGAGCGGGGTACGCGTCGAGATCGCCCCGTCCGCGGGGGCGTGACGGGACGCCGTCACCCTTTTGACCCGCCTGTCCGTTGTGCGCCTCGGGCCCGCACGGCTCTGCGGCTCCCGGCGCCTCGGGCGGCCGGCGGCGGGCGGACCATGCTGAGGGCATTGCGCAGGATCACGCAGCCGGCCGTGTCGATCTGCACGTCCGCCTCGTCTCCGACCGCCTGACCGGAGACGTCGGACGCGAGCACCGCCATCACAGGGCCGGGGACGTGGGGCGCACGGTCAAGCACATGGGTCGGCTCCTGGCCCGGGACGGACAGCGCGGAGGTCGCGCCACTGCGGCATCCGGAGGACTGAACTGCCCGTGGACCCGCCGTCGGCCCCGGTGCCTCAGTTCCACGCGAACACGCGGACGCCGTCCACAGTGCGTTGCGGAGACATCCGCAGGGCGGCAGTCATGATCGAACGGGAGAACACAGGAGCAGCGTCGGATCGAGTGCCTGGAGAGATGCGCGTGGACAAGGACGGAAAGCACGGCGCGGAGAAGCTGAACTGTCTGGTCACCGGAGCGTCCGGGTACATCGGAGGCCGCCTGGTACCGGAACTGCTGAAGGCCGGTCACCGTGTGCGTTGCCTGGCCCGCTCGCCGGGCAAACTGCGTGACTATCCCTGGGCGGCCGCCGTGGAGACGGTGAGCGGAGACGTCACGGACGCCGAGTCGGTCGCCGCGGCCATGCGCGGCATCGATGTCGCGTACTACCTGGTGCACTCCCTGGGATCCGGCTCCGGGTTCGAGGACACCGATCGCCGCGCGGCCCGGATCTTCGCCGAGCGGGCCCACGCCGCCGGCGTACGGCGCATCGTCTATCTCGGCGGGCTCACCCCGCGGGACGTACCCGAGCGGGCCCTCTCCCCGCACCTGCGCTCCAGGGCCGAGGTCGGCCGCATCTTCCTCGACGGTCAGGTGCCCGCCACCGTGCTGAGGGCCGCTGTGGTGATCGGCTCCGGATCGGCGTCGTTCGAGATGCTGCGCTATCTGACCGAACGGCTGCCGGTCATGGTCACCCCCAGCTGGGTGCACACCCGCACGCAGCCCATCGGCGTCCGCGACGTGCTGCGCTACCTCGTCGGCTCGGCCACCATGCCCACCGACGTCAACCGGGCCTTCGACATCGGCGGACCGGACGTCCTGACCTATCGGGAGATGATGTGCCGCTACTCCGAGGTCGCCGGACTGCGGCGGCGGATCATCGTGCCGGTCCCCATGCTCACCCCGCGGCTGTCCAGCCACTGGGTCGGCCTCGTGACCCCGGTGCCGGCATTCATCGCCCGGCCCCTGACGGAGTCCCTGCGCCACGAGGTCGTCTGCGACGAGCACGACATCGCCCGCTACGTGCCCGACCCACCGGGCCGGCCGCTGCCGTTCGACGAAGCTCTGGCCCTGGCACTGCGCAGGGTACGGGAGGCGCAGGTCGCCACCCGGTGGTCGTCCGCCGCCCTCCCCGGGGCGCCCAGCGATCCGCTGCCCACCGATCCGGACTGGGCCGGCGGCAGCCTCTACCAGGACGAGCGGCAACTGACTGTCGAGGCGTCCCCGGAGGCCCTGTGGAAGGTGATCGAGGGCATCGGCGGCGACAACGGCTGGTACTCCTTCCCACTGGCCTGGGCCGTCCGTGGCTGGCTCGACCGGTTCGTGGGCGGAGTCGGCCTGCGCCGCGGACGGCGCGACGCGGAGCGCCTGCGGGTCGGCGACTCGCTGGACTTCTGGCGGGTCGAGGAGATCGAGCCCCGACAACTGCTGCGGCTGCGCGCGGAGATGCGGCTGCCGGGCCTGGCGTGGCTGGAGATGTACGTCGAGACGGGTACCGAGGGCCGTACGCGCTACCGGCAGCGCGCTCTGTTCCACCCCCGCGGCCTGCTGGGCCACGCCTACTGGTGGTCCGTCTCCCCCTTCCACGCCGTCGTCTTCGGCGGCATGGCCCGCAACATCACCCAGGCCGCCGCCAAGGACATGAGCGCGCGGCAGTGAGTCCCACCCCGGTCGCATCCGCCACCGGCGCCGCGAGCCAAGGCGACTGCGGCAGTGGCGCACACACCCGGATCACCGTCAGGGAGCCGGCCCGCGCGGTCGCCGCTGGATGTCGCGCCACGCGGGGTGGCACCCTGCCGCGGGCTCAGCTGACAGTCGGTCGGCGACCGGCCCAGGGGAGTGCGAGTTCGAGGGTGCGGGACACCTGGAGCAGGAGGTCCTCCCGCCATGGAGCGGCGACGATCTGGACGCCGACGGGCAGACCGGTGGCCTCGTCATGGTGGACGGGGAGGGAGGCGGCCGGCTGGCCGGTCACGTTGAACACCGACGTGAACACCCCCATCGGGTAGCTGTTCCGCAGGGCCCTCAGGGGATCGTCCTCGATGCCCGTGCGCCAGGCACCGACGAGCGGCGGAAGGCAAGCCATCGTCGGCGTCACGAGGAGGTCGAAGCCCGCGAGGAAGCCTTCGACGATGCGCCGTGACAACTCCTGCGTCTTCCGCACCCCTTCCGCGTACGACCACGAGTCGATCGCTCGCGCCGCCTCACGCAGGGCGCGATTGTGGGGCTCGACACGGTCAGGTTCCGCGAGCGCGATCCCGGCACCGCCGACGTTCCACAGAGTCGTGAACGCGGTGACCAACTCGTCGGTCGGCGGCAGCTGAAGAGGGGTGTCGACGATGTGCTGGCCGGCCGATTCGAGCGTCCGAAGAGCGACGTCGACGGCTGCGACACACGCCGGGTGCACGCGTATCCCGTCGATCGGGGAGTCGGTGAGCACACCGATCCGCAGCCCGGTCGGCAGGTCCCTCTTCATCGCGGCGGCGAAGGACGTGCGCGGCGTCGACGGCGACCACCACGCGCCCGGATCGTGACGCGCCAGCACGTCGAGGGCCGCCGCGGTGTCCGCCACCGAGCGGGTGAGAACGCCGCCGGTGCCGAGACCCTCCACCTCCACGACGGCATTGGTGACCAGGCCGCGGGTGGGTTTGAGGCCGACGAGGCCGGTGCACGATGCGGGGATCCGTATCGACCCGCCGCCGTCCTCGGCGTGGGCGATGGGCGCCATCCCGGCGGCGACGGCGGCGCCCGCTCCGCTCGACGACCCGCCGGGCGTGCGGTCCGGGTCCCACGGGTTGCGCGAGATGCCCAGGGCCTCGCTCTCGGTGAAAGGCAGGCTGCCGAACTCGGAGGTGGTGGTCTTGCCGAGAAGAACGAAGCCCGCGTCCACGAACCGTCGCACCACCGGATCCGATGTCTCGACGGGTGTCTTCCGGGCACCGCCGGACCCATGGGTGGTGGGCCATCCGGCAACGTCGGCAAGGTCCTTGACGGGCAGCGGTACGCCGTGGAACGGCGGGAGCTCTTCGACGGACACGGCCCGCACCACGGCATCGGCCGCGGTGGACGCGGCTTTGCGGACGTCGTCGTCGGCCCGGTGGCAAAAGGCGTTCAGCCGGGGGTCGAGCCGGTCCATCCGCTCGAGAAAGCAGTCGGCCAACTCGACCGGGCTCACCTCCTTTTGGCGGATGGCCGCGGCGAGTTCGACGGCGGATGCGAACGGGTCGATCGGTGACTGGGTCACGGGTGGGCCTTTCCGGTACGAGGCGTGCAGGAGCCGTCAGTGTCGTCACGCACCGGACATCGCGTCTTGGACGAATGTCCCGTAGTTTTGGCGCCATGCGACCCGGCGAGCCGGCCCACGACGCCGCGTCGGTATGGGACATCGCCACACCGTCGCGGGGCGGGCGGCTGCCGGGAGTCAGCATGGCCGGATTCCGGGCCCGTACGAGCGACTTCGTCGACCTGGGCCTGGTCCCGTACCCGGCTGTCACGGTGGCCGTCGACCTCGGCGACCAGCCGCTCGTCGTCGACGACTTCAGTGGCCGGGAGCAGAGCGGCAGCGTCGTCGTGGGCCTCGCCTCCGGCGGCGTTCGAGGACGCGGCCGGGACATCGAGTGCCTGCAGGTGCGGCTGTCGCCGCCGGTCGCGCACGCGGTGCTGGGCGCCTGTGCCGAGTCGGGCGCCACGGTGCTCTCCCTCGACGACCTCTGGGGCCGTGACGCCGCGCGCGCCCAGGGGCAACTGCGAGCTGCCGAGTCGTGGGACGCCCGGTTCGCGATCGCCGAGGCCGCGCTCGTTCGACGACACGAGGCAGGCCGAGCGGTGGACCCTGAGGTCGCCTTCGTGTGGGGGCAGATGGTGACGCGTCTGGGAGGGGTTCGGGTCGATCGGCTGGCAGCGGAGGTCGGCTGGAGCCGTAAGCGCCTGTGGTCCCGGTTCCGGGCCCAGATCGGTCTCAACCCCAAACGCGCCGCTCAGCTCGTCCGGTTCGACCACGCGGCCCACCGTCTGGCCGCGGGCCACAGCGCCGCACGGGTGGCGGCGGAGATCGGCTACGTCGACCAGTCCCACCTCCATCGGGATGTCGTGGCCTTCGCCGGTGTGACGCCCACGGCCGTTGCGGTGGCGCCCTGGCTGGCGGTCGACGACGTCGCATGGGCAGCCCCCGCATACCTGTCCGCCTCTTGACTCACGGTCCGCGCCCGCCCGTCACGAGGCCGCCCAGCGGGCACGAGGCCGGTCGTGCGGGTCACGGGGGACATTTCTACAAGACGCCCGGCAACCGAGCCCGTGACACTGCGAGCATGTCCAAGAACATGTCCAAGAACATGTCCAAGAGCTGGAAAGACGCCCCACTGCCGGACGTCCAGTGGCCGAGGTACGGCGTTGACGCCCCAGCGTTCCCGGCGCTGCTCGGCGCCGCAGGCGCGGCCTGCTGCCTGGCCGCCGGCCGGTGGCGGCCGGGACGAAAAGCGCTGGCAACTGCGGGCACAGCCCTGATCGCCCAGACCGGCATCTATCTGCACACCACCTTGCACGGCAAACTGCGCTTCTGGAGGCGGGAGTTGGACCGGGCCGCCTTGAAAGGCGACGAGCAGCTCCTCGACCTGGGCTGCGGTCGCGGCGCGGTGCTGATCGAGGCGGCCGGGCGGCTGCCGACGGGACGCGCCGTGGGCGTGGACCTGTGGTCCGGAAAGGACCAGAGCGGGAACCGCCCCGAAGTCACGCTCGCCAACGCCGCAGCGGCCGGTGTCGCCGACCGGGTGGAAGTGCAGACGGCCGACATGACCGAGCTGCCGTTCGCGGACGGCTCCTTCGACGTTGTGACGAGCGCGCTGGCGATCCACAACATCCCCTCGCGTGAACGGCGCTGCCGCGCGGTGGACGAGGCCATGAGAGTGCTGCGCCCCGGCGGGCAGTTGCTCGTCGCCGACTTCTGGCCCATGGCCAGGCAGTACGCCGACCACCTCGGACACGGCACACTGCGCGGACTCGGCCCCGCGTACTGGTACGGCGGCCCGTGGCTCGGCGTCACCCTGCTGCATGCCGTCAAGGAGCGCTGAGCGGGTTGCACGGCGAGAGGCGCCTGCCACGCAAGTGCCCGGGCCAGGCGCCTCATTGTGGGCCTCTGGAAGAATCCGAGTTTCTGCGCCGAGCAGCTCGCCGGCAGGTTCTTCGTCTGCTGGAGGTACAGGGCTGCGCCGATGCTGACCAGCCCGAACGGCGGTCGGTGCGGCTCCTTGGGCGGCGCTGGTCCGGAAGTGGTCCGGAACTTGGGATGTTGGGGAGGGACGCTGCCGTCGGCGCCTGCCTGGAGGGCCGCAGTACCCGCGACATCGCCCGTACCCACGGCGTCCCGGTCCGGTGTGGCGGCATGCCGGAGACCGGCATGGGTCGCACCGCCGTGCCCGGCCTCACTCTCCCCGGCGCCACCCGGGCTTCCCATCGGCGCTCGCCGTGGAAAGCCACCGCAGGGGCGGCCCAGCACTTCGCGGGGAAGCGAAGGCCGGCCGCTTCCCCGGCCGAGTCTCGCCCGGCGGTGTGCGGGGACCGGCCGGGCGTGACGCTGGGCCGGTCCGGTCCGAGCACCTGGCCGGATCGGACGACCGGCCACCGCGCTGCTGCGCACGGTCGCAGTCACTCAGCGCGACCGCCCACGGGTGCCCAGGACGGGCGGGGGAGAGGATGCGACGCTGGAGTGAGGGGCCCGCGAGTGGAGGTCCGAGTGCTTCTCATTCGGTCCGGGGCCATCTTCTTCGGCCTGGTGACCATGTCCCGGTGCGGCTCAACGGCTGCAACGCAGAACCGTGCGGCCAGTCTGTGAGCCCGCCGGCCAGTGGCACCACTCACCGAGCGTCGCCAGGCGGTGTTACCGCGTGGATCCGGCCTGCCGGGACGGACCGCGCGACCGACCCGGAAGGCAGGTGCGTCCCATGCGCACGTCGACCCGTATCGCCGGTGCCCTCACCGGCCTGACCCTCACTCTCGGCGGCGCGGTCCTCGCCGCCCCCGCGGTCCGGGCGGACATCCCCGCCTGCTCACGGATGGCCGCACAGGCCGGTGCCACCGACTCCGGCGCCGTCACAGCGGCCTGCAGCCGTGGCGTGGTCGGAGACCTGCAGAGTTGCGTGACCGGGCTGACCGGGGCCGGAGTGGCGGGCGGCGCCGCGACCGGTGCCTGCCGGGAGGCGGCTCACGAACCGCGTTAGAGGACCGCGCGCGGCCACCGGCCGCCGGTAACGATCGAAGGCAAGGTACGGCCTGTCGGCTCCCTCCACCCCGGCCTGCCCGGACACAGCGCGGCGCCCCGGTGGGCAGCCTCGGCGCCGGGCGCATCGACGTCGCCCCGCTGCTCACCGACGCGCACGCGGCGTAGCGATGCGGTCGGTCGAGGGTGGTGGCGTCATGCCTCTCCGGGGCCGTGCAGTCACTGCCCGGGCGCGGCGTCCGGCTCGCCTAGCGGGCCTCATGTGGAGCGCCCATGCTGAAAAGGAGGGCGCCATCGTCCTGACAGTGCTCCTTCCCGAAGGCCGAACGAAGGCGCCTGAGAGGAGGAGGAAGTCATGCGCATGCGAAGAATCCTGGGCCTCGCCCTGGCCGCGGCAACCTTTGCCGGCGTGAGCGCCGTCGGCGCTGTCGGGGCTCAGGCCGCCTCGTCTCCGAACATCACCAGGGACGAGTGCACGGCCGTCGGCGGACAGGTCACGGCACGCCCCTATGCCGGCTACGTCTGCACGATGCCTGACGGGACCATGCAGGCCGTCACTTGATCAGTCGGCGCACGGCTTGGCGACCAGTCCGGCCGGTGCAACCGGCGCGGTGCGTACGGCGTGACGGCACCCGGTCCCCCCTTGGTGGCTCGCCCACCCCCTCGCGACACCGCGGAACTCGCGATGACCGTCGCCGACCGCCTCGAAGCCAAGGCCGTCATCGCTTCGATGCGGTCCGCGACGTCATGAACACCGCGCTCGCCGCCGTCCTGAACGGCCTCGGCCACGTCGTCATACGGTGACCGACGAGGTCGTTCGGATCCTGGCTGGTGCACCTGACTCAGCCTCACACTCAGCCCCACCGGGAAGAGGTCCAGCAGGTCATCCCGCTCCACCATCCCGTCTGTGCCGAGGCTGACCCCGCCGACATCGCGAACCGCCACGCGGCCCACAGACCACGCACACGGCTCTCTCCGGGGCCCTTTCAGACGGCGTCATAACGGCACGACCAAGGAGCCGACCGGCACGGTGCACCGCCGGTCGGCTCCGCCGTGCTCCTCGACGACCCCCCCGTGTGAGGACTCCGTCGTTCGGCCCATCAAGGGCACCGGCTGCAACGCCGAAAAGGATCAAGCGGAGTCGCCCCACCCCCCTTCCGGTACACCTCCGCGCCCCGTGCCGCCCCGAGGACGGCGGTCCCGTACCCCGGCCGCGAGGCCCGGAGGAGATCCCGCATGCGCGTCTTCCTGCCCCTGACCGCCGTCACCACCGCCGCGCTCCTGCTCGGCACGGTCTCCGGCGCGGCGACCACCGCCGCAGCAGACCGGAAACCCGACGGCACAGCACTGGTCAAGGTGTCCCACGGCGACCCGTACGCGCACTGCACCATCGGCGCGAGGTCCCCCGACAGCGTCGTCTACCCGGCCACCGAGGTCGAGCCGTACCTGTCCGTCGATCCGCGTCACCCGAAGCGCGTGGTCACCGTGTTCCAGCAGGACCGCTGGAACGACGGCGGTGCGCGTGGCCTGGTGGCCGGCTGGACGACGGACGGCCACACCTTTCACCGGAGCACACTGCCCTTCAGCCTGTGCGCCCCCGGCGGCGCGGACTTCGAACGGGCCACCGACCCCTGGGTGAGTACGGGACCCGACGGCACCGTCTACGCCGGCGGGGAGGGAGTCGACTTCACGAGGAGCACGCGCAGCGGCCTGCTGACCGCCACGTCCCGCGACGGCGGTCGCACCTGGCGGAACCTCACCACCACGCACGTCGACGAGGAGCCGTTCTTCAACGACAAGCCCTCACTCACCGCCGACCCCCTTCGCAAGGGCACCGCCTACCAGGTCTGGGACCGCCTCGACAACGACCCGCCCGGTCCCAGCTCCCTCGACGGTCCGGGCTACATCTCCCTCACCCGCGACGGCGGCCGCACCTGGAGCAAGGCCCGGCAGTTCGTCGACACCAGCACCGTGCCCAACACGCAGACCATCGGCCATCTGATCGTCGTCGACCGGCGCACCGGCACCCTGTACGACTTCTTCGACCAGATCACCTTGGCCGACGACCTGAGCACCGTCGTCGAAGCCCACTACGCGATGGTCACCTCGACCGACGCCGGAAAGACCTGGAGCGCCCCGGTCACCGTGGCCCGGGACACCTCCGTACCGGAAGTCGACCCGAACGACCCCACCAAGCTGCTGCGCGCCGGGTCCACCCTGCCCAGTCCGGCCGTCGACCCCAGGACGGGCACCCTGTACATGGCCTACGAGGGCTCGGACTTCTCCGGTGGAAAGTTCGACTCCGTCCAGCTCGTGCGGTCCACGGACCGCGGACGCACCTGGGGGACCCCGCAGCTGATCAGCCCGAAAAGCGTACCGGCCTTCTCTCCGTCGATCGCGATCGACAAGCGGGGCACGGTCGCGCTCATGTACTACGACCTGCGCTTCCTCAAGCCCGGCAACACCACCACCTTGCCCACCGCCTACCAACTGGCCACGCTGCCGCACGGAAACCCGAGGCTCCGGACCGAGCGACGGATCTCGCGGATCTTCGACTGGCTCCAGGCGCCCTTCTCCGGGGGCTACTTCCTCGGCGACTACCAAGGCCTGGTGGCGGACGGCAAGGGAGTACGGGCGGTGCTCACCGAGACCAACTCCGGCGCACCACACAACCGTACGGACGTGTACACCAGCAGTCTCCGCACCCGCTGACCGACGCGGACGCCGCCGGCCGGCCACGGCGTCAATGTCCTGGTCAGGCACTACGGCGAGTTCCTGGACGGTGTTCAGGAGCGGGTCGACCGAGCCAAAGGCGCCTGCCGGGCGCATTCCCAGGGCAGGCGCCTTCTCTCGTGCTTCTAGAAGAAGCCGAGACGCTTCGGCGAGTACGAGACGAGGAGGTTCTTCGTCTGCTGGTGGTACACGCTCGCCGTCGCCTCTGACCTGCGGAAAAGAGGGGAATCGTCTGCTGTTAGGGCGAGTTGGTCCGCAGCTGGACCGGATCTTGGGGTGTGGTTCGTGGCGCTGAGGCACGAGTCCAGTGGTACGACATGGCAATGTTCTGACGCTCAAAAGACGCTCTGCGAAGTATCTTGACGCTCGTTCTGATGGGGTGCCAGGTGCCCCAATGGGCAGGTCAAGACCTGTCGGAGGAGAGGCATATCGATGGAGCGGTGAGACGCTCCGCTGGGATCTTTTGTGTTCTGATGGCCGGTTGCCCGCCATGGGCTGGTGGGTGCGGTGACTCGAGGTGTGGGGCGGAAGGCCGTTGGCCTTCTACCCTGCGTCGAAGCCCCGTGATGCGTGGCCGACGGCCGCCATCCGTCGTGATCGACTGAGATTTCACGATTGCTGCTCTCTGCTTCTCGGTCCGGCTCTCCGCTCGGCGAACGGCGTCGGGCGGCCGTGGAGCTCGGTAGCCAGCCCCGCGTTCCTTCAGCAGCCGCGTCAGGTCAGACGGGGACAGGATCATCGCGTCCTCTCCGGTTGAACTGCCCGTTCATTCGGGGCAACAGAGCGCCCGTGCTGGTGAATTGAGACGTGGATCGCCTCCCTCAACGGCACGGGAGCCCTGTGTGTTGTGCACGAACACGTCCCTCATCCGGGGCCCCTGAACATACGCATTCAGGGTTACGGCGTCAGTCGCCTCTTACGACCGGTCTCCGGGAGCGTGAAGTAGACGATCAGGGAGAGGGCGACAACGGTGATCATGTAGATCGCGACGAACATCGGATGTCCCGCGCCGATGAACGCGGCGGCGATCAGTGGGGCAGTGCCACCGAAAACGGCGGTTACGATCTGGTGCGCGAAACCGATGCCGGACACCCGTACGGAGGCCGGGAAGAGTTCGGCCTGAATCGTCGGGTAGACGGCCTGCCAGATGCCGAGAACCACCCAGCCGGAGCTCGAGACCAGGACGTAGACCCAGAATCCGGGCTGGTTCAGCAGCAGAAGCAAGGGATAGAAGAGCACGATCATGCCGATGGCCGCGACGATTGGGAAGATCTTCCGTCGGCCGAGCCGATCCGAGAGCGCGCCGCAGACGGGCACGATGATGACCATCAGGGCGAGTCCGATGACGCTGCCGGCCAGCGTGGAGGCCGTGTTCCGGCCCGTGGTCAGGTTCGCGTAGGTGGGGAGGAACGTGGCCCAGGTGTAATAGGCCACGGCCGGGGCGGACAGCGCCGCCGTCTGCAGCAGAGCCTTCGGGTGTTCGCGGAGCAGCGCCTTCAGACGCCCGGGTGCGGACTTCTTCTCGACGGCGGAACTGGCCTCGAATTCGGGGGATTCGTCGGCGCGGGCCCGCAGAAGGAGGCCGACCACGCCGATGATGCCGCCTACGAGGAAGGGGATGCGCCAGCCCCACGCGGCGAGCGTGTCCGGATCGAACGCGGCGGTGACGATAGCGGCGGCGCCGGTCGCCGCGAGGGTCGCGAGACCGCTCGCCATGTTGGAGAAGGAACCGAACAGGCCCTTCTTGTCCGGTGGGGCGTGCTCGACCATGAACGCGATGGCGCTCTGCATCTCGCTGCCGGCGGAAACGCCTTGCAGTACGCGGGCGAGCAGGAAGAGAACGGGCGCCGCGTAGCTGATCATCGCGAAGGGCGGGGTGAGGGCGATGATCAGGGAACCGAGCGCCATCCCCGAGATGGACAGGGTCAGTACGACCTGTCGGCCGTAGCGGTCGGCCAGCGGGGAAATGATGATTCCACTGAGCGGGCGTACCACGAACCCGATCGCATAGGTGAGCAGCGCTGCGACAAGAGACGCGAAGGACGAGTGACTTGGGAAGATCTGTCCCGAAAAAACCGCTGCCAGTAGTCCGTAGATGTACCAGTCGAACCATTCCACGAAGTGGCCGATCGTGCCTGCCGCCATATTGGTAGGCCGACGGGAGGGGCTGACCGCTTCAGGAAGCTCGGAAGGGTTCATCTTATTGAGCACATCTTTTGAGTTCGTCATTGAACTCCCCTTACAGAGTGAGGTGTTGCTCGGAGAGATGGGGAAACGTCTCAGGACTCCGGAAAGATGTGAGGAGCTTCAAGCTCGGTGAGCCAAGCTCAGCGCTGAGCCGCATTCGTGGCGTGGCTTGCCCACTGGCGGCCTTCTTGCTCGCTGGTCGGCAGCCCCGCGGACGCGAGGATGCGATCGAGCAGCCGCTGCGTGGCGACGGCGTCACGCCCGGAGGTCAGGGGCGGTCGGCGATCCGCCAGGCGGTCGAGGAAGTGGTGCACCGCTTCGGCGAAGCCGAGGGTCTCGGTGGCGGTGGCCCAGCCGAACGCCTCCGAACTGAGGTTCCGGGTCGTGGTCACGCCGTCGACGGTGATCGCGACGGACTCCGGTGCCCGTACCTCGGCGGAACGCCCCGCGCCGTACGCGTCGAGCTTCTCGTTCCAGGCGCCGGCCGTGCGCGCCGCCATCAGCACGCCCGTGTTGCCGGTGTCGAAGCGGATGATCGCCGCGGCCCCGTCCTCCTCCCACAGGTCGTCGCCCGCGGCGTGCGCGGTCACCTCGACGGCCTCGCCGCCGCAGTACCAGCGCAAGAGGTCGACCATGTGGATGGCGTTCTCGAACGTCGCGCGGTACTCCGAGCCCGGCCGGTTCTTCTGGGCGACGCAGAAACTGGCCCCGGACGAGCCGAAGGCCTCGCGCCCGGCCGCGTACACAGGGGCGTAGCGGCGGTTGAAGTCCACCATCAGGATGCGGCCGCGCTCGTCGGCGAGGTTGGCCAGGCGCTCGGCCTCATCGGCGGCCGGCACGAGCGGCTTCTCGCAGAACACGTCGACGTCCTTGCGTAGGCACGCCTCCACGGCGGGGGTATGCTCCGAACGCGGCGTCAGCACGAAGACCGCGTCCAGGGCCTCGGCCTTGAGCATGTCCTCGACCGTCCCGTAGGCCGCGCCGAAGCCCCAGCGTCGCACCAGTGGTCCGGGATCCGGGCGGCGCGACACCAGCGCCGCGAGCTCCACGTCCTCGCGCTTGACCAGCGTGGGCAGTTGCGCGATGGAGGCGATGTTTCCCGCGCCGATGACACCGACGCGGGTCTTGTCCCGAGTGCTCATCGTGCGCTCCCCACTGCCGCGGCCGGCTGGTCGACGCAGGCGCGCAAGGCCTCCGCGGACCGTTTGAAGCCCACCGCCGGCTCGGGCAGGTCCTGGGGGTGCCACCGGTACTCGTACTCAAGTGAGAGGGCGTCGTCGTAGCCGAGCGTGGACAGGGACGGGATGATGTCGCTCCAGGGCACGATGCCGTCGCCGACGACGCGCGAGCGCACCGCGCGCTCGGACGCCGCGACGCGGGCGGTCTCCGCCGCGTGGAACGGCGCGTCGGGGTCGGTGAACACGAGGTCCTTCACGTGCACGTGGCCGATCAAGTCGCCCTGAACGCGCAGCGCTTCCTCGTACGCCTCGTCGTGCGTGAACGTCAGATTGGCCTGGTCGTAGAGGACCCGTACGGCATCGCTGTTCACTTCGCGCACCAGCCGGGCCGTGTCGGCCGCCGACTGTGTCATGGTTCCGAAGTGGTTCTCGACGCAGAGGCGTACTCCGGCGTCCGAGGCTTCCGAACCCAGTGTGCGCAGGGCCGCGACGAGGCGGTCCCAGTGGGCTGCGTGGTCCTGGTCGCCCGGATGCCACGCTCCCGCGTACACCCGGAGCCGGTCGGCGCCTACGACCTGGGCGATCTCGATTGCGCCGCGGAACTCGTCGATGGCGGTCCGCCACTGGCTCCCGTCAAGAGCGTTGATCCCCGTCGTGTACGGCGTGAGCCCGATGATCGGGACTCCGAGGTCCTCGGAGGCCCGCCGGGCCTCCTCGGCCGAGCGACGATCGCCCAGCGGCAGCCCGGAGCGATAGTCGTCCTGGTAGATGACCTCGGCAGCGTCGAGTCCGGCCGCCGCGAACAGTGCGAGGGCCTCCGGGACGGTCTGTTGCGGAGTTCCGAGGGTGTGGGCTGCGAGCCGCATGTTCACTGGTCCTTTCCGGTGTTGTCGCTTTCTGCTGTGCGCCAGTCGGCGGGGCCGACGAAGGACGGCGGATCGGCCACCCTCGAACGGTCGACGATCTCCATGAGCAGCCCCCACGGCGTGAGGAAGTAGGTCCATCGATTGCCCGCGACGCGGGGGCTGTCGCCGGCGACCTCTTTGCGCTCGCCGAGCACGCGCACACCCGGGACGCCGCGGAGCACCGCAATGGCCTCGTCGACGTCGTCCACGGTGAAGCACAGGTGGTGCCCGCCTGCGTCGCTGTGCCGCGGGTGCTCGGTGCGGCGCTCGGAGGTGTTCCACTCGAAGAGCTCTACGTTGAGATTGGGAGGCATGCGCAGCATCGCCAGCGTGAGGCTCGCGTCCTGCGGTACCGCGAAGTTCTCGGGCATGAACTCCGCATCAGGACCTCGGGTGGAGCGGTAGAGCTCCTCCGCTCCCAGCACCTGGACGAAGAACGCGACGGCCTCCTCCAGGTCGGGGACGGTGAGCCCGATGTGGTCGGCGTAGCGGACACCGGGGATGCGGGTCAGTTCGCATCCGCCGCGCGCGCTCATGAGCGCGGCCCGGCGGTCGAGGCGCGCACCAGCAGCTCCGGCTCCAGGACGACGTGCCCGGCTGATCCGTCCGCCGCCTTCTTTTCGGCGAGTTCGATCGCGATGCTGCCCATGTCGGTGATGGGCTGGCTGATTGTGGTCAGAGCCGGGTTGGAGCGTGCTCCCAGGCTGAGCCCGTCGAAACCGATGACCGAGACGTCGCCCGGGACGCTGATGCCCTGGACGGCGAGTGCGGAGATCACCCCGAACGCGACCATGTCGTTCGCCGCGATGATCGCCGTGGGCCGGTCGTCCATGGCGACGAACTGTGCGGCCGCACGCTCGCCCGCCTCGGTGTCGGCCCCGCTGTCGAGGACGATCGGGTCATCGGCCAGGTCGCGGTAGGCGTCCATGCGGTCCTGTGCCGTGTGCGTGCCCGCGATGCCCGAGACGTAGCCGATCCGGCGGTGGCCGAGCGAGCGCAGGTGCTCGAAGGCGAGCTCGATGCCCCGGCGGCTGTCGACGGTGACGGTCGGCACCGTCGGGTGCTCGTCCACGCGGTCGATGACGACCATGCGCTGCCCGAAGTCGATCTCTGTCAGCGTGTCGATGTCCACCCGCGTCGAGGGCGCGATGATGCCGAACGGCGCGTACAGCGACTGCATGGCGGTCAGGTAGCCGGCGGTCTGCACGGTGTCGCCGTTGGTGACGCAGAGCATCAGCTGGTAGCCGCGCTGCCCCGCGGCCTCGGTCATCGTCTTGGCGAGCTCGGCGAAGAACGGATTGGTGATGTCCGGCACGATCAGCGGGACGAACGTGCTCGACTTTCGCCGCAGCGCTTGGGCGAGCGGGCTCATGGTGTACCCGAGTTGCTCCGCGACGCGCAGAATGTGCTCCCGCGTTTCCGTCCTGACCGCCTCTGGGCGGGAGAAGGCCCGGGAGACCGTGGAGCGGTGCACGCCCGCCGCCTTCGCGACGGCATCGATGCTGGGATCAGCCATGAAGTCCTCCTTGTGAGCCGGTGCCGTAGGCGTGCCAGATGATCCGCATGGTGTCCTGCAGCTCGCCGAGGGTCGGCAGGCCGCGGAAGCCGTCGTCGAGCGTGCGCGCGACCTGCCGTACGAAGGGGGCGTACAGAGGGTCGCTGTCGACGTCGATGACGGCCCTTTCGGTGCGGCCGTCGAGCGTGGTGAACGTGGCCTCTCCGTCCGAGGTGATGGAAGCGAAACCGGCCTCGCCCGCGGAGGAGTAGCTGCAGTAACGCTTCAGCCCCGAGTCCGGGAACGCGTACCCCACCTCGATGATCGCCTCGCGCCCGTCGGGGGCGGTGAGGAGGAGGGTCGCGTGATCCTCGACGGTTCCGGTGTGCAGGGCGGACGACAGCCGTGCCTCGACCTCGGCGGTCGTGTTCCCGCTGCGCTGCAAGAACAGGTCGGTGAAATGCGGGCCCAGGTTGGCCAGGCAGCCGCCGCCGGCGCGCTCGGGATCGAGCATCCACGGGTTGCCGTTGCGCTCGTAGCGTTCCGGCGGACCCGCGATGAACGACAGCCGCTGGTACACCGGGCGCCCGGCCTTGGCGAGCCAGCGGTCCGCGGGGCCGTCGCGCTGAATCAGCGGGACGGTGGCCGGGACGCGTGCCTCCTCGGCGGCGCGCCGCACCTCTCGCAGCTGGTCGATCGAGGTGCCGAGCGGCTTCTCGACGACGAACGGGATGCCCCGCTCGATCAGCGCCCGGCATACCTCGGGCATGCGGTCGTGCGGGCCGAACACGTACGCGAGCTCGATGTCCCGCAGCTCCAGCAGCCGGCGCCAGTCGGACTCCACCGGGCAGGCCCACAGCTTGGCAAGGTCACCCACGCGCCCGGGGTCCTCGTCCGAGAGCCCGACGACGTCGTGAACCGCGGCGATCGCCTCCGCGTAGAGAGGCACGTGCCAGTGGGACGCACCGACGACGATGGTGCGCGCGCCGCTCATGACCCCGCCGGACAGGGCTCGTGTGCGGCGCTGAAGCCATCGCCGACGTCATCGCTGACGCCGGTCTGTGGAGCGGCTGTGCGGGCGGAGCGGGTGCCTGCCTGAGCCCGTGGCTCGAGAAAATCCATCTGCGGATCCCCAATGAGATCGATTGCTGAGATCGGTTGCTGAGATCGATTGCATTCAACGTAGGGAGGGTGAGAAGGTCCTGTCAATGGATCTCTTCCGCTGAGAGGACACCGATGTTCACCAAGCTGCGGACGCTCCGGACGATCGACGAGTCCGGTGCCGTCCTCATCGTTCGCCTGCCGGATCCGGACACCGCGGAGCGCGTCGCGCACGCCGCGATCGAGGGCGGGTTCCGGGCGCTCGAGATCACGCTGTCCATACCGGGGGCGGTGGACCTCGTGCGCAGATTGGCCGGGCAGTACGCGTCCGAGGGCATCGCGGTGGGGGCCGGGACCGTGCTCGACGGCCACGCCGCGTACGAGTGCATCCGCGCCGGTGCGGCGTTCCTGGTCAGCCCGCAGCTCAACTCCGAGATGATCCGCGTCGCGAACCGCTACCAGGTACCCACGGTCAGTGGCGCGTTCACGCCGACCGAACTGCTCGAATCGGCGGAGGCGGGAGCGGACATCCTCAAGCTGTTCCCGACGGAGAACGCCGGCATGCCCTACGCCAAGGCCGTGCTGGCGCCCCTGGCGCATCTGCCGATCATGCCCGCCGGCGGCGTGACGAAGGAGAACGTCGCGGAGTGGTTCGCGGCGGGCGTCACCAGCGTCGGCGTGGGCAGCGCTGTCACCAAGGCGTGGCAACCTGACGGCGACTTCACCCGGGTCACCGCCGCGGCCCGCGATTTTCTGGCAGCGGTGCAGGATGCACGCCGATGACCGGGACGACCCTCCGCATCGTCATCGGTACGGCCGGCTCCGGGAAGTCCACGGTCGCCCGCCGTCTCGCACGCGAGTACGCCGCCGCCTACCTAGACAAGGACGCGATGAGCGCCCGCTTCGTCGAGGCGGCCCTGCAAGCGGCCGGCTACGACCCGGGCGACCGCGAGTCGAACGCGTACTACTTGGAACACATCGTGCCTCTTGAGTACGACTCGCTCCTCGACATGGCCGGGGCCAACCTGCGCATCGGCCGCGCCGTGGTCATCGACGCGCCGTTCAGCCCGTACCTCTCCGATCCCGACTTCATCACGAAGGCCGCGGAGCGCTTCGACTGGCCGCCTGTCGACATTGAGGTGATCCGCGTCCGTGTCTCTCCCGAGACACTGCAGCAACGCCTACGGGAGCGCGGCCTTGAGCGCGATCGCTGGAAGCTTGCCCATTGGGAGGAGTACTGGGCCGAGCACGGGGGACAGGCGTGTGCCTGGGCGGGTGTGCGTCTGCGGGAGTTCTCCAACGACGCGGACGAGGCTGGATTGTCCCTGCGGGCGTAGTACGGGTGGCGGGTCGGGCGAGGTGGCTGCGGCCGTGGGCGACGCCGCCGCCGGTGTGCCGGAAGGCGCCAGTACCGGACCGGAAGGCTCCAGGACGGGAATCGAATCACCGAAGAAGGAGAAACGATGATCAGCGGAACGACGTCGCTCATCGCACACATGGGGTACCCCACCTACACGTTCAAGTCGCCGCTGATCTACAACCCTTGGTTCGAGAAGAACGGTGTCGACGCGGTCGTCGTCCCTATGGGGGTCAAGGACACGGACTACCCGCAATTCTTCCGGTCGGTCTTCAGGCTCACGAACATCCGCGGTGCGCTCGTCACCATGCCGCACAAGGTGACCACCCTGGAGCTGGTGGACGAGATCAGCCCGACCGCCAGGATCGCCGGCGCGGCTAACGCGGTCCTGCTGCGGGAGGACGGGCGGCTTCTCGCCGATCAGTTCGACGGCGCGGGGTTCATCCGTGGTGTGTTGCGCAAGGGGTTCGACCCGTCGGGGAAACGCGCGCTCGTGGTCGGCAACGGAGGCGTCGGTTCAGCGATCGCGGCCTCGCTGGCCGGTACCGGGCTGGCCGGGATCGGACTGTTCGATCCGAATACGGCCGCGTCCGAGTCGCTCGCCCAGCGCATCGGCGAGCACTACCCCGACGTGAAGGTCGCCTTGGGATCGATGGATCCCGAGGGCTACGACCTGGTCGTCAACGCCACCCCGATCGGGATGAGGGAGGGCGACCCACTGCCGGTCGACGTTGATCGGATCGCGCCCGATTCGTTCGTCGTGGACGTGGTGAACAAGACCGAGGTCACTCCCTTCCTACGGGCGGCGCAGGAGAGGGGCTGCACCATCCAGGGGGGTACTGACATGCTGTTCGAGATGATTCCGCCGCTTCTGAAGTTCTTCGGCTTCGGTGCTGCCACGGCCGATGAGTTGCGGGTTACTGCGCAGTTGCCGTCGTGAGCGGGTGAACTTTCCCCTTGATGCTGGACACTCAATGCTTACGCCACGAGGGCGTGACCTTGTTCGTGTCGCTGTCGGATCTCCAGCGGGGTCAGGTAGCCCCAGCCCGGATGTTTCCGTAGCCGCTTGCGGTTGTAAAAGGTTTCGATGAAGGCGAAGATCTCGGCTCGGGCGGTGGCCCGGTCAGGCCACGTGCGGGTGCCGATCTCTTCCTTCAGCACCGCGAAGAAGGACTCGGCGGCGGCGTTGTCGAAGCACGAGCCGGTCCGGCCCACGCTCTGCCGCAGTCCCAACTTGCGTATTTGGCCCCGGAGTTCCTCGGACGTGTACTCGCTGCCGCGATCGGAGCGCGCGATGCAGCCCGGCCGCAGCCGGCCCCGTCCGGCGGCCATGGCCAGTGCGTCGACGACCAGAGTTGCCCGGTGGTGGTCGGCCATCGAGTAGCCGACGATCTCGCGTGTGGCCAGGTCCAGCCAGGTCGCCAAATAGAGCCATCCCTCGGCGGTGGCGATGAAGGTGATGTCGCCGACCAGCCTCATGCCGGGCGCGGTGGCCGTGAAGTCGCGGCCGAGCAGGTCCACAGCGGGCACGGCCCTCTTCGCCGGACGGGTCAGGCCTCGTCGCCGACGACGGGTGACCCCCATGATGCGTCGCTCACGCATGACCCGTTCGATGCGCTTGTGGTTGACCCGATGTCCCAGCCGACGCAGCCCGGCGTGGATCCGCGGGACGCCATAAGTGCGCCGGGAGGCGATGTGCAGCACGGTGATTTCGTGGGCCAGGGCGTCGTCGGCGGCCTGCTTGGCCCGCCGGGCCTGTTCGCCGGCCCGCCAGGCGTAAAACGAGGACCGGACCACCTGCAAGAGCCGGCACAGCAGAGCAACGTTGTGGGTGGTCTTCTCCGCCTCGATGAACGCGTACACCGCGGTCATCGATCGCTCTCCTTCGCGAAGAAGACCGCCGCTTGTCGCAGTACCTCGATCGTTTCGGCCTGCTCGCGGGCCAGCTTGCGCAGTCGGCGCAACTCCTCTCGCTCGGCCGTCGTCAGCTCGCCCGGCGCCCCCTGGCCCGGGTCGACCTGATCCTGCTTAGCCCAGTTGCGCAGCCCTTCGGCACTGACGCCGAGTTCCCGGGCCACCTCGGTGACGGACCTGCCGGAGGACCGGACGAGCGCGATCGCATCGCGCTTGAACTCCTCCGTGTACCGCCTACTGCGGTTGCTCTTGCTTCCCACCTGGCACTACTTCCTCTGGAACCTCACGTCCCAGTCTCCAGATGTCCAGCATCAAGGGGAAGCTTCAGATTCGCAGTGAACGGGTCCGTAAGGTTGCTGCACGGTCACGGATAGTGGCTGCGCCCTGTGGGTGCCTGGAAGGGGAAGCTCCCTCCAGGCACCCAACTTGAGGCTCTAGAAGAACCCAAGTTTCTTCGGGCTGTACGAAACCAAAACGTTCTTCGTCTCCTTGCGGTACAGGGCCTCTTTGGCGCCTGACCTGCGGTAACGGGCGATATCGCTTGATGGGAAGTCCAGTTGGTCCACGCCCGGTCCGGATCTTGGCTGGATTGCCTGTCCGCCGAGGACCAGATGGGCTGACGGCTCCATGGGGAGCAGGCCGGCCCGGCAGGCCCGGCCGAGGACATCGCCCGGGATGACGAGAATGTCGCGGGACAGGCGGTCATCTCCTCTAAGGTCCAGCTCATAGGGGACAGTGGCAGCGACTGGACCGCTCACCAGGGTTCGTCGGCCGATACGCTCCTGCGATGCGTCTGATACCCGACGACCCGTTCCCCGAGATCGGCCACCCATTCACGACCGACGTGAGTGCGGACGGCCGCTGGATCGCCGTCAGTTGTTACGCGAGCGGACGCGGCGACGGTGGCCGGATCGCGGTCTACCGGACGAGCGATCTCGCTTTGTGGGACCAGATTGTGCTGGAGCAGGGCATCGAAGGGCTCGCCTTCCATCCGGCCTTGCCCGTGCTCGCCGTGGGGACGGAGGAGGGCGACGAGTTCGAACTGCGGGGCGGGTTGCTCCTGTACGAGCCGGAGACGCGGCGCCGCACTGACGTGGCCGTCGCCGGGGCAGGTGTCAGCGCCCTGCGCTGGCGGGATGCGTGCCGCCTGGAGGTGACGTTCGCTCGGCCGGTTGTCGACTACGAAGACCTGGGCCGGGTGACGTACACGCGATCTGTCGTCGAGCGCCCCGATTGGCAGGACGTTACCGCCGACGTGCTCGCCGCGCTGGTCTCCTCGCCGCAGGTGCCGGTGGAGGTCGACTGGAGCGGCATCAAAGGACCGGACATCGACCAACCTCAGCGGTACCTTGCCGGCATCGCCGCCGAGCGTGGCCGCGCCTGGGCCCGGCGGCCGGGGGTGGCCGTCGTGGAGGTGCTGCGGGACGGCCGGATTCTTGCTGCGGCGCAGAGCGGGGTCCTACTGGAGTGCTGGTCGCCGGACGGTACTCCGCAGTGGTCGGTGCCGGTGCCTGACAGCCAGCGGCAACGCAACGGCTGTCGGGTGTACGTCACCCCGGACGAGGAGAGCGCGTGGATCACCGTCCTGGTGGGCGACAGCAGCGACCGGCGCACACTGCTGTGCCGGTTCGCCCTCACCGACGGTGCCCAACTCGCCGAGAGCCGCCTCGACTTTCCGGTTGCCATCGCTGCGCGCACGGATGGTGCCTGGGTGGCCAGGGACTCACGGGAGCTGTTCCCCGGGCCGCGCTGGCCGCCGTACGACAGCGTCGTGCTCACGCCGTCCGGGCGACAGCTGGCCACCCTGGCATTGGGGGAGAGCGACAGTTCCTACGACTTCACCGTGCGACGTTCGCCCCATCTGCTTTTCCTCTACGGCGTCGGCGGCGGGGAGGTAAGGACGGAACTGTTGGAGAAGTGGGTCGTGCGGGCCGACCCCAACGGGGTCGAGAAGTTGTTCCCGCTCGCCTGGCACGAGGCACTCGGCCCTCACCTGCGCGGCGGTCCCGCCGCATACGTCGACGACGACGCCGGACAGGGGCTTGTCCACACGTGCACGGCGCGCGACGGCACCTACCTCGTACGTCGCGCTTACCCGGACGGTGCTGTGGCCTGGGTCCACCGTTTCGACGCGCGGGTGACCGGGGTCGACGTGCACGGCGGTCTCGTCCACGCCGTGACCGGAGCCGGGGCCTGCGAGCTGCTCACGCTGCGAGCAGAGGAAGGCACGGTGGTACGGCGGAGGGCGCTCACCCTCAGCGGGCACCTCTACACACCGACTTGCCTGAGCGCAGGTCCGGACGGGGACCTGGTGATCGGCACGGTGGAGGGGCGGCTGATCAGGACGCGTGCAGACGGGGGAGCTCTCCCTGCACCCGAAGTTCCGGTCGCGTGGGACGCCAGAACCTGTCCGTGAACTCTTGATCAGGAAGCCTTGGGGGTGGGCGGGCTGTTTCCCGGCTGCCCACGGTCCGGGAACCCGTCCTGTCCAGGGCAGAAGGCTCCGTGTGCGGTCACGCGGATGGCGGAGTTCTCCGCCGAGCGAGCTGCTCAAGCAGCGCAGAGCGGCAGGTGTCGTGGAGGCACGGCATCCGAGCCGGGAGGACCGCGAGGAGCGGTGGGACGTCGAGCGTCGGCAGGACGACCTCGGCGACGACGGGAAAGAGCCGTTCGTCGACGGCTGCGTGAGCGCGCCGGAGGGCATCACGCCGTAGTGACTGGGCCGAGCCCTAGGCGGTGACGCCGGCGATCACGAAGCTGAACAGCAGGGCTAGGGGCAAGAAGATCAAGCCCGCCGAAAACAGCCAGCCCATTCTGGCGGACACCTTCACCCCGATCAGAATGCAGAACGGCGTCATGAGTGGCAGGTGCAACATGTACGCCGCCAAGACGACGTAGCCAGCGCCCGAGGCCACAGCTTCCCCCAACTGTCCCTGCCTCGACGCATGCAAGAGCTTCGAGGTCATCCGTGGGCAGATATTTGAACACGTTCAAATCACCTTGGCAAGAGATGTCGGTTCAAGCCCATGCTCTTGATCTGCGGCGCGGGGGCCCGTCCGCCCCCGGAGGCTGCTGGTGCGCATCCGCGACGTGCTGATCGACGCCTGGTCGTGGCTCAACTACTGGACGGAGAGGCGAATCCGCATCACCCAGGTGGCCCGCTCTCCGGGCTCGCCCAGTCGTGGGCGCCGGACGAGGATCTGCGCCGGCCGGCCGCGTACAAGACGGCCACGGCCTACTACAGGAATCATGCCGGGCACCTCGGTGCGGCAGCCACGGGCAACGAAGATGCCTGGGGGTGCCGCGAGTTGGGCGATCCCGTGAAGCTGATCGACGCGATGGTCGGCTGCCTTCTCGGCGCCGAGCAGACCGTCATCGTGCCCGGTACCGAGCACGCCCAGGACGACGACGCCGCGTCGGAGGCGAAGGCCGCGGCCGAGGCGCGGCAGCGGCTGGAGGAGTGGGCGGACAAGGAACTGCTGGCGCTGCGCATGCAGCGGTGACGGGGTGTACGCGCTGGCGTGGGAGCCGTCGAACCGCTGGGCCCTGCTGCGCACCCACGACCCGGGGTTCCACTTCCCGTTGTGGCCCGAGGACTGCGAGCTCGACGACGTCGGGTTGCCGACGTGCGTCCACTTCGCGTGGGAGCTGCCCGAGGACTGGAGAAGGACCTGAAGGCCCGCGTCCGGCGCATCACGTACGAGCTAGGCCCCGGATCGGCGCCGCCACGAAATCGGGCGTCGCCAAGGACGGGCCTCGGATTTGGTTGTTGATCGTCCGGGTCCGTCGTCACGAGTGGTGTGAGGCGCACTACCTTGTTCTCCCACATGGGTCGGTAGGCGACATCGACCGTGAAGTCGTGGGCGCCTCGCCCGCTGGTCCGAACCCAAACGCACGGCCTTTTCAGGCTGGTGTGCGCGCTCACCGACAGGTTCGGTCCGCGGCTGGTCCGGGAGCGAGTCATTTCGAGGCCGGATGGTGACGTGAGGCACCTTGTTGATCGCGGAAGGTGGTTCCCCGTGTCGGGTTGCCTGGAGCGCAACGGGGCTCCAGGCAACCGACTTGAGGTTCTGGAAAAACCCGAGTTTCTGTGCCGAGTAGCTCACCAGAACTCCGAACATAACCGTCCGGAGCCGCGACGAGGAAGAGGCTCATGAAGGCGATCATGGGTCGTGTGCGACACGCGCAACCGGCGCTTCCCGTCGCCGTACGGCGCGCACTGACGCGAACGGCTCTCGCCAGGCAGGCCGGCGAGAGCGCGAGGCGTGGCACGTGCCGGGGTCAGACCTGCGGCAAGGAGAAGGGGACGTGCCCGACGGCGCGGCCGGTGGTGTCGAGGAGGCGGCCCATGCGTTTGCGGGAGTGGAGGAAAACGGTGCGGTCGCTGACCTTCAGGTGCGGGAAGCGATCCGCGAGGTGCGCCTCGAAGGGGTCGATGGCGTGCAGGCCGCGCAGCCAGACCATGACGAGGAGGTTGTCGGAGCCGCTGACGGACACGGCCAGGCGGACCTCTTCCCGTCGGCCCAGCGCGTTGCCCGTGGCTTCGAGGTGGGTGTGCGGGACCGCGGTGCGGTAGAGCACGACGGTCGACAGCCCGGCGAGGGGGTGGGCGAGGTCGCAGCGGAAGGTGATGTCCCGGTCCCGGATCATCCGCTGGAGCCGGCGGCGGGCGGTGTGTTCGCTCATGCCGGTCGCGGTGCCCAGGTCGGTGTAGCCGAGGCGTCCGTCACGGCCGAGGGCTTCCAGGAGGGCCTGGTCCTCGGGCGGCGGCCGGTGGTGCATGTGGGCGCTGTACGCGACCGGGTGCGAGGTGCGCGGAGCGGAGAGTTCCGCGTCACCGGACGGTTCCATGGCCCGCATGCGCCAGTCGCCGCCTTCGCTGTACAGGGTGATGCCGAGGCGTGTGCGGGTGGACCGTACGCCTCTCAGGCCGCCGATCAGGCTGTGCACCGAGCGGCCGAGGGAGGGCAGGTCGGCGGCGACGACCGACGCGAGGAGATCGAATTCGCCGGCCGTCTCGTCGACGCTGAAGACCCAGGGCATGTCGGCCAGGGCGGCGCCGGCGGATTCCACGGCCCGGGGCCGGCACCTGACCTCGACGTAGGCGACGGTCGTCGCCTTCGCGGAGTCGTACGCGCTGACCCAGGCCAGACCGCCCGCGCGCAGCCGTTCCCAGCGGCGGGCCGCCGTGGTCGCGTCCACGCCGAGGGCCCGGCCGATCCGGGACCACGGTGCCCGGGGAGCGGCCTGGAGCGCGTCGACGAGGGCCAGGTCCAACTCGGAGAACGGAGCAGCCCCGCCGGTCCCGCGGGAATCAGGGACTGTGGCTCCTCCCGAGATGTTTTCCTGCAATTCTCCAGGGATTCCTGTCACGGACCGGATCGTAGGGGCACTTCCGGCCAATGCCCAACCCCGGCTTCGGCCGCCCGGAGTCGAAGGAGTACCGCGTGTCTGCTCCGCCCCCTCAGCCCGTCCGCAGAACCGTCCGGATCACGATCGTGCTGCTGTTCACCGCCTGGCTGGTCGACTACGCCGACCGGCTCGTCATCAACCTGGCCCTGCCCTCCATCGGCGACGAGTTCGACGTGGGCCGCGGGGAACAGGGCCTGATCGTCTCGGCGTTCTTCCTCGCCTACGCCCTGTGCCAAATCCCCGGCGGCCTGCTCGCCGACCGGTACGGTGCCCAGCGGATCATGCTCTGGGCCCTGCTGTCCTGGTCGGTGTTCACCGCGCTGACCGGCTTCGCCTGGTCGTTCGCCGTCCTGCTGCTCATGCGGTTCGCGTTCGGCGCGGCCGAGGGCGTCTTCCCGCCCGCCTCGATGAAGGTCCTCGTCGAGCGGACCACACCGGCCCAGCGCATGGGCGCCAACGGCGTGATCATGAGCTCGAACGCCCTCGCCGGGGTCCTCACCCCGCTCCTCGTCGCGCCTCTGATCGCCGCTTTCGGGTGGCGCTCGGCGTTCTACTCGACGGCGGCCCTCGGCGTGTTCGTCCTGGTGGCGATACGGGTATGGCTCCCCGCGCCGCTGCCGCCGACGGAGCCGGAGACCCGCGTCGCCCGGCGGCGCGCGGGCGGCGTCCTGCGTCAAGGCGTGATCTGGCGGTTCAGCGCCATGATGTTCGGCTACAGCGTGATCGTCTGGGGTCTCAGCACCTGGATCCCGTCCTACGTCAGCGAGGAGTACGGCGTCTCGCTCGCCTCGACCGGCGCCCTCGTGGCGATTCCCGGTCTCGCCGCGACCGGCGCGATCGTCGTCGGCGGGCGGCTCGCGGACCGTCTCGGCGGCCACCACCGCAGGGTGATCGTGCCCAGCATGACGGTGGCCGCCGTCACGCTGCTGTTCATGGTCTTCTCGCCGTCGCTCATCGGTTTCATCGTCTTCGGCACGCTCGCCACGACCGCCGTCTCCCTCTGCTACATGCCGATCCTTGCCGTGCCGCTGGGCGGCCTCGCGCCCGAGGACGTCGGCGTGGGCAGTGGCGCGATCGTCTTCGGCGGCCAGGTGGCCGGGATGGTCGCCCCGCCCGTCATCGGCGTGCTCGCCGACGCCTTCTCCTTCAAGGTGGCCTTCGCCTCCCTGGTGCTCGGCGCGGCCATCGCCGCCGTGATGACACTCCTCACCCCGCAGGACGCCGCCACCTTCCGGACCGTCACCGGCGCGCCGGAACTCCCCACGCCCGCAAAGGAGCACTCATGACCGCCGCCCCCATCGCGCGCCTGCTGTCCGGCTTCCCGGAGCGGCTGCCCGGCCTGATGGCCCTCTACGAAGACCTGCACGCCCACCCGGAGTTGTCCTTCCAGGAGTTCCGTACGGCCGGAGTTGTCGCGGAACGGCTGCGCGAGCAGGGCTGGGAGGTCACCGAGGGCGTCGGCGGCACCGGTGTCGTCGGGGTCCTGGCAAACGGAGAGGGTCCGGTGGTCCTGCTCCGCGCCGACATGGACGGGCTCCCGGTGCGGGAGCGGACGCAACTGCCGTACGCCTCCCAGGAGATGGGCGTCGACAGTGAGGGCAACAAGGTTCCCGTCATGCACGCTTGCGGCCATGACATGCACGTCACCTGCCTGCTCGGCGTGACCGCCCAACTCGCCGCCGCCCGTGGGGAATGGCATGGCACGGTCGTCGCGGTGTTCCAGCCGGCGGAGGAGGTCGGCGGGGCACCGGCCATGATCGAGGACGGCTTCCTGGATCGCTTTCCACGCGCGGATGTCTGCCTCGGCCAGCATGTGTCCCCGGCCCCCGTCGGTCTCGTCGGCACCCGCCCGGGCACGGTGATGGCCGCCTCCGACAGCCTGCGGGTCCGCCTTCACGGCCGCGGCGGACACGGCTCCACGCCTGAGACGACCGTCGATCCGATCGTCATGGCCGCCGCGGTCGTCATGCGGCTGCAGACGGTCGTCTCCCGGGAGGTGGGGGCGGCGCAGACCGCCGTGGTGACCGTCGGTTCGCTGCACGCGGGCACCAAGGAGAACATCATTCCCGACACGGCGGACCTGCGGATCAACATTCGCTCCACGACGCCCGTCGTACGGGAGCGGGTCCTGGCGGCTGTCGAACGGATCGTCCGTGCCGAGGCGGCCGCGTCCGGCGCGCCCAAGGAGCCCGAAATCACCGCTCTCAACGCCTTCTCCGTCACGGTCAACGACACCGCGGCCACCGGCACCGTACTGACCGCGATCGCCGAAGTCCTGGGCAGTGAGCGGGTGTTCACCCTTCCCGAACCCCTCACCGGCAGCGAGGACTTCGGCACCTTCGGCACGGCGCTCGGTGTTCCCTCGGTCTTCTGGCACTTCGGGGGCGGCGACCCGGCCCACTTCGAGCACATCGACCCCGACACCTTGCTGACGGACGGCCTGCCAGACACGGTCCCGGCCAACCACTCTCCGTACTTCGCCCCCGTACCCGAACCCACGATCCACACCGGCGTGACGGCGCTGCTCGCGGCGGCCGCCCACTGGCTGTGTGCCGGCGACCGACAGGAGAAGTGACGTGCCTCTGGACCCGGACATTGCCGCGTTCTTGCGAAGGCTCCAGCAACTCGGCGCCCCAGAACCAGGGGAGAACGCTGTTGCACGGGCCAGAGCCCGGCTGCGGGCGCTGACCGCCGACCACCTCGACCAGGCCGCAAAGCCCGAGGTCGCGACGGTGACCTCGACGGTGCTGGCGGATTCCGTCCCGGCCCGTGTCTACCGGCCGCATGCCACGACGCCCGTGCCAACGGTGGTGTACCTGCACGGCGGCGGCTGGGTGGCCGGCGACCTCGACACACACGACGTGCACGCCCGGAACCTGTGCCGCGACCTCGACGCCGTCGTGGTGAGCGTCGACTACCGGCTCGCGCCCGAGCATCGTTTCCCCGCCGCGGTTGAGGACGCTTACGCCGCCCTGACCTGGGTCGCGCGGCACGCGGACGCGTTCGGCGGCGACCCTGCCCGGCTGGTCGTCGGCGGCGACAGCGCCGGAGCGACGCTTTCCGCCGTGTGCGCACAGCAGGCCCACGCCGACGGACTGTCGCTCGCCGCCCAACTCCTGGTCTACCCCAGCACGGACATGTCCGGCGCTTACCCGTCGCGGGCCGAGAACGGCGAAGGCTACTTCCTCACCACCACAGAACTGCACTGGTTCTTCGAGCAGTACCTCGGCGTCAGCCCCTCCGATCCTGCCTCCGCCGCGTTCGGCGCCGACCCGCGGGTCGCACCCCTGCGGGCGAAGGACCTGTCCGGGCTCGCTCCGGCCGTCGTGGCCACCGCGGAGTACGACCCGCTGCGTGATGAGGGAGACGCGTACGCCGAAGCGCTGCGGGGCGCCGGCGTAGGCGTCGCGCACCGGCGGTTCGACGGCCTCGTCCACGGCTTCTACGGCATGGACCACCTCAGCCATGCCGCAGGGGAGGCGACGGCCTGGATCAACGCCGCGCTCAAACGACTGCTCGGCTGACAGCCCCTACCCACCCTCGTCCGTGAAGTCCCTTTAGCCGTAAGGAAGTCCGTATGAACCCGAACGACGCCGGTGCCGATCTCGCCTACCTCAGCGCCACCGAGGCGCGACGGCTCTTCGATGCCGGCGAGCTCTCCCCGGTGGAGCTGATGCACGCGGTCATCGCCCGCGCGGAACAGACCGAACCGGTCGTCAACGCCTTCACCGAGCAGCTCTTCGACGAGGCACTCCAACAGGCCCGGCACGCCGAGGACCGCTTCCTCGGCAAGGGCGGCCTGACGCCGCGCCCGCTGGAAGGCATCCCGGTCGCCACCAAGGAGAAGCACGCCATCGCCGGGCGTTCCCTGACCGAGGGCTCCCTCGTCAACGTCGGCAACACCGCGACCGAGAACGCCCCGGTCATCGACCGGATCCTCGACGCGGGCGGCATCGTCCACGCCCGCACCGCCACCCCCGAGTTCTCCATCGCCACCTTCACCCACGGCCGCCTGTGGGGCGTCACCCGCAATCCGTGGAACCCCGACTTCACCCCCGGCGGCTCGTCCGGCGGCGCGGGCGCCTGCCTCGCCGCCGGTACCGCGCTGCTCGCCTCCGCCTCCGACATCGGCGGCTCGACCCGCATCCCCGCCGCCTTCACCGGCACCGTCGGGTACAAGGCCCCGTACGGCCGGATACCCGGCGTCGCACCGCTGTCCGCCGACCACTACCGCGGCGACGGCCCCATGGCACGCACCGTCGACGACTGCATCACCTTCGCCAACGTCCTGGCAGGCCCCGACCCGCGCGACCACGTGTCGCTGCGCCCGAAACTCGTCCTGCCGACCGAGTACGACGCGGTCGCCGGGATGCGCATCGCCCTGTGCCTGCGCCTGGGTGCCTACGACGTCCACCCGGAGATCGAGGCCAAGACCCGCGCCGTCGCCAGCGCCCTCACCGACGCGGGCGCGATCGTCGAGGAGATCGAACTCCCGTGGACCAAGGACGACCTCCTCATCAGTGCCGCCGCACACTTCTCCACGATCTTCGGCGCCCTCGTCCGCGAGATCGAAGCCGAGCACCGCGACCGGATGTCGCCGTACGCGGCAGCCTTCGCCGATACCATGGCCGTCGCCCGTGAGCAGGTCACCTACCTCGACGGCCTGCGCGTCGAGACCCGGCTGCAGCGCGAACTGGCTGAGGCGATTGCCCCCTTCGACGCCCTGATCTGCCCGACCACGGCCGTTCCGGGACTGCCCGCCGGAGACGATCTCCTGGGGCGTCTGGTGGTGAACGGCGAGGACCACGGCGAGCCGCTGTGGGCGGCCATGACGCTGCCCTTCAACATCAGCAACCGCTGCCCCGTCCTCAACGTGCCAAGCGGCCACTCCAGTTGGGGCCTTCCGACCGGCGTCCAGATCGTCGGCCACACCTATGACGACCCGACCGTCTTCCGCATCGGCAAGGCCGTAGAGCAACTCCGCACCTGGGCATACACCCCGAACCACCGACCGAGCGTCCAGCCGACGCCTCTCGTACTGTCGGCCACTGATTGATCGTGGGTCCGTCCTGACCAGGCACTGAGCCTTTCCAGCCTGCTTTCCGAGCTTGCTCGTTGGGCTGACAATGTGGAGAAGCCAGTCCTCGCGGTGCTCAACGACCTCGAGACCACCCGAGAGCCCACTGCCGTGTGATCACGCCCGTCACCCGACGTCGTCTCGCACTTCTTCGCATGCCTCGCCCCACCGAGGGCGACGCAACCTAGCGGCCCAGCTGGTCCGTGGCTGGTCCGGGACGCGCGCAGATTTGCGGCGAATGAGTCCGGAAGGTTGCTGAATGGTCACGGATAGTGGCTGCGGGGCTGTGGGTGCCTGGAAGGGTAAAGCTCCCTCCAGGCACCCAGCTTGAGGCTCTAGAAGAATCCAAGTTTCTTAGGGCTGTATGAAACCAAAACGTTCTTCGTCTGCTGGTAGTGCTCCAGCATCATCTTGTGGTTCTCGCGGCCGATTCCCGACTGCTTGTAGCCGCCGAAGGCTGCGTGGGCCGGGTAGGCGTGGTAGCAGTTCGTCCAGACGCGGCCCGCCTGGATCGAACGGCCCGCCCGGTAGGCCGTGTTGATGTCCCGGGTCCACACGCCCGCGCCGAGGCCGTACAGCGTGTCGTTGGCGATCTTGATGGCGTCGTCGTAGTCGGCGAACGAGGCGACCGAGACGACCGGGCCGAAGATCTCCTCCTGGAAGATCCGCATGCGGTTGTTGCCCTCGAAGATCGTGGGCTGGACGTAGTATCCGCCCGCCAACTCGCCGTCGTACTCAATGCGCTGACCGCCCGTCAGGACCTTTGCGCCCTCCTGCTGGCCGATGTCCAGGTAGGAGAGGATCTTCTGGAGCTGGTCGTTGGACGCCTGGGCGCCGATCATCGTGTCGGTGTCGAGCGGGTTGCCCGGCTTGATGGCCTCCGTGCGCGCGATCGCCGCGTCGAGAAACTCGCTGTAGTGACCCTGCTGGATCAGCGCACGCGAGGGGCACGTGCAGACCTCGCCCTGGTTGAGGGCGAACATCGTGAAGCCCTCGAGGGCCTTGTCGCGGAAGTCGTCGTCCTCCGCCCACACGTCGTCGAAGAAGATGTTCGGCGACTTGCCGCCGAGCTCGAGGGTGACCGGCTTGATGTTCTCGGACGCGTACTGCATGATCAGCCGGCCCGTGGTCGTCTCGCCGGTGAACGCGACCTTCGCCACGCGCGCGCTGGACGCGAGCGGCTTGCCCGCCTCCACGCCGAAGCCGTTGACGACGTTCACGACACCCGGCGGCAGCAGGTCGGCCACCAGGCTCAGCCAGTAGTGGATGGACGCCGGGGTCTGCTCGGCGGGCTTGAGGACGACCGCGTTGCCCGCGGCGAGCGCCGGAGCCAGCTTCCAAGTGGCCATCAGGATCGGGAAGTTCCACGGAATGATCTGCGCCACGACGCCGAGCGGCTCGTGGAAGTGGTACGCGATCGTGTCGTCGTCGATCTCGCTGAGCGAGCCCTCCTGGGCGCGCAGGGCACCCGCGAAGTAGCGGAAGTGGTCGATGGCGAGCGGGATGTCGGCGGCGAGCGTCTCACGGACCGGCTTGCCGTTCTCCCAGCTCTCGGCGACCGCCAGCTTCTCCAGGTTCGCCTCCATCCGGTCGGCGATCTTGAGGAGGATGTCGGCGCGTGCGGTGGGTGACGTACGGCCCCAGGCGGGGGCGGCGGCGTGCGCCGCGTCGAGGGCGCGCTCGACGTCCGCCTCGGTGCCCCGGGCGATCTCGGTGAACGGCTTACCGTTGACCGGACTCGGGTTCTCGAAGTACTGGCCGAGGGCCGGCGGCACGTACTCGCCGCCGATGAAGTGGTCGTAGCGGGACTGGTAGGAGACGACTGAGCCGTTGGTACCGGGCGCTGCGTAAAGGGTCATCTTGGCTGGCCTCCCGTGCGAGCCGCCCGCCGTTGGGCAGCTTTCGCACGGAGGCTAGGCGCGCGGACGTTGCAGATACGTTGCGTACGACGTCGGGGAGCCGTGCGCGGCCTGCTCCGCGTCGAGCTCCCTGAGACGGGCCAGCACGGGCGGCGCGGGACGCACCGAGGCCAGCGCCCGCCACACGTCGATGTCCTCCTCGCCCCAGGGTGCGTGCGCCCAGTCCGCCAGCAGGTCGGGGTCGCCCCGCGCGATGAGCGCGGCCCGTATCTCGTCGGTGAGCCTGCGCCGTACACGAACGACGGCCGGAGCCTGCGAGCCGGGCAGCAGCGGCCCGCCGAACGCGGCGGCGGCCGCCGTCACCGCACCCGTCCCCAGGCGCCGCTCGACCGTCCCGAAGTCGGACTCGACGGGGGAGGCCAGGCGGTAGGGGCGCGAGCCGAGGATGTCGGGGCCGAGAACCCGGCGCAGGCGCGCCAGTTCGGCCCGCAGAGTGACGGGAGTGACCGACTCGTCCTCGTACAGCGCGCACAGCAGTTCGTCGCCGGTCAGGCCCTCCGGGTGGCGGGCCAGCAGGACGAGGATCTCGCTGTGCCGGCGGCTGAGCCGGATCTTGCGTCCGGCGCTGGTGACGAGGAGCGCCTCGTCCCGGCCGAGCGCGGTGAGCCGGAGGCTGTCCGCGTCCGAGGGCGGCGGTGCGAGCAGCGCGAGCTGCGACTCCGCCGCACGGGCCACCGCCTGCACGAACGCCAGGCTGTGCGGATGGGCCAGCCCGTCCCCGCCCGTGATGTCGACGGCGCCGAGCAGCCGCCCCGAACGTGGATCGTGCACGGGAGCCGCCGCGCAGGTCCACGGCTGGACGCGCCGGATGAAGTGCTCGGCGGCGAACACCTGGACGGGCCGGTCGACCGCCACGGCCGTACCCGGCGCGTTCGTCCCCATCGCCGTCTCCGACCAGCGTGCGCCCGGCACGAAGTTCATCGTCCCCGCCCGCTGCCGGGTCGTCCGGTCGCCCTCGACCCACAGCAGCCTGCCGTGCGCGTCGCACACGGCGAGCAGATGCTCGCCGTCCCGGGCGAACGTCCCCATGAGCTCACGGAACAGCGGCATGACCCGGGCCAGCGGATGCTCGGCGCGATAGGTCCCGAGGTCGCCGTCGCTCAGCTCCACCGACGCGGACGCGTCCGGGTTGACGTGCGCCCCGGCGGAGCGCCGCCAGGAATCGGCCACCACGGAGCGCACCGGCCGGGACACGGTCCCCGCGGCGGTGAACGTCTCGTGCGCCCGGCGCAGGACCCGTACCCGCTCGGACGGATCGGTGCCCGGCTCCAGGGCCACCCATGGATCGGTCAAGTCGGCCTCCCCGGCGGGCGATGCCGCGGTGCATCGCTGTGGGGACATCGTCGCGCCGGGGACGCATACGGACAAGCGTCCCGGCACTGATCCGCACGGATGCGTCACAGTGCGTGCGCGCCGGGCAGGCCGGCCCGGACGCGGTCCTGTCCGCGCCTCAGGCGAAGTTGACCATGCGGATGTAGCGGGTCCAGTCCCAGTAAGGGCCCGGGTCGGTGTGGTCCGTGCCGGGGACCTCGGAGTGCCCGAGGATGTGCGCGCGGTCCATCGGAATGCCGTACTTGGCGCAGATCGCGGCCGTCAGGTCGGCGGACGACTGGTACAGGGCGTCGGTGAAGTACTCCGGCTGGTCGACCCAGCCCTCGTGCTCGATGCCGATGCTGCGGGTGTTGTAGTCCCAGTTCCCCGCGTGCCAGGCGATGTTGCGCTCGCGGACGCACTGGGCGATGTGGCCGTCGGACGAGCGGACCACGTAGTGCGCGGAGACCTGCTTGGCCGGGTTCTGGAAGATCCCCAGGGCGTCGGCGTACGTCTCCTGGGTGACGTGGATGATCACGTAGTTCAGGGGATAGCTGGTGGGGCGGCTGGACGCCGTGTAGTTGGAGGTGCTGGCCGGGACGGACTCGGCACCCGGATAGTCGACGGCCTGCGCGCCGGCGGAGGCGCGGGCCGCGGGAAGCACGGCTGCGGGCACGGCGGCCAGGGCGCCGGCCTGGAGTAACCGGCGCCGGCTCGGGAGTGGCCTTCGGTCCATGACTGGTCTGCCTCTCTGTGGGGGAGGTGGGGCAGGGCTCTGCCGACGAACGGTGTGGCGTCAGAAGGTGTGGTGGTCCGGGCGGGGGAGCGTCGCGGCGACGTCCTTCAAGTGCGCGTGCAGCCCACGGTGGGTGTCCCGTGCCGGCAGCCATTCCTTGCGGAGCTTCGCCACACACGTGTAGTTCGTGTCGCAGACGTTGGCGAGCGGGGACTCGACGGTCTGCGAGGCGAACTGGTACGCGTCGAGCTCGCTGAAGCCGTAGTCACGCTCCAGCCAGCGCACCAGGTCGAGTTGGGATATCCGGAACGCGTCCTCGAGGGGCCGCGCCGACCCCGTCGAGATGATGTGTGTGTCGGACTCGATGCGCGGCCACGGTGTGGCGACGCCCTTGAGGAGCTCGACGATCACGACGGTCCGCATGGCGCACTCGACGGCGACGCCGCACGTCTCCCCCTCGCCCTGCCGCGCGTGTCCGTCGCCGAGGCTCAGCAGCGCACCCTCGACATTCACCCCGAGATAACAGGTGACGCCCGCGCGCATCTCCGGCGAGTCCATGTTGCCGCCGTGCGCGTCCGGGACGAGGGCCGAGCGGACCTCCAGGTTCGCGGGGGCCACGCCGACCGTTCCGTGCATCGGATCCATCGGCAGCTCGACCTGGAGGTCGCTGTCGTGCGCGGTGAACCGGGCGGTGCGGCGCTCCCGGTCGAGGTGCCACATCCATACGACCTCGGGCAGCGGCGGCTGGAGGGTGGCCGTGGTGTGGGTGGACGTGAGCGCGCCGAAGAGCGGGACCGTCGTGGAGGCGGCCCAGTCGCGGGCCGGTTCGACGGACACGAAGTGCACCGCGACCGTGTCACCGGGTTCGGCACCCTCGATGTGAAAGGGCCCGGTCTGCGGATTGAGGAACGGGAACTCGCACACCCGCGACACCAGATCCTTCTCGGACCGCACCCGCCCGCCGAAACAGTCCTCCGTGTACAGGTCCAGGACCGTGCCCGGTGCGATCCTGGCGACGGGCGGCGCCCCGCCGAACGTGTAGGCGTACTCGCCCGGTTCGGGCCGCACGGTCAGGATCCGAGGGTCGCTCATCGCTGTACTGCTCCGCTCTGTGAGGTGGGCGCGTCGGGGTCCGCGCCCCGGTTCGGCTCTCCGTCGGATGCGTCGTCGTCGAGATGGACGCGTCCGGTCTCCGCTATGCGTTCCGGATGGCGCCGCAGGAGCACCGCGAGCACCACGACCCCCGCGAGCATCCACACGGCGACGACCGGGCCCGCGTAGGACACCGGCGCCGTCAGCTCCGACACGAAGTCGAAGACCGGCAGGCCCGCGGCGGTCAGCAGCGCGGGCACGAAGGCGACGATGCCGAGGAGCGGGAAGACGAGATGGCGCACGGGGCGCAGCGCGGAGCGGCCACGCCGCAGGAAGTACCCGGCACAGGAGAGGTTCGCCACGATGTACACACCGATGATGACCGTGACGATCACCGTCGCCAGGAGCAGGAACGCCGTCATCGGGTCGTAGGCGAAACCGAGCCCGAGCATGGCCGCGACCGCGACGACGAACTGGACGGCGACGCCGGTGACGGGGGAGCGGCGCCGTGGGTGCAGGCGCGCGAAGCCGCTCGGGAAGACGCCGATGCGGCCGAGGGCGAACGCCGTGCGCGTCGAGACGTTGGCGCACGCGTTGGCGTTCGCGATCGTCGAGTTCACCACGGCGAGGAACACCAGGACCCAGAAGAGGCCGAACGAGGCGCGGGCCACGCCCTCCCACGACGCGGCGCCCTCCGCCCCGAACGTCGCGAACCTGCCGGGTCCGAAGTACACCGACATCGCGTACGTCGTCAGGACGTAGAAGAGCCCGATGGCCAGGGCCGCCCCGAGGACCGCCCGGTGCATGGTGCGCCGTGGGTCGCGGGTCTCCTCGGCGAGGGGCGCAGCGGCCTCGAACCCGGCGAAGGCCAGCACCGTGTACACCGAACCGGCGAAGACGCCGCTCAGGCCCTCGTATCCCGGTGCCGTGTGCGAAGTGCCGAACACCGAAAGGGTGTTGTGGCTGCCGGCCTTCGAGATCAGCAGGATGGCGAACGCCAGGAAGACGATCACCTCGAAGGCGCCGAGCACCGTCCCGAAGCGGGCCGACGCCCGCACTCCGAAGTAGCCTGCCACAGCGATGATCACCGCCCCGGCGAGCGACCACGGCCACCACAGATCCGCGGGGTACGACGACCACTCGTTGTGCAGCGTCCCGGCCGTGGTGAAGCCCAGTTGCAGCAGAAGCAGAGGCGGCACGAGGGCCTCCACGAACACATAGCCCCAGCCGACGAGGAACCCGACGCTCGGATGGAGGCCGCGCGCGGCGTACGTGGATACGGAGCCCGCCGCGGGCAGTTCGCGTGCCAGCTCCGCCACGCACGACGCCGTGAACAGGCAGGCCACCAGTGCGATCAGCACGGACAGCGGCAGACTGCCGCCCGCGAACGCCGTACCGGCCGGGATCGACGCGGCGACCGCGGCCGCCGGCGCCATCGCCGTGATGCTCTGGAACAGGACCTCGCGCAGCCCGATCGCCCCGCGCCGCAGCCCCGTACCGCTCTGAACGCTTGCCCCGGACACCTGAATCCCCCGATCCACGTGGACGCGCCACCGCGCCGAGGCGGTGGCGTCCCGCGTGAATTACGTTAAGGGCCTTGGCGGTTGGGGCGGAAGAGGGCGCGGCGCGCCTGTGGATAACTCGCCGGTTGTGAACAACCGCACGTCAGAGGTCCGAACCTCTGGCACTTCCCGCGCCACGGCAGGGGTTCCCCACGACCACCGGCGTTCTACGCGGCCACCGCCACCGGATCGTCGAGGACCGCCCGCACCACCGAGTGCGCCGCCCCCAGCAGAGGGCCGTCGGACCCCAGGCGTGACACCGTCACCCCGGCGGCCGGCGTCGCCGTCCGGCGCGTCAGCTCCCGCTCCAGCGCGGGCAGTAGCCACGGCGCGAGCCGCGAGAGCGCCCCGCCGAGCACGACCGCCCGAGGATCGAGGAGGTTCACCGCACCGGTCAGCGCGATACCCAGGGCGGTCCCGGCCCCGCGCAGCGCCCGCCGCGTGTCCGTGTCGCCTTCCGCGGCGCGCTCGGCGAGCAGACCCACCCGGTCCTCGCCGGGCCCCAGGCCGGCCGCCCGCAGCACGGCCTCCTCGCCCGCGTACTGCTCCAGACAACCGCGCCCTCCGCAGGGGCACGCCGGGCCCTCCGGGCGAACCGGAACGTGCCCCAGCTCGCCTGCGAATCCACGGGTTCCGCGCAGCAGCTTGCCGTCGACGACGAGCGCGGCGCCGATGCCGATCTCGGCCGAGACGTGCAGGAAGTCGGCGGGGGTGCCCTCGCCGAGCCAGAGCTCGGCGAGGGCACCGAAATTCGCCTCGTTGTCGACGCTCAGCGGCAGAACGGGCAGCGCCTCGGCCGGCGTCGGCAGCAGCGCGGACACGTCCGTGTCGTGCCAGTCCAGGTTGGGCGCCCGGACCACCGTGCGGGTGCCGCGCGCGACCAGACCGGGCACCGCGACCGCGAGGCCCGCCGGGCGCAGCCCCTCCCGTTCGGCACGGGCCGTCACCTCCCGGACCAGCACGGACAGTTCCTTCAGGACGGGTCCGGGCGCGCGCCCGCGGTTGGCGACGCGGCGCACGGCACGCGCGCGTACCGCGCCGCTCAGATCGACCGCGCACGCCGCGAGATGGTCGACGCCCACCTCGGCACCGATCCCGGCGGGGCCGCGGCGGCTGACCGCGAGCGCCGAGCCGGGGCGCCCGACCCGGCCGGGCCGCTGCGGGCCGAGCTCCTCGATCAGACCCGACCGGATCAGTTCGTCGACGAGAGTCGAGACCGCGGCCCGGGTCAGCCCGATGCGCTGCGCGACCGTGGCCCGTGACAACGGGCCGTCGGTGGCGACGGCGTGCATGACCCGCGAGAGGTTGCGCCGGCGCATGGCCTGCTGGGTGTCGGGCGTGCCGGGCCGGGGCTCGTGCAGTGGTGCGGTCATGCCTCCGGACGCTCCCATGGGCTCGGGCCGGCGAACGGGGCCGTCGGCCTTCCTGGATCCTCGGTCGGCCGGGTGGTCAGCGCGGGCCCCTGTCCAGGAGCGGGGCCGCGTCGGAGAGTACCCCGGAGATCCGCGCCAGCGCCGCCGCGTCCTGCTCCACGGGGTCGAGAACGGGCCCCTGCGCCGTGCCCCAGCGCCGCGCCACCGCCGCCGGATCCTCCCCGGTCAGCAGCCCGGCGGCCTGTGCCGCGGCACCGAGCGCGACCAGCTCACGGGCCTCGGGCACCTGCACGGCACGGCCCGAGAGGCGTCGTACGGTCTGCTGCCAGGCCGTTCCCCGGGCGCCGCCCCCGATGAGCAGCAGCGGCACCGACAGGTCGGCGTCCGCGTCGAGGACGAGGCCGAGCGCGCCCAGGAGCGCGTGGACGGCGCCGTCGTAGGCGGCCTGCAGAAGCTGCCCTCCCGTGGTGTCGTGCCGCAGCCCGTGCAACAGCCCTGAGGCGTGCGGCAGATCGGGGGTGCGCTCGCCGTCCAGGTACGGCAGCAGCGTGATGTCGCCGCCGGGTTCGACGGCCTCGCGGTCCAGGCCGAGCAGCGCGGCGACCCGGTCGACGGCGAGCGTGCAGTTCAGGGTGCATGCGAGCGGCAGCCAGTCGCCGCGCGCGTCGGCGAAGCCGGCGACGGTGCCGGTCGGGTCCGCGGGACGGTGCCGTGACACCGCGTACACCGTGCCGGACGTGCCGAGGCTCAGGACGGGGGTGCCGGGCCGGAGGCCGAGACCGAGAGCGGCCGCCGCGTTGTCGCCCGTACCGGCGGCCACCAACGTCCCCTTGGAGAAGGGCAGTTCACCCGAGGCGTGGACCGTGCCGGCCACCTCCCCGGGGCGTACGACCCGGGGCAGCAGCGCCGGATCGAGGCCCACGCGCGCCAGGATGTCGTCGTCGTACGACTCTGTGGCCGATGCCCACCAGCCCGTGCCCGAGGCGTCGCCCCGGTCCGTCGTGCCGTCGCCGGTCAGCCGCTGCGTGAGGTAGTCGTGCGGCAGCCGTACAGCGGCCGTGGCGCGTACCGCGTCCGGCTCGTGCTCGGCCAGCCACGCCCACTTCGTGACGGTGAACGAGGCCCCTGGCACGCTGCCCACCCGCTCGGCCCACGCCTTGGGACCGCCCATCTCGTCGATGAGGCGGCGGGCCTGGGGTGCCGAGCGCACGTCGTTCCAGAGCAGCGCGGGACGTACCGGCCGGCCCGCGGCGTCCAGAGTGACGAGGCCGTGCTGCTGACCGCCGACCGACACCGCGGAGGCCCGGTGCGCCGCCTCACCGCACTGGCGAAGCGCTTCGCACAGGGCGGTCCACCACTGCTCGGGGTCGCTCTCGCGTCCCTGCCCCGCGCTCACCGTGTGCGGTGCCTGGCCGCTCGCCACGACCGCGCCTGTGGCGGCGTCGACGACCAGGGCCTTCGTGGACTGCGTGGAGCTGTCCACCCCGACGACGAGTGGTCCATCGGCTGATGACATCCGGCTCTCCCGTTCCCGACAAGACGATTCCGTGGCTGTCCGAGGTACATGTGCGACAGAGCGTCCATCCCATGCTCTCCCGAGATGCCTCTTCCCAGCGGCGTGTCCGCATACTAATTTGTAAAGTGCCATGACGAAATAGGCGTGACTGGCGAGGAGCCGAGACATGACGTACCGACCCACCCCCGACGACAAGTTCAGCTTCGGCCTGTGGACGGTCGGCTGGCAGGGACGCGACCCGTTCGGCGACGCCACCCGTGCCGCGCTCGACCCGGCCGAGTCCGTGCGGCGCCTGGCCGACCTCGGCGCCTACGGGGTGACGTTCCACGACGACGACCTGATCCCCTTCGGGGCCTCGGACACCGAGCGCGAGTCCCACGTCAAGCGCTTCCGCCAGGCCCTCGACGCCACCGGCCTGATCGTCCCGATGGCCACCACGAACCTCTTCACGCACCCGGTCTTCAAGGACGGCGCGTTCACCGCGAACGACCGTGATGTGCGCCGGTACGCCCTGCGCAAGACCGTCCGCAACATCGATCTCGCCGTCGAGCTCGGCGCGAAGACGTATGTCGCCTGGGGCGGCCGCGAGGGCGCCGAGTCGGGCGCGGCCAAGGACGTGCGTGCCGCGCTCGACCGGATGAAGGAGGCCTTCGACCTGCTCGGCGAGTACGTCGTTCAGCAGGGCTACGACCTGAAGTTCGCCATCGAGCCGAAGCCGAACGAGCCGCGCGGCGACATCCTCCTGCCCACCGTCGGCCACGCCCTCGCGTTCATCGAGCGCCTGGAGCGGCCCGAGATGTACGGCGTGAATCCGGAGGTGGGCCACGAGCAGATGGCGGGGCTCAACTTCACGCACGGCATCGCCCAGGCACTGTGGGCGGGCAAGCTCTTCCACATCGACCTCAACGGCCAGACGGGCATCAAGTACGACCAGGACCTCCGCTTCGGCGCGGGCGACCTGCGCTCGGCGTTCTGGCTGGTCGATCTGCTGGAGAGCGCCGGGTACGAGGGGCCGCGGCACTTCGACTTCAAGCCGCCGCGCACCGAGGACTACGACGGGGTGTGGGCGTCGGCCGAGGGCTGCATGCGCAACTACCTCATCCTGCGCGAGCGTGCGGCCGCGTTCCGGGCCGACCCGGAGGTTCAGGAGGCGCTGCGCGCCTCGCGGCTCGACGAGCTGGCGCAGCCGACGGCCGCCGACGGCCTGTCGGGGCTGCTCGCCGACGAGTCCGCCTTCGAGGGCTTCGACGTGGAGGCGGCCGCCGCCCGCGGCATGGCCTTCGAGCGCCTCGACCAGCTGGCGATGGACCACCTGCTGGCGGCCCGCGGCTGACCGTCACGCGCGCGTGGTGCCCGACCGGCCCCCACGCGCGCGTTGCGCCAGGTTCGGCCCCCGCCCACTTCCGTGCGGGGGCCGAACCACGGCAGAACGTGCAGCCTCTGCCCCCGGGTGCGAGAAGGTGCGGCAAGACGCGCTGCGAAGCCGCCGCGTGCCGCCCGACCTGCTGGAGCGGGGACCGGCGCTTGGGGTACGTCCTGGGCCGGTCGGCGTGCCTATCTGGCGAGCGGGGCGGGGGCGTCGCTCGTTCCGGGCGCCGGATGTCGGCGCGAGCAGGTCGCAGCCCAGCCGTTCACGCCCCCACCCACACCGTCGTGATGTTGCAGAACTCGCGGATTCCGTGGTCGGACAGTTCTCGGCCGTAGCCGGAGCGCTTGATGCCGCCGAAGGGGAACGCCGGGTGGGAGGCGGTCATACCGTTCACGTAGACGCCGCCCGCCTCGATGTCGCGGGCGAAGCGGTCGATCTCCGCGGCGTCGTGCGTCCATACGTTGGAGCTCAGGCCGAACGGTGAGTCGTTGGCGAGGGCCACGGCCTCGTCCAGGTCGCCGACGCGGTACAGCGTGGCGACCGGGCCGAAGGTCTCCTCGCGGTGGATGCGCATGTCCTGCGTGATGTCGGCGATGACCGTCGGCTCGTAGTACCAGCCGCTCTTGGCGTACGCCTCGGGGCGTTGTCCGCCGCACAGCACCGTGGCGCCGCACTCCACGGCGTCGTCCACGAGTTCCTCCAGGTCGGCGCGGCCCTGCTCGCTGGCGAGCGGCCCGACGTCGGTGTTCTCGTCCATCGGGTCGCCGACCCGCAGGGCCCGCATCCCGGAGACGAAAAGCTCGGCGAACTCGTCGTAGACGTCCGCGTGCACGATGAACCGCTTCGCCGCGATGCAGGACTGCCCGTTGTTCTGCGCCCGCGCCGTCACCGCGACCCTCGCCGCCTTCGCCACGTCGGCCGACGGCATCACGACGAACGGGTCACTGCCGCCCAGCTCCAGAACCGTCTTCTTGACCTCGTCGCCCGCGATCGAGGCGACGGAACGCCCCGCCGGCTCGCTGCCGGTCAGCGTCGCCGCCACGACCCGCTCGTCCCGCAGCACGCCCTCGACCGCGCGGGAACCGATGAGCAGCGTCTGGAAGCACCCGTCCGGGAACCCGGCCCTGCGGAACAGATCCTGGAGGTAGAGCGCGGTCTGCGGCACGTTCGACGCGTGCTTGAGCAGCCCTACGTTGCCTGCCATCAGAGCGGGCGCGGCGAACCGCACGACCTGCCACAGGGGGAAGTTCCACGGCATCACGGCGAGGACGATGCCCAGCGGCCGGTAGCGCACGTGGGCGCTGACCGCGCCGGAGTCCTCCACGTCCCGGGCAGAGGGGTGCTCGTCGGCGAGGAGCTCCTGGGCGTGCTCCGCGTACCAGCGCATCGCCTTCGCGCACTTCGCGGCCTCCGCGCGGGCCGCCACGACGGGCTTGCCCATCTCGGTGGTCATGACGCGCGCGATGTCGTCACGGTCCGCGTCGAGCAGGTCGGCGGCGGTCTGGAGCAGCCGGGCCCGTTCGAAGAACGTGGTGGTGCGGTACGTGCGGAACGTGCCGGCGGCGAGGAGGAGCCGGTGCTCGATCTCCTCGTCGGTCAGGGCGTCGTACGTCTTGAGCGTCTCGCCGTTCGCGGGGTTGACCGTCGCGATGGGCATGGGGGTGACCTCCTCTGCGCGGTGCTTCGACCTTCCCGCGTCACGTCGCGCCGCGCAACGCGGACGGGCCGTGTACCCGGTGGCGCGGGCGTCAGACGTGCCCGGCGAGCCGGTCGAGGAAGACGGCCTGTGCCTGCACGACGAGGGCGCGCCCGGCGTCGAGCCCGAGCCAGGCCGCGCGGTCCAGCTCGGGGAACTCGGCCATGCGCCCCGAGCCCTTCGGCCACTCCATCGTGAACGTGCCCGGCACGAAGCCGTCCAGGTCGAGGTCACCCTCCACGGCCCACACGGTGACGTGCTTGCCGCCCGACTGCACGGTGTCGCCGAGCGGCACCGGTGTGCCGTCCGGCGGGGCAAGGCCCAGTTCCTCCTGGAACTCCCTGCGCGCCGCAGCCCACGGCTCCTCGCCGTCCTCGTACTCGCCCTTCGGCACGGTCCACGCCCTGGCGTCGCGACGCTCCCAGAACGGGCCGCCCATGTGTCCGAGCAACACCTCGGTCCCGGCGGCCGTGCGCCGGAACAGGAGCAGGCCCGCGCTCTGCTTCTTGTACGCCATGGGACCAGTGTCGGCGCGCTGCATGTGAACGGCGCCCTCCGTGCGGCCCTCCGAGTGCTGCGAGGGCCGCCGCGCCGGCCGGGCGGCGACCTGGATGGTCGACGCCCGGCCAGGTGGCCGGATCAGGACGAGGAGTTCGAGGACCGCCCGGACGTGCCGTGCGCCTCCGCCTCTGGGCCGAGGGGATCCTGCGCGTCCCGCGGCGCGGGCACGATCCCCGAACCGGCGCCGACCGCCGCGGCCGGTGCGTCGCCGCGGTGCCGCCACCGCGAGACGCGCATCGCGACGGGCTCGGTGAAGCGCGCCGTCAGCGGTCCGACGATGACGAGGATCAGGACGTACGCGGTCGCCAGCGGGCCGAGCCTGGGCTCGATGCCGGCCGTGACCGCGAGGCCCGCGATGACGATGGAGAACTCGCCGCGCGCCACGAGCGCACCGCCCGCGCGCCAGCGCCCCTTGACGGAGATCTTCGCCCGCCGCGCCGCCCAGTAGCCCGTCGCGATCTTCGTGCAGGCCGTGACGACCGCGAGAGCGAGCGCCGGAAGCAGGACCGGCGGGATGCTCGCCGGGTCGGTGTGCAGCCCGAAGAAGACGAAGAACACGGCGGCGAACAGATCGCGCAGCGGCAGCAGCAGGGAGTGGGCGCCCTCGGCGACCTCACCGGACAGGGCGATGCCGACGAGGAACGCGCCGACGGCCGCCGACACCTGGAGCTGCTGCGCGATCCCGGCGACCAGGATCGTCAGACCGAGCACCACCAGGAGCAGCTTCTCCGGGTCGTCGCTGGAGACGAACCGGGAGATGTGCCGTCCGTAGCGCACGGCGAGGAACAGGACGAGGCCCGCGGCCCCGAGCGCGACGGCCAGCGTGACGCCGCCCGCCGCCCAGCCGACCCCTGCGAGCAGGGCCGTGATGATCGGCAGATAGACGGCCATCGCCAGGTCCTCGAGGACCAGGATGCTGAGGATCACCGGGGTCTCCCGGTTGCCGACCCGGCCGAGGTCGCCCAGCACCTTGGCGATCACACCCGACGACGAGATCCAGGTGACGCCGGCGAGGACGACGGCGGCCACCGGGCCCCAGCCCATGAGCAGCGCGGCCGCGGCGCCCGGCAGGGCGTTGAACGCGCAGTCGACGAGGCCCGCCGGGTACTGCGTCTTGAGGTTGCTGACGAGGTCGCTGGCCGTGTACTCCAGGCCCAGCATCAGCAGCAGCAGGATGACGCCGATCTCGGCGCCGATGGCCACGAACTCCTCGCTCGCGCCGAGCGGGAGCAGCCCGCCTTCGCCGAACGCGAGCCCCGCGAGCAGATAGAGGGGGATGGGTGAGAACCGGAACCGCCCGGCGAATCTGCCCAGCAGGCCGAGCGCGAGGATGATCGCCCCGAACTCGATGAGGAACACCGCGGAGTGCATCCGATCACTCCCTTCCGAGAATCGTCGCCGCCGCTTCCACGCCCTCGCGGGTGCCGATGACGATCACGGTGTCCCCGCCGGCGAGCCGGAAGTCGGGGGTGGGTGACGGGATCGCCTCGGCGCGCCGCAGCACGGCCACGATCGAGGCGCCGGTCTCGGTCCGCAGCTGCGTCTCGCCGAGCACGCGCCCGTTCCAGTGCGAGGTCGCGCCGATCTCGATGCGCTCGGCGACCAGGCCCAGATCGGTGGTGTGCAGCAGGTTCGGGCTGTGGTGGGACGGCATCAGCGCGTCGATCAGCGCGGCCGCCTCGCCGGACGTCAGCTTCAGCGACAGGTCGCAGGCGTCCGGGTCGTCGGTCCGGTAGGCGCTCAGGGTGCGCCCGCCGTCCCGGTGCGCGACCACCGACACCTGGCGTTGGTCGCGGGTGGTCAGGTCGTACCGGAAGCCGATCCCCGGCAGTGGCGTGCGGCTCAGACGTGAAGCGGGCACAGCTCTCCCCTTCCGTGCTTGTCCTGGATGATGCACGGCGCCTGCAAGTACTGGCGCCGGGTGTCACCCTATCGGCCCCAATATTTGGCAAAGAAACGGTCTTGTTTCGGCGTTGCGCACTTACTGCGCCGGGTGGGCGGCGAGCACGGTCTCGACCGTGTCCGCGGCCTCGGCGGCCTTGTCCTCGCGGTAACGCACGACGCGCGCGAAGCGGAGCGTGACGCCGGCCGGGTAGCGGGTGGACTTCTGCAGACCGTCGTAGGCGATCTCCACGACCAACTCGGGCCGCACCGTGACGACGTGACCGTCGTCACTCAGGGCCAGCTCCCGCAGCCGCTCCGTCTGCCAGGCGAGCAGCGCGTCCGTGAGCCCCTTGAACGTCTTGCCCAGCATCGCGAAGGAGCCGTCCGGCCTGCGGGCGCCGAGGTGCAGGTTCGACAGCTTGCCCGTGCGCCGGCCGTGCCCCCACTCCGCGGCGAGCACCACCAGGTCCAGCGTGTGCACGGGCTTCACCTTCAGCCAGGACGCGCCGCGCCGCCCCGCGCTGTACGGGGCGTCGAGCGCCTTCACGACGACGCCCTCGTGGCCGCGCCGCAAAGTGTCGGCGAAGAACGCGTCGGCGGCCGCGCGAGCCGCCTCGTCCTTTCCGTCCGGTACGACGGCGTGGCGCACCCGCATCGCCTCCGGCACCAGCCGGGCGAGGCGTGCGTGACGCTCGGCGAACGGCAGATCGAGCAGCTCGTCCCCGTCCGCGTACAAGGCGTCGAAGAACACCGGCACCACGGGAACGGACCCCGCGGCCGTCGCCACGTCCACCCGCGAACCCACACGGCTCGCGATCTCCTGGAACGGGCGCGGCCGCCCGTCCCCGTCCAGCGCGATGACCTCCCCGTCGAGGATGAAGCGGTCCCCGTCGAGCCCGGCCGCCGCGGCGGTGACCTCGGGCAGCCGGTCGGTGATGTCGTCGAGCGTGCGCGTGTAGACGCGTACGACGGCGCCGTCGCGGTGCACCTGCACGCGGATGCCGTCAAGCTTCTCCTCCACCGCGCATGCCCCGAGCTTGTCGACGGCCTCCCCGACCGAGGCCGCGCTGTGCGCCAGCATGGGGAACACCGGGCGCCCGACGGTCAGTTGGAATCGGCTCAACGCGTCCGGACCCTCGGCCAGCACGGCCTGTGCCACCACCTGGAGCGACCCGGTCAGCATCACCGCGCGCCGCACCTCCTCCGGCGGCGCGCCGGTCGCCTGCGCCAGCCCCTCCAGGGCCACCGCGTCGAGAGCCCCCTGCCGCAGCTCACCGGTGAGCAGACCGAACAAGAACCGCTGCTCGTCCTCGGTCGCGGCGCCCATCAACTCCCCGACGAGCCGGGACCGTTCGGCCTGCGACCCCGCGCCGGCGACATCGCCGAGCGCGGTCAGCGCGGCGTCGACGTCCTGGACCGTCAGCCGGGGCTGCGCGGCGGGCTCCACCGGATCGCGCAGCACCCGCCACCCGACGCCGAGGCGCCCCTGCGGGAGGCGTCCCGCCAGGTAAGGGATCACGATCGGTACGTCGTCCGGCTCCGCCGCCCGGAAGAGCTCGGCGAGCAGCGCGATCTTCCGCGACCGCGCCTTGGTGGCCGCGACCTCCTGGGACACCTGTGCGAGCCGGGAGAACAGCATGCAGTCATCCTGCACCGGGCCGCGGCGCGGCGCACGAGGGTGCGGGCATCCGCCGATAAGCCGCACTCCCCGAGGGATTCCCGAAGGGAACTCGTCCTTCGCGGTTTATCCCGGCCCGTGGGGAAGGCTGTTCCGCGATGCGAGACCGGCACGGAGATTTCTTGACCGGCCCGACTCGCCCTGGTTGGATCGGTGGCATGAACACGGGACTGGACCTCACGCGGCGACGCCATGTCGACCTCGCGCGCGTCTCCAGCTCCTCCTGTTGTCGCGCCCTCTGACGGGTCCCCAGCGCCCCGGCCACCAGGCCGCCTCCGCGGCGGCAGGCGCCGTCGGACCTCCACCGTGCCGATCGATTTCCGCACGGCTCCCCACCGCACTGAACCGCACCGTGTATTCGGTACGTCTTCGGCATGCGTGAATTCCTGATTTCCGTACCCTGCCTTTTTCGCGTTCCCGCGTTCCCGCCTTTCACCGTTCCTGTATTCCGTGTGCCGAATTCCAGCCCGAAGGGTCCCGTCATGGCCACAGTCCTCTCCATTTCCGGAAGTCCCTCCGCCACCTCCCGCACGGCGCGGCTCCTGCGCCATCTCGACGCGCGGCTCGAGGCGCAGGGCCACGACGTCATAGCCCTCGATGTCCGCACCTTGCCTGCCGAGGCGCTCCTCGGGGCGGACTTCGCCCATCCGGCCATCGTCGAGGCGACCGAGCTCCTCGCCCGCGCCGACGGTGTCGTCGTCGCGACTCCTGTCTACAAGGCCGCGTACTCGGGTCTCCTCAAGGCGCTCCTCGACCTGCTGCCGCAGTACGGACTCGACGGCAAGACCGTGCTGCCGCTCGCCACCGGCGGCACCACCGCCCATGTCCTCGCCCTCGACTACGCGCTGCGGCCCGTCCTCAACTCCATGGGGGCCGACCACATCGTCCAGGGGTGGTTCACCCTCGACAAGGACATCACCGTCGCACCGGACGGCACGGTCGGCGTCGCGCCGGGTTCCGCCGAGGCGCTCAGCCGCGTCGTCGACCAGTTCTCGGGAGCACTCGCGCGCACCGCGCGGCCGCTGCTCGCCGCGGCGAGCTGAACCGCCAACTCCAGTCCCGTCAGCGCCTATTGGCATCACCATCCTCCGCGATCGGAGTCCGCTCGTGTCCCTCACCTTCCACTGGTTCCTGCCGACCAACGGCGACAGCCGCCACGTCGTCGGCGGTGGCCACGGCACACCCGTGACCGCGGCGGGCGGTGACCGGCCCCCGTCCATCGGCTATCTCACGCAGATCGCCCGCGCCGCCGAGGACCTCGGCTTCGTCGGCGCGCTGACCCCCACCGGCGCCTGGTGCGAGGACGCGTGGCTGACCACCGCCATGCTCAGCCAGCAGACCGAGCGCCTGAAGTTCCTCGTCGCGTTCCGGCCCGGCTTCGTCTCGCCCACGCTCGCCGCGCAGATGGCATCCACGTACCAGCGCCAGACCGGCGGCAGGCTGCTCCTGAACGTCGTGACGGGCGGCGAGAGCCGTGAGCAGCGTGCCTACGGCGACTTCCTCGACAAGGACGCCCGGTACGCGCGCACCGGTGAATTCCTCGAGATCGTCAGGGGGTTGTGGGCGGGCGGGACCGTCGACCTGGCGGGCGAACACCTCCAGGTGCAGGACGCCCGGCTCGCCCGGCTGCCGGACCCGGTCCCCGAGGTGTACTTCGGCGGCTCCTCGCCCGTCGCGGGCGAGATCGCGGCGCGGCACAGCGATGTCTACCTCACCTGGGGCGAGCCGCCCGCCCAGGTCGCCGAGAAGATCGCCCGGATTCGCGGACTCGCCGAGAAGGAGGGCCGCACCGTCCGGTTCGGGATCCGGCTGCACGTCATCACGCGCGACACCTCGGAGCAGGCCTGGGCCGAGGCCGACCGGCTCCTCCAGGGCTTCGACCCGGCCACTGTCAGGTCCGTCCAGGAAGGGCTGGCGCGCAGCGAGTCCGAGGGCCAGCAGCGCATGCTCGCCCTGCACGGCGGAAGCTCCGGCAGCCTGGAGATCCACCCCAACCTGTGGGCCGGCATCGGCCTCGTGCGCGGCGGCGCCGGCACCGCGCTCGTCGGCAGCCACGACGAGGTCGCCGACCGTGTCGAGGAGTACCACCGCATCGGCATCGACGAGTTCGTGCTCTCCGGATATCCGCATCTGGAGGAGGCGTACTGGTTCGGGGAGGGCGTCCTGCCGCGGCTGCACGCGCGCGGCCTGTGGGCACACCCGCACCGGGGTGCGGCAGCGCCGGCGGCGCCCCAGGTCCCGTTCGGGAGCTGAGCCGGTCCGCACGCCCCGCCGTTACAGCACCTTCCGACGGTTCCGCTTGTGCGTCCCGGGCTCCAACGCCGGTGCCGCCACGCCGAGATGCGAGCGGCACTGCGGCTTCGGCGCCTCCTCCAGCCGCGGGCGGACCGCGGCCGGACGGATGAACACGAGGGCCGTCGCCGAACCCAGTGCGAACAGCAGGGCGCAGCCCAGGGCGGCCCGGTGGAACGACGTGTTCACGGAATCCGGCTGCGTGTACGCGTCCCCGGACAGCCCGACCGCCAGGGGCAGCGCCGCCACCACGAGGAGCTGCGCGATGCGGGCCGCCGTGTTGTTGACGCCGCTGGCGAGCCCGGCGCGGCCCGGTTCGACCGACGCCAGGACCGTGGCCGTCAGGGGCGCGACGAACACGCTCATGCCGAGGCCGAGGACCGCCACCGCGGGCAGCACATCGGCCACGTACGACGAACCGGGCTGGATCCGCAGCATCAGGAGCAGGCCCACCGCCGCGATCAGGGGCCCGGCGACCAGGGGCGGCGTCGGGCCGACACGGCGCGCGAGATCGCCCGCACGGGGGGAGAGCAGCAGCATCAGGACGGTGATCGGCAGCGTCGCCATACCCGCCTCCAGCGCGCTGTAGCCGAGCGCGATCTGGAGCTGTACGGGCAGCAGGAACAGGATGCCGCCGATGCCCGCGTACAGGCACAGCGTCATCGCGTTGGCCGCGCTGAACAGCCGGGAGCGGAACAGCGAGGGCGGCAGCATCGGGTTCGCGCGCCGGTGCTCCACGGCGACGAAGGCGACGCCGGCGGCGACACCGAGCACGGCGGGCAGCGCCGTCGACACGGCGGACGCGCCGCCGGACGACCCGATGAGCGTGTAACTGATGCCCACCAGGCACAGGGCGGCGAGCGTGGCCCCGGCCATGTCGAAGCGGGTCCCGGCGGCCTCGGCCTCACGGCTCTCCGGCACGTGCCGCACCGCGATCAGCAGCACGACCACGGCCAGCGGCACATTGATCAGGAAGATCCACCGCCATCCGGGGCCGTCGATCAGATACCCGCCGAGAAACGGTCCGAGCGCGCCCGCCACACCGGTGAGCCCCGACCAGGCGCCCACGGCGCGTGACTGGTCGTCGGGGTGGAACGAGGACCGTACGAGGGCCAGCGACCCCGGTGTCAGGAGCGCACCGCCGACGCCCTGCAGCGCGCGGGCCGCGATGAGGACCCCCTGGTCGGGGGCGAGCCCGCACAGCGCCGACGCGACCGCGAACCAGGCCACGCCGAGCACGAGTGTGCGCCGCCGCCCGATCCGGTCGCCGAGCGCGCCGCCCCACAGGAGCAGGGCGGACAGCGTCAGCATGTACGCGTTGACGACCCACTGGAGGCTCGACAGGGAGGCGTCGAGGTCGCGCCCGATCGTCGGCAGGGCGACGTTCACCACCGTGCCGTCGAGCATCGCCATCCCGGAAGCCAGGACGACACAGGCGAGGATCCAGCGGCCCCTGGCGGAGGAGAGCCGGATTCCGGGAGCGGATTCGACGGATTCGGACGTCATCGCAGCCATTCTCGTGGACGCGGGGGAGCGCCGCGAGACCGCGCCTCGAAGAGGGGGTTCCGCCGGCCGCCGGAGGGCTCGACCTGGTCGGGCACGGCGCTCGCGGCAGGCCCCGCGCCGACTGCTCGGAGCGGGGCTCGCAGGAGGCGAGCGGTGCGCCGAGCAGCCCCGCCGGCGCCGGACACCTACTTCGGCAGGTTGGCCTCGATCGCGGCGACCACCTCGGGGGAGTCCGGCACCACCTGCGGCGAGAAGCGGGCGACGACCTCACCCTTGGGGGAGAGCACGAACTTCTCGAAGTTCCAGCGGATGTCCCCGTCGTGCCCCTCCGCGTCCGCCGTGGTGACCAGACGCTCGTACAGCGGGTGACGCCCCTCGCCGTTCACCTCGACCTTCTCGGTCATGGGGAACGTCACGCCGTACGTCGCCGAGCAGAACTCGGCGATCTCGTCGGCGCTGCCGGGCTCCTGGCCCATGAACTGGTTGCAGGGGACCCCGAGGACGCTGAAGCCGCGGCCCGCGTACTCGGCGTGGAGCTGCTCCAGGGCCGCGTACTGCGGGGTGAGGCCGCACTTCGAGGCCACATTGACGATGAGGACGGCCTTGCCCTCGTACTGGGGGAGGTCGGCGGGGCCACCCTGAAGGGCGGCGATCTCGACGTTCTCGTAGACAGACATACTTCGGATGCTAGCGACCCGTGCGGCCGCGCTCCTCGTCACCCCGGCCCGGAACCGGGGGGCCATCTGTGAAGATGGCGAAGAACGATGCGACGAGCGAGTGGAGGGCTGATCGTCATGGCACAGCAGGTGCGAGGCGTGATCGCGCGGGCCAAGGGTGAGCCGGTGCGGATCGAGACGATCGTCGTGCCGGATCCCGGGCCCGGGGAGGCCGTGGTCAAGGTCCAGGCGTGCGGGGTCTGTCATACCGACCTGCACTACCGGGAGGGCGGCATCAACGACGAGTTCCCGTTCCTGCTCGGTCATGAGGCGGCCGGTGTCGTCGAGGCGGTCGGCGACGGTGTCACCGAGGTCGCGCCGGGCGACTTCGTGATCCTCAACTGGCGCGCCGTGTGCGGCCAGTGCCGTGCCTGCCTGCGCGGGCGCCCCCAGTACTGCTTCGACACGCACAACGCGACGCAGAAGATGACGCTCCTCGACGGCACGGAGCTCTCGCCCGCGCTCGGTATCGGCGCGTTCGCCGAGAAGACGCTCGTCGCCGCCGGCCAGTGCACCAAGGTCGACCCGGAGGCGTCGCCCGCCGCCGCGGGTCTGCTGGGCTGTGGCGTCATGGCCGGCCTCGGCGCCGCCATCAACACCGGCAACGTGGGCCGCGGTGACTCCGTCGCCGTCATCGGCTGCGGAGGTGTCGGCGCGGCGGCCGTGACCGGCGCCCATCTGGCCGGCGCCGGGAAGATCATCGCCATCGACATCGACGACAAGAAGCTGGCGACGGCGAAGAAGCTCGGCGCCACGCACACCGTCAACTCCCGCTCCACCGACCCGGTCGAGGCCGTCCGTGAGCTGACCGGAGGCTTCGGCGCCGATGTCGTCATCGAGGCGGTCGGCCGCCCGGAGACCTACAAGCAGGCCTTCTACGCCCGCGACCTCGCCGGGACCGTCGTCCTCGTCGGCGTCCCCACGCCCGAGATGCAGCTCGAACTGCCGCTGCTGGACGTGTTCGGTCGTGGCGGCGCGCTCAAGTCGTCCTGGTACGGCGACTGTCTGCCCGCGCGCGACTTCCCGATGCTGATCGACCTCTACCGGCAGGGGCGGCTCGACCTCGACACGTTCGTGACCGAGACGATCGCCCTGGAGGACGTGGAGAAGGCGTTCGAGCGGATGCACCACGGTGACGTGCTGCGCTCGGTGGTGATGTTCTGATGGCGGGCGCGCGCATCGAACACCTCGTCACGTCCGGCACGTTCTCCCTCGACGGGGGCACCTGGGACGTCGACAACAACGTGTGGATCGTCGGCGACGACAGCGAGGTCGTCGTGATCGACGCGGCGCACGACGCCGACGCGATCGCCGAGGCCGTGGGTGACCGGCGGCTCGTCGCCATCGTGTGCACCCACGCCCACGACGACCACATCGACGCGGCGCCCGCGCTCGCCGAGCGCACCGGCGCGCCGATCCTTCTGCACCCCGCGGACACGGAGCTGTGGAAGCAGAAGCACCCGGACCACACGCCTGACGGAGACCTCGCCGACGGGCAGCAACTGAGCGTGGCGGGCGTGGAGTTGACGGTGCTGCACACGCCGGGGCACTGCCACGGCGCGGTCAGCCTGTATGCGCCGGACCTCGGTGCCGTCTTCACCGGCGACACCCTGTTCGCGGGCGGCCCCGGGGCGACGGGCCGGTCGTTCAGCGACTTCCCCACCATCGTCGAGTCCATCAGGGAGCGGCTTCTCACGCTGCCGCCGGAAACCGTCGTACGGACCGGGCACGGCGACAGCACGACCATCGGGGCCGAGGCGCCTCACCTGGAGGAGTGGATCGCCAGGGGGCACTGAGCCGGGCGGTCGAGCCGGGCGGCAGGCGGAGTGCCGCCGCCCGGGGCTCCCCGGCCGTCAGGGGTGGGCGAGCACCGCGCGTACCGTCTTGCCGCCGTAGGGGTCGCTCACCACACTCATGCGGCGCGACAGCGCGTCGACGAGCGAGATACCGCGGCCCGACTCCGCGGACAGCGAAGCCGGCTTGAGTCGCGGGTGGTGCGGGCTGTCGTCGTGGACCGACACGGTCAGCTCGTCCGCGTCCAGGCACAGACTCATACGGCAGTGACTGCCCTTGATCCGGGCCGCGTTGGCGACCAGCTCCGACACGACGAGCACCGCGTCGTGCGCGCCGCCCGCGCTCCGTCCCGCAAGAAAGTCATGGGTGAGGCGCCGGGCCCAGCGGGCCGAGCCCGAGCCCTGCGGCAAGAGGTACTCCACGCGTGCGGGCCGCCGTACGGCGCGCTTGAGCGCACGCATGACGATCACTTCCTTCCGTCGCCTGTGGCGCCGGGCGTTCCCCGGTACCGAGCCCCATTCCCCGGCAGCCTGATCGCCAAGCGGTTACGGCCCGACGGCCGTGCGAGGGCGTGGTAGCTGTGTCCGATGCGGCGCCCGAGCAAGAAGTAGGCGATCAGGGCGCCCGTCGTGTTGAGGATCACGTCGTCCACGTCGAAGGCGCGCCCTTCGACGATCGCGCCCTGCGCCAGCTCCACGAGCACCATGACGAGGACCGTCACGGCCAGCACCCGCATCATGCGGCCCTTGCGTGCCACGAGCACGGGCAGCAGCAGGCCGAACGGCGCGCCGAGCAGCAGGTTGCCGCCTATCTGCTTGCACGCGCCGAGAAAGGTGTACGACTCGGCGTACTGGCGCAGGGAATGACCCGGCCGCATGTTGGACCCCGCGACGTCCGCCGACGCCGGGGACGGCGTCAGGGTCAGCCGGGCGAGGACCGCGGAGAACGCCACGAGGGCCACGAAGGCGAGGCCGGCGATGAGCGCCCGGGCGGCGATCCGCCCCCACGGCACGGGCTTACGCGTCGCCGGCTTCCGTGCCACCGACTTCCGCGGCGCGCGCTTCCCTGCCACCCGCTTCCGTGCCTGGCCCTTCTGCGCCTGGCCCTTGCGTGCCTGGCCCTTGCGTGCCTGGCCCTTTCGCCGACGTGCCGGAGTCTGTGGGGTCATGGGGGCCGGTTGCCCCGGTGCGCCGAGGCCAATCAGGCTCGGGCCTCTTCGCGTCAGGTCTTCGTCTCCGGCGGATGCGCGAGGGAGTCGAGGAACCGTTGCAGCGCGGGCGGTCCTTCGCCGCAGCGGCCGCGCTCGACGTGCGGTATCGACAGCTTCCCCAGGCGCAGGTCCTGAGCCTCCAAGGCCTGGGCCAAGTGCATTCGTTCCAGGGCGCGTTCGGTGGCTGTCTGACGTACGTACTCGTCCACTGTCACGCCCAGGTGGTCCGCGTGCGAGCGGACCGCGTCGTACTCGTCGGGCGTGAAGAGGTCCCGCAGAAGGGCAGTACCGTCCATGGCGGCATGATGCCGCCCCCGGCCGACGCGCGTGGGCGTACGGCATATTCACCGCCCGATCGCGTGGCGTTCGCCGCCCTCACACGTACTGGCCCCCTCTGACAATCTCCGATAGGTTAGGCAAGGCTTACCTAAGGAGGTTCGGATGGGTGTCCGACAGATCAGTACCGCCGCTCCCACCGCGGCGGCACGCGCGCGATCAATTCTCGCCACCGCCTGGTCGTGCGAAGTGACGACGGACATCGGACGGGAGGACCTCGTCGGATCCCATCGCGTCACTGACGAAGGCGAGGTACGGATCCAGCCCCCGGCCGACAGCCTTCTGTCCGCCGCCGCGCTCTGCGCGCCCCGTGGCGAACCGACCGCGCTCATCGAGTTCGCGGACGCCGCGCCGGTACCCGTCAGGGACCGGATCCGCGCGCGCCTGTGGCTGTCCGGCGCACTCGTGCCCGACGGCGAACAGTTCGTGCTGAGGCCGATCCGCGCCGCACTCCAGACACGTTCCGGCCGCATGGGCATCGAACTCGACGAACTCGCCGGGACCGCACCCGATCCCCTCACCGCGGCCGAACCCCGTCTGCTCACCCATCTCGCCGACTGCCACCCCGAAGCCGTCGAACAGCTCACCCGGCTCGTCGACGTGGACAGCTTGCACGGCGTCGTGCGGGTCCAGCCGCTGGCCGTCGACCGGCACGGGCTCACCCTCCGGCTCGAACGCGTCCGCGGCCAGGCCGACGTACGTCTCCCGTTCCACACGCCCGCCGATGACCTGGGACAGCTCAACGAGCGCATGCACGCCCTGCTTTCCTCGGCGCAGGCGATCAGCCGCCGCCGCAGGTGAGGTCCGCGGCGCGCATGAAACCGAGCGGCGCGCCGTTGCCGTACGCGAGACCTGCCACAGCTCGTCCGCGCCCTGCCGCGTGCCGTTGACCGGGACGCCCGGGTCCAGATGGCCGACGATGTCCGTCCACGGGTTGTTGCCCGCGTAGATCGGGGCGTCCTCGTGCGTGGCGGAACACGTGCCGCCCGCGTGCGCCGTCCCGCCCAGCATGGGCACGGAGGCGAGGAGCGGCGCGGCGGGCAGCAGAAGCCGCGAGCGGAGCAAACGGGTGCGGATCAGTCAACGACCCGGGACTGAAAGTCCCGGGCTTGCACAACGGGCGCCACTGGCTGTGGTGCTGCGTTTGCGTCCTGTCCCACGCTCGGTGTTCGGGGGTGGGTCTGGGGCGGTTGGCTGCGCCCCGCGTCGCCACAACTGTTCCGCACGGTGACGGATGTTGCGGGAGCCGTTCCAGTCCGCGTGTGCAACGACACCGCAGGACCGGCATGCGAAGCGGGCCTGACTGGCCCGGTTCGCCTTGTCGATGTGCCCGCATTCGGCGCAGGTACGGGAGGTGTACGCCGGATCGACATACACCACCGGTACTCCCGTCTTGCGGGCCTTGTACGCGATGAACGCTCCGAGCTGGGCAAAAGCCCAGGAGTGAAGGGTGGCCCGTTGGGGCTTGCGAAGCCGTACCCGGGCGCGGATGCCTGTGAGGTCTTCCAGGGCGATTCCGCGTCCGGTGCGTTCTGCCTCGGCCACCACATGTTTCGCGATCTTGTGGTTGATGTCCTTCACCCGCCGCGACTCCTTCCGCCTGCGCTTCTTCAGGCGCCGTCTGGCGGACGGGGTGTTCTTACGCTGGAGTTTCTGACGCAGGGTACGTCCGCGATTGAGCCGGCGTCCGGCCATGATCTGACCGTCCGAGGTGGTCGCGATATTCACGATCCCCAGATCGATCCCCAGGAACTGGGTGACGCTGGTGTTGAGTTCGGCCTCGGGGACCTCGCAGGTGGCGATCAGGAACCACATGCCGTCGCGGAACAGCAAATCTGACTCGCCCTTGCGGCACAGGGCCAGACGCGCCACATGTTCGGGCGAGGCGGTGAACGCCACCTCTTTCATCCGGCCCGACAGGGTCCAGATCGACACCGTGCGCTCCGTGTACTGCCAGGACAGCATCCGATCGTCATACGGCTGCGCGCCCTCCGCCCGGAAGGCGATCGGTTTCTCGACCGCCCGCCGGTAACGCTGCGAGCCAGGTTTGCCGAGGTTTCCTGCCTTCAGGTTCGCCTTGAGCGTGATGTAGGCGTCGCTGGTCTTCTTGATGACGTGCTGGGAGGCCTGAGCTCCGAGCCCCCATCGGTCCTTGACCGCCGTGTAGGTGTGCTCGCGCAGGGCGAAATTGCGTTTACGTCTCTTTCGAATGCCACGGACGACACCCAGGTCGAGGCCTCGTTGCAGGCGTGCAGAGTTGCCTCAAGTGCCGCCGCCTGCACCGGCGTCGGCAGAAGTTTCACCTGCACCGTCAACTTCACGACCGTGACGCTACCTGCCTCCCGATATACCGGCATTCGAACAACGCACATTCCTCACCGGGCACTCCGGCCCGGTTTCTTGCGGGCGCTCCGCGCCCGTTGCCGCGGCGATGCGGAGCATCGCCGTCACCGGATGCGATTCCTCCCGGGGGTGCCCCCCGGGAGGAATCGCAAGAGCACGCTGAAGGTTCGGGGGAGGTCCGGGGTGCGGGTCCGCCTTTGGGGCCGACGGACGGGCACGGGTTAGGGGCACAGATTAGGGGTGCAGGACCCTCTCGCCGGGGACGCCGGACACCGGCGGTTCGGCCTCCTGAGCCGGTTCCGCACGCCGGAACGCCCACGGGACGCGCGGCTCCACGGCGAACTGGAAGACCCGCCGCACAGGAGACGTACACAGAAGGGTGATGACGCCGACCGCCGCGGCCGTCACCGCCAGTTCACCCACCGGGGTGTGCAGCCACGGGTGGTCGTACCAGCCCCAGAAGCGCGACGACTTGATGAGGAAGCCGTGCAGCAGGTACGCGTACAGCGTCCCCGTGCCCAGCGTCGTGAACAGTGTCGTCCGCCCCGGCACCCAGGCCAGGAAGCAGGCACTGAGGACGACGGCGAGGGCGAACAGGGCCGGCGTCGTGACCAGTCCCGCCCAGGCGGGGGCGCCGAGGCCGGTGACGCTGCCCCGGCGGTAGAACCAGCCCGCGTCGAACCAGGGAGCCACCACGTACGCGGCGGCCAGCGCCCCGGCCGCCACGGGCAGCGCCCACAGCCGGGCCCGCCGCGTGCGCAGCCGCTCGAAGTGCTCGGGCCGCAGCGTCAGTCCGAGGACGAAGAACGGCAGAAATCCCACCACTCGTTGGAGCGCCAGGTCACCGCCCGCGTCCGGTGTCATCGACACGAGCGCGGCAATCGCCAGGGCGACCGGCACCGGGTGTCGTAGTTGCAGCCAGAGGGGAGTGGTGAGCCGCCAGATGAACAACGCGACCAGGAACCACATGAGATACCAGGGGTCGAGCAGGCTGATCGGATACCCCGGATCGTCCTGCGCCCACCGGTAGAACAGCGTGTACGCGATCTCGAACAGCACGTACGGCACCACGACCCCGCCGACGAGACGGCGCAGCCGCCCCGGCGCCATGTCGAAACTCCGCGAGAAATAGCCGGAGATGAGGGCGAACGCCGGCATGTGGAAGGCGTACACACCGAGATACACGGCCGTCACCGTGCGGCTCCCGTACGTCAGCGGCTCCCACGCGTGCCCGCACGCCACGAGCACGATCGTCAGGTATTTCGCGTTGTCGAAGTACGGGTCCCGTGCTCCCCGTGTGCCCGGTCCGTGCCGCCTGTCCATCGTTCCCCTCGAGCCCCTCGCGGTGCATGACCCTTGGTGCCCTGCCCGATAGGGCCCGTTTCATGACACACTCCCGGGTGCCCTTTTTCCGACCCTTCGGAAGGTCAGGATGAGCAGCAGGAAACTGATCACGGCGGCGCGTGTGGTGACCGGTCCCGGCGGCCTCTGTGCCGAGGACGGTGCCGTCCTCACGGACGGGGACACCGTCATCGCGGCGGGGAGGCGCACCGAGGTCGAGGCTCTCGCGGACGAGCGGGACGAGCGCATCGACCTGCCGGGCACCACCGTGCTGCCGGGCCTCGTCGACGCGCACGTCCACCTTGTCTTCGACGCGGGAGCGGACCCGGTCGGGACGCTCGAGGGGCAGGACGACGAGGCGCTGCTCGCCGTCATGAGGGAGCGTGCGGCGCGGCTCGTGGCGAGCGGCGTCACCACGGTGCGGGACCTGGGGGACCGTGGGCGGCTCACGCTGCGGCTGCGCGAGGAGATCGAGTCGGGCGCGGTGCCGGGACCCCGGATCGTCGCCGCGACGACGCCCGTCACCCCCAAGGGCGGTCACTGCTGGTTCCTGGGCGGGGAGGTCGGCAGCGAGCGCGAACTGCGGAACCTCGTGCGGCGCAACGCCGAACTCGGTGCCGACGTGATCAAGGTCATGGCGACCGGCGGCGCACTGACGCGCGGCGGGCCGGCCACCTGGCAGGCCCAGTTCGGCGCCGGTGAGCTGGCCGTCGTCGTCGAGGAGGCGCGCGGGGCGGGGCTGCCGGTCGCCGCCCACGCGCACGGCACGGCCGGGATCGAGGCCGCGGTGACGGCGGGCGTCGACACGCTCGAACACTGCACCTGGATGACCGAGGACGGCAACGACCTGCGGGACGACGTGCTCGACGCCGTCGTGGAGCGCGGGATCCGGGTGTGCCCGACCGTCAGTCCGCACTGGCGGATGCTGCCCACGGTCTTCGGGACCGAGCGCGCCGAGAGGCTGTTCGCCCAGGTGCGGACCATGGCGGAACGCGGCGTGCGGTTCATCGCCGGTACCGACGCGGGAGTTCAGCGCGCCGGGTTCGACGGCCTGCGCCAGAGCCTGACGTTCTTCGAGCACATCGGGATGCCGGCGCCGCGCGTCCTCGACATGGCCACCACGGAGGCCGCCGACGCGCTGGGCGCCGGCGGCCGCGCGGGACTCCTCGCCCCGGGGCGTCCGGCCGACCTGATCGCCGTGTCCGGCGACCCGCGCTCCGGCCTCGAGGCGCTCACGGACCTGCGGTTCGTCATGAGCCGGGGAGAGTTGATCCCGCCTCAGCGCGCCGTGTAGGCGCCGTCCACGAGGTGGTAGCTGCCGTGCACGAAGGAGGCACGGTCGGAGAGCAGGAACGCGATCAGTTCGGCCACCTCGTCGGCGTGACCGAGACGGCCCGCCGGGTGCAGCGCCGTCAGCGCGTCGTACGCGTCCTGGTCCATCTGCCGCAGCAGTGGGGTGTCGATGAAGCCGGGGCCGACCGCGTTCACGCGGATGCCCTTGGCCGCGTACTCGGTGGCCGCGGTCTTCGTCAGGCCGACGACACCGTGCTTCGCGGCGACGTAGGCGGGGGAGCCGGCGAAGCCGACCGAGCCGAGGATCGACGCGACGTTCACGATGGCGCCGCCCTTGCCGGACGCCTCGATGGCGGGCAGCTCGTGGCGCATCGAGTAGAAGACGCCGTCGAGGTTCGTGCGGACGACGCGGTTCCAGACATCGATGTCGTAGTCGCCGGTGGGGGCGCTCGCGCCGCCGATCCCGGCGTTGTTGACGGCCAGTTCGAGGCCGCCGAAGGTGTCGACGGAGAACCTCACCGCGGCCTCGACCGACTCCGGGTTCGTGACGTCCACGGCGACGGCGGCGGCGGTGATGCCCTCGGCCGTCAGCTCGGCGGCGGCCTTCTCGGCGCCGTCGGCGTTGTAGTCGGCGATCACGACGTTCGCGCCGCCCCGGCCCAGGCGGCGGGCGGTGGCGAGGCCGATTCCGGAGGCGGAGCCGGTGACAAGGGCGGTCCGGCCAGCGAACTCGGTCGCGTAGTCGCTGACGGGCGCCGGGGTGTTCGTGCTGCTCATGCTGCTGTTCACTTTCCGGTTGAGATGTGGGGGGCCGACGCGAGGACGGCCTCCCCGGTCAGGGCGTCGTAGGCCTGCCCCACCAGGTCTGCGAGATCTGTGTCGTGCCCGCCGCCGCGGGCCCACTGGCGCAGGGCGGCGGTGAGCACGCCGGCCGCGGCGCCGACGACGACGGCCGGGCGCAGATCCCGGTCCCGGTCGGTGCCGAGCCGGTCGGCGATGATGCGTACGGACTCGTCCTGGGCGTCCACCCGGAGGCGTTCGTACGCGGCGAAGAGGGCCGGTTCCGTGTCGAGGGCCGCGAGCAGGGCGCGCATGTGCGGCCTGCGGTGCGGGGCGGACGGCTCCGCCAGCCACTGTTCGACGGCCCTGCGGTAGGCGAGCATCGGGGGCTCGCTCGCGGGGCGGGCGCGCAGGGCCGCGTTGATCCGGTCGGCGTCGGTGCGGGTGAAGTCGAGGGCGGCGTCCTCCTTGCCGCCGAAGTGGCGGCTGAAGGTGCGGCGCGTGACGTCGGCGCGATCGGCGATGGCCTCCACGGTGACGGCGCCCAGACCCCGCTCCAGCACGAGCCCGACGGCCGCGGCGGCGAGCGCTTCCCGGGTCTGCCGGGCCTTGCGCTGCCGACGGTCCTCGACGGGTTCTGTGAGGGGAACGGGGTCCTTCGCCTTCATGTCTTCGAGCGTACACCCATAATGTCCCAATGGGACATGTGTCTCGATGAGACACCAAGGGAGTGGTGCGAAGCGGTGCGTCAGGCGTGCCAGTGGCCGTGAAGGGCGGCGGTGGTGAAGCCGGGCCCGTAGGCGACGGCGACGCCTTTGGTTCCGGCGGCGGGAGGCGTGGCGTGGGTGCGCTCCAGGACCCGGAGAACGCTGACGCCACCGAGGTTGCCCTCGTCGGAGAGGGTGTCGGTGGAGTGCCGGGCGTCCTCGGGGGTGAGGCCGAGGGCGGTGGCGGTGTCGGTGATCATGCTCGGGCTGCCGGGATGAATGGCGGCGAACCCGACTTCCCGTCCCCCGAGCCAGTCGACGAGAGCGGGGTGCGTCTCCGATGCGGCGCGCGGCGCCTTCTTCGTGGAGTCGAAGTGCATGCCGTGGACGTCCAGCCGGCCGCGGTAGCGGTCGAAGGTGTCCGGAAGCGTGTACTCGAACGTGTCCCCTATCGCCAGCCCGGCTTTGAGGGGCTCGCTGGTCACGACGGCGGCGCCGGCCGCGTCCGCGAACAGGGCCTTGTAGATCATCGCCTCGATGGTGGAAGCGGAGTGGTTGTAGGAGGTGGAGAGCACCTCCGCGGCGACGACGAGCACCTTCGCCGCCGGACGCACGGCGACCAGGTCCGCGGCCCTGATGAGGGCGTGGACCCCTCCGGCGCACGCCACGGTCGTGAGGGCGACCCGGCGCGTGGTGGGGCGCAGGCCGAGGCGGCCGATCAGGTGGACGTCCAGGTTGGGGACCGCGTAGCCGGTGGCGTGCGTCGTCACGATGGCGTCGATGGCACGCGCGTCGATCCCCGCCGCGTCGAGCGCGGCCGAGGCGGCGCGCTCGGACATGTCCACGGCGTCGTCGAAGGCCGCCTGGGTGCGCGCGTGTACGTCCGCCGTGCCGCCGACTGTGGGGGAGTTCAGCGGCCTGGTGAAGTAACGGGTGCGCACGCCGCAGTTGTTGACGACACGCAGGAAGGCGCCCAGGCGCGGGTGATCGGGGTGGTTCGTGCGGATGTCGTCGGATATCTCGTCGGTGGTGACCTTGTGAGCGCCGAGGACGGTCCGAGGGGGTGAGACGAAGGCGGGCATGGGGTGTCTCCCACTGTGCTGAGTCGGGCGTGGGGGGTGTCGCACAACGTACGCGACGCCCGTCGACTCCGACTATCCGCTCAGTGGGCCCTGAGCATCGGCGGCCGTGGGTGGGGGCGTTCGGTGCCACGGCGGAAGACGAGGATGAACAGCCGCGAGCCGGGCGCGGTCATGGGCTGTGCGGCACAGATCGACAGCCAGCCCTGGCCCTTCCTGCTGTGGAGTATGGGACGTTCGTGGCCGTCGGCGTGGATGAGCGACGCCCCGGTCTCGTAGATGTCCGACGTGTCGGGATCCTCCATGACCTCCTTCTCGATCTGCCGCAGCGTCTCGTCCTCCGGCCGCGCGACCAGCGCCGCGCGCAACTGCGGGAGCACCCAGGGGGCCCAGGCGTTCTCCCAGTCCGTCAGGGTCCGGCGGCCCTGGGGTTCGAGGAGCATCCAGCGCATCGTGTTCGTCGGGACCTGGCCATCTGGGAAGAGCGAGGCGAACGCCGAGTTGTGGGCGATCAGGTCCCAGGAGGCGTCCGTGACGTACGCCATGTGACCGATGCCGTCGACAGCGTCCTGCCAGAATCCCGGGATCTCCTTCCCCGACGACTGGTGCAGTGGTCCGGGCGGGTCCTGGAGCAGGGCGTAGCGGCACAGCGACACCCACTCCTGTTCGTCGAGGTCGAAGAGCAGGGCGACGTCCCGCAGCAGGACCGTCGGCGGATTCGGGTAGTTGCCCGATTCCAGCCGGTGATACGTCCCCAGGGTCCGGTGGAGCAGCTGGTCCACCTGGTGCTGGGAGAGTCCGGGGGCGCGTCGGCCCTGGCCTGTGGGGCGGGTGAAGCCGTGGGATTCGGGGCCTATCAGGGCGCGCCGTTCACGGAGCAGGGCGCGGAGCGCCGTCTTGTTCATGGTGGGTAATCCCTTGAGGTCCACGCCGAGTTGAGCGAGTGCAGTCTAATTACTCCCATCGTCTTTGGTAATAAACATTGCCCGAAGAAAACGATCAGCCGGTGCGTCATGATGGAGCCCGTGGGGTCGGCGACCTGCTGGTTTGAACGCCAGGAGACGCACGGCCACGCCGATGGGGCACCTGGACCGGGACGCTCGAAAATGGCTGAATTCCCCGGTGTTGGGTATCCGTCGAACCCTCGGATCCGTTTCGGGAACAGTGCACGGCCAGTTGTCATATTCCGATCCATGTGACCGGAAAGTGCATCGCTTGGCCCAGTTCGGGCACTTCTCCCGGGCAGATCAAGGGCTCACTGGCTGCGGCCGGTGCCGTCACTCGCCATTACGTAGCGGCCACGGTACCGGCCGCCCGCGCATGCGCCGCCACGCACGCGGGCAGGCCGCAGGCGGGGCCGGCGAACCGACCCCGCCGCACCGCGCATTCACCAGTCGCCGTCCGCCACGGGCTTGCCCGCGTCCCCCAGGTGCTTGACCTGGTGCGCTCCGGGCGCCTGCCACGGCTCGTGGTCGTCGCCGAGCCAGTCACCCGCCGGCTTCACCGCCCCGAGCGTGTCCGTCGGCGCGAGATCCTCGGCGCTCTCGTCGTAGTAGTCGAACCAGGGCAGCCCCGCCCTTGTGTACGCGGCCCGGTCCACCGGCGACGGCGGCGGCTCCTCGCCCGTGATGCGACGCCAGTCCGGCGGCGTCACCAGGTGTACGAACACGCGTCCCGTGGCCGTTTCGGCCCAGTCGGACCCGGGCCGGTCGTCCTGGAACACCTGCTGGCGCATCGTGCCGCCCGCGCCGATCCCCATCGAACGCGCCGCCTGAGCCTGCGGTGCGGCACCCGGTGCGGCCGGCATCGGCGCCGCCCCGTAACCGCCGGACGGCCCCATCCACTGCATGCCGCCGGGGGCAGGCGGCACCGCCCGCGCGGCGGCCTCCCGCTTACGGGCCTCCTCCGCGCGCCAGGCCCCCAGCACCGGCTCGGTGAGGGAGAAGGCCTGGAGCTGGATCCCGCCCCAGGTCTCCTCGCCGGTGACCTGGCCCTCGACCGTGGCGCCGAGCCCCCGGGGCAGCGCCACGAACTGACGTACCGTGCCCTTCCCGGATTTGATGCCGTCGAGCCACGGCTGGCGCGGCAATACCACGTAGTTCTGCGGGTCCCGGGACAGCCGGCTGCTCCACGGCAGCCCCGAGATGGCGCACACCTTGCCCACGCCCACCTGGAGCGCGGCCGGTTCGGCCGTTCCCGCGAAGCTCAGCCACATCGCCTCGCGCAGGTACATCGGCAGCATCACGCCGCCGCGCGCCCGCCACTGAGGCGGCACCGAGTCCGCGTAGTCCTCGACCCGGCGCACCGGGAACTCGCCGAGCCCCGGCGGCAGCGGATGCGTTCCGGTCTCCGGCAGGCGCAGCGTGCGCACGAACCGCACCCGCGCACCGCCCGGCAGCACCAGGCTGTTCCCGTCGACCCGCACACTCCCGGTCATGATCGTCTCCCCTCGTCGCGCGTCTTCCTCGGTGCTACCACGACGGGTTCGCGCCGCCGGTTCCGTCCCCGGCGATCTTCGGAGCGGGCGCGGTCAGGGCCGCGACCGGCCGGCGATGTTCTTGACGTAGTCCTCGACCGCCGCGTCGAGCCCGATGTCGTGCTGCGCCCGCTCGGACAGGTACCAGCGGTGTTCGAGCAGTTCGTGGTAGAGCTCGGCCGCGTCCGTCCGGTCCGGCACGTGGTCGCGTACCGCGCGCACGGTCGGCCGGAACACGTCGCGCACCCAGCGGTGGGCGAGGACCTCGGCGCGCGCCCCCAGAGGATCGCCCGGCGCGTAGTCGTCCTGGGTGGCCATCCAGCTCTCCAGGTCGTTCAGGAGCCGTCGCGCCTGGTTCTCCTCGGCGTCCATGCCCGTGAGGCGCAGGAGTTGGCGCTGGTGGTGGCCCGCGTCCACGACCTTCGGCACGAACGTGACGGTGTCCCCCTGGTCCGCGTGCGAGATCTGCATCTCCGCGACGTCGAAGCCCAGATCGTTGAGGCGGCGGATGCGGCGCTCCATGTAGTGGTGCTTGCCCGCCGGGTAGACGGAGGTACGCGTCAGCTCCGTCCAGAGCGCGTCGTAGCGCTCCCCGATCTCCGTGCCGAAAGCGATCGGGTCGATGGACGGATGCAGGGCGCCGGACGCCTCGAGGTCGAGCATCTCGCCGCTGATGTTGACCCGGGCGAGCTCGATGTCGTACGCGCGCTGCCCGTCGCTGAGCCGGGGGTGCAGCTCCCCGGTCTCGGCGTCCACGAGGTAGGCGGCGTACGCGCCCGCGTCGCGCCGGAACAGGGTGTTGGACAGCGAGCAGTCCCCCCACGCGAACCCCGCCAGATGCAGCCGCACGAGGAGGACGGCGAGGGCGTCCATCAGGCGGTGCACGGTGCCGGGTCGCATCGTCGTCTCGAACATGGAGCGGTAGGGGAGCGAGCCGCCCAAGTGGCGGGTGATGAGGACGGGTTCGAGAGGCGCGCCCTCGGCGTCCGTGCGGCCGGTGACCACGGCCAGCGGGTCGACCGCGGGTATCGCGAGACGGTCGAGGGTGCGCAGGAGTTCGTACTCGCGCACCGCGGGCCGCTCGGCGAGTTCCTTCACGGCGACGACCTCGCTGCCCGCACGGGCGTAGCGGACGACGTGGCGCGAGATGCCGCGGGGGAGCGGGACCAGGTATTTCTCCGGCCACTCCTCCAGGGGGACATGCCAGGGGAGTTCGAGGAGGAGGGCCGGGTGTTCGGGGTTGGTGGCGCTGATCTGCAGAGTCATGCGGTCACAGTCCCTGGGTCGTGCGGCGGGTCCAGGGGATCGGACCCCGAAGGGGCGGCGCGAGTCAAGACCGGGGGCGGTCCGGCCCCAGGACTTCGCGGGGGCCTGCCCCGCGCCGCCCCGGACGCGGGCTCAGTCCTTGAGGTGTTCCAGGATCCGGTGCATGCCGCTGTTCCAGTCCTCTTCGGCACGGTCGGGAACGGCACGGCCGTCGCGAACTCTTCCGGGTCCGTGCGTTTGTCGCGCACGGCGCGGGCCTGTGCCTTCGAGGCGGTGCCGGTCCACAGCGGGACCGCGCCGGTGAACCGGTTGCAGGAGATCGACGGCCTGATCCCGTCGTGCTCGGTCTGCCCCGCCGCGCCAGGAGTTCAGGTCGACAGGCTCCTGCGTGAGGGATGCCACAACGGCCTCGCCGAGTACGGCGCCACCGTCGACGCCGACCTGCGCGGCACCCCGACCGCCTCCCTGCCCGGCGACGACGAGGACAACAACCCCAGCACGGTCCCGGCGACGGTGAAGGCGTAGGACTCGGTCCGGCCGACAACTACGCCCCGACGACAGGAGCCCCGCTCAACTCACCCAACTTCAGCTGGTCGGCCGCCCTGCTGCTGCCGATGCTGACGCGGGGCGACCAGGGCGCCGAAATCCCGTTGAGGCCCGCCGGGCGCCGTCCTAGGGTGCGGGCCATGCTGCCCCTCGTGGAAACCGACGAGCAAGGGGACGCCGCGGTCCCCGACGAAGCGGTCATGCGGCGGGGAGCGGACGACCTCTGCGCCCGGCTCGGCCTCACCGGCCTCCCGCTCACGCGCTACGCAGCGGGCTCCCTGCCCGTCTACGCCGTCGGTGACGAGCACGTCCTGAAGCTGTTCCCGGCGGCCTCGGCGGAGGGCGGCGTCACCGAGGCCCGGGTCCTCGCCCACCTCGAGGGCCGGCTTCCCGTACCCACCCCCGAGGTCCGCTCCGCGGGCACGTACGAGAACGGGTGGCGCTACATCCTCATGTCCCGGCTGCCCGGCGAGGACCTGGCCGTGGCCTGGCCCGGCATCCCGCGCGCCGACCAGGATCGCCTCGTCACGGAGGCCGGGGCGTGCCTCGCCGCGCTGCACGCCCTCGACCCCACGCCCCTCGCCGGAGCGGTGGGCCCGGGGGACTGGGGCACGTTCGTCGGCGAGCAGCGCGCCGCCGCCGTACAGCGGCAGCGCGAACACGGCCTCGCGGAGGGCTGGTCGGAGCAGATCCCCGCCTTCCTCGACTCCGTCAAGCTGCCGGCCGGGCCCGAACGCGTACTGCTGCACACGGAGTTCATGCGCCAGCACCTGGTCGTCGACGCCCGGAACCGCACTCTGACCGGACTCCTCGACTTCGAGCCCGCCATGATCGGAGACCCGGCCTACGACTTCGTGGCCGTCGGCCTGTTCGTCACCCGGGCCGACCCGCGCTTGATGACCCGCTTCACCGAGGCCTACGGGCGGGCTTTCGAGCCCCGCACCGTGACGGCGTACACACTCCTGCACGTGTACAGCAATCTGCCCTGGTACCTGCGGGAACTGCCCGCGCCGCCGGAGTCGACGTTCGACTCACTCGCCGGGGCCTGGTTCTCCGCCGGATGACGCGAGGCGGGCCTCCGCCGTCGCGAGGATCTCTGTGACGCGCAGCGCGAAGGCGGCGTCGCAGGCGTGCGGCCGGCCCGTGCGCACGGACTCCAGGAGCGCGTCGACCGCCACACCGAAAGCGTCCACCGACGCGCCGCCCGTCGGCATGGACGCGATGCCGGACTCCCCGCGCAGCGCCACGTCGACGCCCGCCGCCTTCGCCGGAGTGGTCAGACTCAACGCGGCCGTGGCGGACGCGCCCGACGCATGCGCGAGGACCAGATGCACGGTGTCCGCCGGGCCCCGCGCAGCCGTCACGGACGTCACGTCCCCGAGCACCGGGAGCAGCACCGACAGGGCGTGCGGGCCGACGTCCCACAGGGCGCCGCGCCCGACCCGCCACGGCGACGCGGTCAGCTCCGAAGTGTCGCCGGGGGTGTACAGGGACCCGTACCAGTCGGCCCGGCCCGTGAACCAGCCTCCCTCGCCTGCCTGTTGGGCCAGCCAGTTCGACGTGACGGTCGCGAAGCGCAGGGTGAAGAACACGACGGACGCGACCCCCGCGGCCCGTACGGCGTCCACGACCTCCCTGGCCGCGGTCACCGACGTGGCCAGCGGCTTGTCGAGGAGGAGATGACAGCCCGCGGCGGCGGCCCGCGCGGCGAGCGGTGCCTGCACGTCCGGCGGCACTGCGAACGCCACCGCGTCGCACGCCGCGAACAGCGCGTCGGCTTCCTCGAAGACCCGCGTCCCATGAGCGGCGGCGACCTCGGCCGCGGCCTCTGGCCTGCGCCCCCACACGCCCACGAGATCCGTTCCCGGGTGGGCGCTCAGAGCGGCGGCGTGTGTGTTCGAGGCCCAGGTGCCCGTGCCGACGAGTCCGACGCGAAGGGTGGTGGCAGCAGAAGTCATGGTCGGCAGTATGGCTGGCGTGCGGCGGAGGGAACAGGAGCGGCCGCCGCCCCTCAGGCCTCGCGCGTCCCCTTACGGGCGGAGGCCTTTCGCGTCATCCCCACGCCGGCCGGCACGACCGCCGTCCCTGCCACCACCCGCACCGAAAGGCCCTCATCGAGCACGGCGGCGCCCAGCGCCACCGAGACGACCGGCAGAAGACGGCCGACCGGCAGAAGACCGCCGGCCGGCAGGAGAGAGCCGGCCGGCGCCGCGGCATGTCGGGGGTTGTGTCAGGTGTGCAGGGATTTGTCCGTACGTTCTGGTCAGATACGAGGGCTCTGGTGAATACTGATTCACCATGTAGGTGAATAGAAATTCACCCCACCTCCCGCCCCCGCCCTCGAGGCGTCCACCGGAGCGCTCATGGAGCCCGCGATAAATCCCGACATACGCCCCGAAGCAACCCCGCTGCCCGGTCTGCGCGGCCGGCTGACGATCCCGGTCCTCGCCTTCGGCGGCATCCTCATGGCCGTCATGCAGACCGTCGTGGTCCCGCTGCTCCCCGACCTGCCCCGGCTCACCGGAGCCTCACCCGGCGCGGTCTCCTGGACGGTCACCGCGACCCTCCTCGCCGGCGCCGTCCTCACCCCCGTGCTCGGCAGAGCGGGCGACATGTACGGCAAGCGGCGCGTCCTGCTGCTCGCGCTGGGCCTGATGACCGGCGGGTCGGTGCTGTGCGCGCTCACCTCCGACATCCGCGTCCTGATCGCGGCCCGCGCGCTCCAGGGCGCGGCCGCCGCGGTCGTCCCGCTCTCCATCAGCATCCTGCGCGACGAACTCCCGCCCCACCGCACGGGATCCGCGGTCGCCCTCATGAGCTCGACCGTGGGGATCGGCGCCGCGCTCGGCCTGCCGCTCGCCGCCCTGATCGTGCAGTACGCCAACTGGCACGTCATGTTCTGGGCGACCAGCGCCCTCGGCGTGCTCGGCCTCGCCCTCGCCTGCTGGGCCGTGCGCGAGTCGCCCGTGCGCGAACCGGGCCGGTTCGACACACTCGGCGCGGCCGGGATCGCCGGCGGCCTGGTCTGCCTGCTGCTCGCCGTGTCGCAGGGCGGCCAGTGGGGCTGGGGCAGCGCACGCGTGGTCGGCCTGTTCGCCGGAGCCGTCGTGATCCTGGCGCTGTGGTCGTGGCAGCAGCTGCGGGCCGAGCGTCCACTGGTGGACCTCCGGCTCGCCGTCGGCCGCCGCGTCGGCCTGCCGCACCTCGCCGCCCTGATCGCCGGATTCGCCTTCTACGCCAACTCGCTCGTCACGGCACAGCTCGTCCAGGCGCCCAGGTCCAGCGGCTACGGGCTCGGCCTCTCCATCGTGCAGACCGGCCTGTGCCTGCTGCCCAACGGCGTGATCATGCTCCTCCTCTCGCCGGTGTCGGCCCGCGTCTCCGCCGCGCGCGGCCCCCGCGTGAGCCTCGCCATCGGCGGCGCCGCGATGGCGCTCGGCTATGCAGTCCGCATCGCCGACAGCCGCGACTTGTGGGTGATCGTCCTGGGCGCCGCCATCGTGTCGACCGGCACCACGTTCGCCTACTCGGCGCTGCCCACCCTCATCCTGCGGGCCGTGCCCGCGGGCCAGACCGCGTCGGCGAACGGCGTGAACGTCCTGATGCGCACCATCGGCCAGGCAGTCTCCAGCGCCGCGGTCGCCGCGATCCTCGTCCACCACGCGACCGGCGCCGCATTCCCTTCACTGCGCGGCTATCAGATGGCCTTCGTCATGGCGGGCACGGTCGCCCTCGTGGTCATAGCGGTGGCGTTCACCGTGCCCGCCGACGCCGCGGACAATGGAGGGCGCAGGTCCGTCGGCGGCACGACCGGCCGGCCGGACAAGGCCCTCGAAGGAGCGTGACCCCGTGACGAGCCCGGCCCCGACCGTTTCCGCCGAGGAGCGGTCCGCCTCAGGCGTGACCGACGACCACCGTCCGGGGCCGGCGCGCCGTGACGCCGAGGCGACCAAGGCCGCCATCATCCGCGCCTGCCGCCACCTCCTCGCCCGGCACGCGCACACCGACATCACCCTCAAGGCCGTCGCCGAGCGCGCCGGGGTCAGCGCCCCGCTGATCCTCAAGTACTTCGGCAACAAGGACGCCCTGTTCTCCCAGGTCATGAACTTCGAGGCGGACGTGGAGACCTTCCTCGACGCGCCTGTGGAGGACCTCGGCCGGCACATGGTGCGACACCTCCTCACCGGCCAGTCCACGCACGGCGCCGACCCCATCCTGCGCATCGTGTTCGCCCCGCTGCACGGCGAACAGGGCGACATCCTCCGCGCCAACTTCCGTACCCAGGTCAGCGACCGCCTCGCCGAGCGCCTGCACGGACCGGACGCGGGCCTGCGCGCCGAACTGGCGGTCTCCCTCCTTCTCGGGCTCGGCGTCATGTACGGCATCGCGCGTGGCCCCCATGTGCGCTCCGCGCCCATCGAAGAGATCACCGAACGCTACGGACCAGCCGTACAGGCCCAGTTGACTCCTGGCACACTGGCCGAATGACCACAGCGGAGGAACATCCGGCGGCCACGTCCGACCTGCTCGCCCGCTTTCTGACCGGGCTCCGGGAGGCGCTGGCCGCCCCGTTCTCGCTGTGGGCGCACGGGTCGCTCGCCGGCGGGGACTACCAGGAAGGGCGCAGCGACCTCGACCTCGTCGCCGTCGTCCCGCACCCGCTCAAGCCGGACGAGGAGACACGGCTCACCATCCTGCACGAGGGAATCGACGCCGAACTGCCCCTCGCGGCGCACCTCCACTGCTCCTACCTGCCGCACGGCGACCTCGACGACCCTGACCGTACGCACTTCACCTGGGCCCACCGCGAGGCCTACGCCCGCACGGTCACGCCCATCACCCGGCGTGAACTCCACACATTCGGTCTCGTTCTCCATGGGGATCCGATCGCGGGCATCCTGCCGCCGGTGGACGACCACACGCTCAGGGAGTACATCCTCGCCGACCTGGCCGGCTACTGGAGGCCCAGGACCGGACGCCCCGAGCTGTGGCTGGAGAACGTCTGGGTCGACCTGGGCCTGATGGTCCTGGCCCGGGCCACGGTCACCCTGCGCGACGGCACCCTCATCAGCAAGGCCGAAGCCCTCGACGTCCTCACCGACCTCGGCGCGCCCGCCGACGTCGTGGCGGACATCAGGCGGCGCCGGTACGAGGACGGCCCGGCCGACGCCGACCCCGAGTGGCTCGCGCGGCGGGCAGAGCTCACCCTCGACTGGCTCGCCCCCGCACTCGACCGCACCGTCGCGGCGCACACCACCGACGGCTGAGAGCCGGCGTACCGGAGAGACGCCGAGCCGGAGGACCGGGGCGGTGTGCTGGAGAGGACCGGAGCGACGCCGAGGGGAGTGCCGGAGCGGCGCCGAGTCGGAGAGCCGGAGAGCCGGGGGCGGAGTGCCGGATTCAGGTGGTCGGATCCGTCGGCAGCCGGTCGAGCTCGATGCCGAACGATTCGCGGTAGGTGTCGAGCACCTCCCGGTCCGACGTGAGCTCCGTGCTGTGGCGCTCGCCGCCGGCCGTCGTCTTCAGCGTGCGGCCGCTCAGGGTAAGCCGGCCTTCGTCCGTGACCAGCGAGCAGACCAGCGACCGCGTGAACGGGGACCGCGGCGACGTGGAGTTGTACCAGCGGCCGACCTCGAAGTCCCTCAGCTCCCGCGGGCGTTGCTCGAGCAGGTACTCCGGTGCCCCGTCCTTGGACACGCGCAGGTCGCCCTCCTTCGTCTCGGCGATCCGGAAGACGCCACCCGGATCCCGCTGCTCACCGCGCTCACCGAAGTCGAGCGGGAAGTGGCTGTGCGCCCCGAAGCCGACGTCCGCGAGCAGATCGGCCCCGTCGACGGTGCGGACGCGGAGGGCGAGATGGTCGTACGGGATGCCGAGGTGTCCCTCCTCGCCGTACACCCGGGCCTGGAGCAGGGACACCTCGAAGCCCAGCGCGGTGAGCAGCGCCGCGAAGCCGCCGTTGAGCTCGTAACAGAACCCGCCGCGACGGCGGTCCACGAGCTTGGCGACGATCGCTTCCTCGTCGATGGAGATCTCCTCACCCAGATGGATCGAGAGGTTCTCGAACGGCACCGCCCGCTGGTGCGCGAGGTGCAGGGTGCGCAGCGCCAGAGCGGTCGGCGCCGCGGGGTGCGGTGTCGCGATGCGGCGGAGATAGGCGTCGGTACGTGAGGCGTCCATACGGCCAGTCTGGCGGGCCGGGCGGATCTGGGCCACGGTCGGAGGGACCGTAACGGCCCAGGTCGCGCGGCCTAGGACCAGCGGACCAGAAACCCTGGGGAGGCGTCCGTCAGGCCGCCCCGGCCACCGGCCGCAGCCGAACCGGGAGTTGGTCGACGCTGTTGCCCACGAAACCCGCCTTACGCGCGAGCTCCGCGTCGGGCGCGGCCAGATCGAGATCGGGGAAACGGGTGAACAGGCGCTCCAGGGCGACGGTGGCCTCCAGACGGGCGAGCGGCGCCCCCAGGCAGTAGTGCGGGCCGTGGCCCAGTGAGAGATGGCGGGCCGCCGAGGCGCGCGTGACGTCGAAGCGGTCCGCGTCCGGGCCGTGCGCGCTCCCGTCACGCCCCGCCGCCGAGTAGCCCGCGAGCACCGGAGTGCCCCGGGGTATCACCGTCCCGTCCACCGTCAGATCCCGCTTCGGGTAGCGGAACGGGAAGTAGCTGACGGGGCTGTCCCAGCGCAGCGTCTCCTCCACCACATCGGTCCAGGACGCCGCGCCCGACAGGACGAGGCCGAGCTGGTCGCGGTGGGCGCACAGGGCACGCACGGCGTTCGTGATCAGGTTCAGCGTCGTCTCGTGCCCGGCGATGATCATGAGGAGCAGGGTGCCGATCAGCTCCTGCTCGCTCAGCCGGTCGCCGTCCTCCTCGCGTGCCGCGATCAGCGCGCTCGTCAGGTCGTCGCCCGGCCGGGTCGCCCGGGACGCGGCGACCGCCGCGAGCACGGAGACCAGCTCACGGTTGGCGGCCACCGCCTCGCGCGGGCCGATGTCGGTGGCCACGACCTGGCCCGACAGATGGTGCAGCCGGCCCCTGAACTCCTCGTCCACGCCGAGCAGTTCACAGATCACGCTCATCGGGAGCGGCAGCGCGAACCGCCGCCGCAGCTCCACGATGTCCTCGCCCTCCGTCACGGCAGCCTCCAGCCCGTCGAGCAGCTCGCCGGTCAGCTCCTCGACGCGTGGCCGCAGGGCCTCGACGCGGCGCGCGGTGAACGCCCGGCTCACCAGCGACCGCAGCCGCCGGTGGTCCTCGTCGTCCGCGGTCGTCATGCCCTGCACGGTCGCGAACGTCATGAGCGGCCAGCCGTCGGGTATGCGGCCCTCGCTCAGCGCGGTGAAGTGCCGGGCGCTCTTGGCGACATCGGGGTGCGCGAGGAAGTCCTTGAGGGCGTCGTGGCCGAGGACCACCATGCCCTCGACGTCGCCGGGCAGCAGGACCGGGGCGACGGCGCCCCGGTCCAGCAGTCGCGCGTTCGCCGCGTGCGGGCAGCCACCGGCCGGGTCGATACGGTGCGGTACCACGGGTGGGATCGTCAACGGAGCTCTCCTGAACGGTCTCGGGAACGCGGGGACGCGGGAACGCGGGGACGCAGGAATCGGACGCGCGCACGCCACCTGCGGACGAACGCACGCACCTCACCTACGGACGAGTACACCTACCTCACGTATGAACACGCGTCTCCGTTCCCAAGTCGTACAGCTTCTCGAGCAGCCAGGCCTCGTTTCCCGCGAGTCCCGCCCTGTCCAGGGCCGCGTCGGCCTCCGCGATCGGCAGGGCGAGCAGCGAGGCGGCGGTCGCCGGCTCGCATCCGGTCAGCGCGGCACGCGCGGTGTGCAGCAGGCGCAGGCAGGCCTGGGCCGCGGCGAGTTCGGCATTCCTGGTCGCGTTCATGTCGATGGGCCCCTCAGCTCGGCGAAGACGTGGATGTGGAGACATGTGCCTCCACTCTTGCGCACGGGTCTGACAATTCGCCTTCGACGCGAGGGTTGAGAGGGGGTGCTCGGGGTGCTCGGTCGTCGATCCCGGCCGACCGGACTCAGTCCGTCGTCGGGACCTTCGCGCGGCGTCCCAGGTTGAGCCGCAGGCCTTCCGGCATCAGCGTCAGGCGCTCCGCGACGCGCAGCCGGTAGCCCGGTTCGGGGTGCAGGTCGTAGCGGCGCAGCAGCAGACCGAGCACCAACGTCGCCTCGTGCAGGGCGAACTGGCGGCCGATGCACGCGCGCGCCCCGGTGCCGAACGGCTTGAATACGTGCGGGGCGCGCGAGCGCACGGCCGCCGGAGCGAAGCGGTCCGGGTCGAAGGCCTCCGGGTCGTCACCCCACGCCTCCGGGTCGCGGTGCAGGAGCGATGTCAGGACCAGCGCCCAAGCGCCCCTGCGCATCGGGTGGATCCCGCCGAGCGTGGTGTCGACGGTGGCCTCGCGGGCGAACGCCGGAGCCGTCGGCCACAGCCGCAGGGACTCGTCGAGCACGCGGCGCAGGTAGCGGAGCTTGGGCACCTGCTCGTAGGCGGGCTCGTCCGCGTCACCCCACACCCGCTCCACCTCGTCGCGCGCCTTCGCGAGGACGTCGGGGTGGTGCGCGAGATAGTGCAGCGCGAACGACAGTGCCCCCGACGTCGTCTCGTGGCCCGCGACGAGGAACGTGATGACCTGGCGCCGGATGTTCTCGGGGGAGAGGCGCTCCCCGGTGTCGGGGTGGGCGACCTCCAGCATGCGGTCGAGCAGGTCGCTCTGCCCGGCGGAGGACGATCCGGGCGCGGCCCGCCGCGCGGCGACGACGTCGTCCACGGTCCGGTTCAGGTACGCCATGTCCGCGGCGTTGCGCCGCTCGGCGCCTCGCAGCAACAGGGGGGCGAGCGCCGGCGGCACGACGTTGCGCCGCTGCGCGAACGACAGCGTGCCGACCATGGCGCTCACGAACGGGTGCGGCCGCTCCCGCTCGAACGACCCGAAGTCATGGCCGAAACCGGTCCGCGCGATCGTCTCCAGGGTCAGCTTCGTCATGTCGCCGGGCACGTCCACGGCCAGGCCCGCCGCCTCCCGGGCGTCCCAGGCCGCTGTCAGGCGCCCCGCGACATCCAGCATCAGCGAGTGGTAGCCCTCCATGGCTTCGCGGCCGAAACCGGGAGCGAGCACGTCGTGCGCCAGCTGCCAGTTGGGCTCGTGGTTGTACGCGGTGAACAGGCCGTCACCGGCCACCGGCCGCAGATTGGCGACGCCCAGGCCGACATGCTTGGCGAAGCGTGACTCGTCCGCCATGTCGGCGGCGAACCGCGCGCCCCAGACGAACACGATCTCGTTCCCGAAGGCCTTGCGGCGGAAGACCGGCCCGAGCTCCTTGCCGATCCGCATCGAGTCCTGAACCGGCGTGCGCACATTCGCGCCGAGGACGTCGCCGACGAGGGGAACGCGGCGTGTCGGGTGCGGAATCCGGTCGAGCCCGGGCCAGCCGAGCTCGGCACTGCGAAAGCCCTTCGGCGGTTTCGAGTCCGTCGCCGGCCGCGTCAACTGAGCCATGATCCCCACCTGTTGGACGTAGAGAGTGCCTGTACCCGACCGTTGTTATACGTGGGTTCAATACGCTCCCCAGTGTGGTCCCGCTATTGAATTCACGTCAAGTAATGCGGGTAAGGTGCTTCCATGGCCGCCAGGGAGCCGGAGCGCACGCGCCGCCGGCTGAGCACCGAGGAGCGTCGTGAGCAGCTGCTCGGCGTGGGCGCGCGGCTGTTCGCGCAGAGCACGTACGACGACGTCTGGATCGAGCAGGTAGCCGAGATCGCCGGCGTCTCGCGCGGGCTCCTCTACCACTACTTCCCGACGAAACGGGACTTCTTCGCCGCCGTCGTCCAGCGCGAGAGCGAGCGGATGCTGCGCCTGACCGCGGCCGTTCCCGGGATCCCTGTGCGCGACCAGATCGCCGTGGGCCTGGAGACGTTCCTCGGGTATGTGGAGGCCCACAGCGAGGGCTTCCGCGCCTTCCACCGGGCCGAGGCCGCGGGCGACCCGGCCGTGCGCGAGGTGTACCGGCAGGGACTGGCCGCGCAGGAGCGCCAGATCGTCGAGGCACTCGCGGCCGACCCCGACCGGTCGCATGCCGACGGCGAGTCCCCCGTGCTCCGGCTCGCCGTACGCGGCTGGCTGGCCTTCATGGTGGCCGTGTGCCTCGAGTGGCTCGACGAGCCGGAGTTGTCACGGGATCAGGTGCGCGACCTGTGCGCGCGGGCCCTGCTCGGCGCGATCACGCCGTAGGGCCCCGCTGGGGCCGGTCTCAGCCTCCTGGAGTGGCCTGGCCCGGGGTGACCTTGACGGGCTCCGTGCCGGCGCCGCTGTGCCGGTCCGCCCAGTTCCGCAGCGCCGTCCCGAAGGCGTGGTCGAGGTGGTGAAGACCGGACAGGTCGAGCACGACGGGCCGGTCCTGCGGCAGCGCCTCCAGACTGTCGAGGATCTTCGGCAGCCGCAGGAACGTCGCGTTGCCCGTCAGATACACCTGGATCGGCCCGGCCCCCTTGTCTATGACGTCGAGCCGCACGTGCGAGGCCTCCCACGCCGTCTTGGCCACCGCGAGGGCGAGGCCGACGAGCACGCCCTCGAACATGCTGACCGCGACGATCGACACCGCCGTGACGACCAGCACCAGCGCCTCACCCCGGTGCTCACGCCACAGCCCCGCGATCTGCCGTACGGGGATCAGTTTGCCGCCCGCGTGGACCAGGACGGCCGCGAGCGCGGCGACCGGGATCACACCGAGCGCGGCGGGCAGCAGCGCCGCGAACAGCAGCAGCCACACGCCGTGCAGGACCCGGGACGCCTTGGTGCGGGCGCCTGCCTGGACGTTGGCGGCGCTGCGCACGATCACCGCCGTCATCGGCAGCGTGCCGAGCAGCCCGCACACGGTGTTGCCGGCGCCCTGCGCGATGAGTTCCTTGTCGTACGAGGTGCGCGGCCCGTCGTGCATCCGGTCGACGGCGGCCGCGCTGAACAGGCTCTCGGCCGACGCGATGAGGGTGAACGCGAGGACGGTGCCGACGACCCCGACGCTCACGAGCTGCCCGAACGCGTCGGCGCCGGGCGGCTGTACGGACTCGATCAGACCCTGCACCTCGACCCGTGCGACCGGCAGCCCGAACCCGGCGGCAGCGAGCGTCGCGAGCCCCACCGCGGCGAGCGGTGCGGGCACCACCTTGGCCGCCTTGGGCAGCCGCTTCCAGCCGAGCAGCACGACGATCGTGCCCACGCCGATGGCGAGCGCGGTGAGCGCCTTCGGTGAGGTGGCCGAGTCGATCAACAGGCCGGGCAGCCCGGCGAGTTTGCCGATGCCCGACGCGGGCGCCGGGGTGCCGGCCATCGCGTAGAGCTGCCCGGCGATCAGGACGAGGCCGATCCCGGCGAGCATGCCCTCGACGACCGCCACGGAGATCGCCCGGAACCAGCGGCCCAGGCGCAGGCTGCCCATGAGGAGCTGGAGCAGCCCCGTGGCGAGCACGATGACGCCGAGCACCGGCAGGCCGTACGCCTGCACGGCCTCGTACACGAGCACGGTGAGCCCGGCCGCGGGCCCGCTCACCTGAAGACTGCTGCCGGGCATGGAGCCGGCCACCAGACCGCCCACGATGCCGGTGACGAGGCCCAGTTCGGCCGGGACGCCGGACGCCACGGCCACGCCCACGCACAGCGGCAGGGCGACCAGGAACACGACGAGAGACGCGGCGAAGTCCTGCCGCGGTACCAAACGCTTCACGAGCGCATACCTCCAGCGCGCCCCGTGCGGGGCGCGTAGTCCTACACGTGCGGAGTGTCACGGGAGGCGGGCAGGAGGGTGCGCCGAAGACGCGGGGGAACTGCTCCTGCCCGCGCGCGCTCTCAGCAGCGGAAGACCTGGAGTATGACGGGGAGGGAGTCGGCCGCCCGTCTCGGCTGGCGGTGCGGGGACCTCTCGCCGGCGCCTGCCGTCGGCGCGACACCCGGGTCCCCGGCCTGGACCTGCCACGGGCACACGGCCCCGCGCACGGTGCCGTCGGGCACGTACTCCTCCGCGCGGTACCGGTCGCGCGGCAGGTAGTGGTGGGACGCGCTCCGGGGCAGCTCGGTGTCGTCGCAGGCGGCGACCGGGCCGCCGGCGTGCGTCACCGGCGCGTGCGCGGACGCGGAGTGGGCGCCCTTGACCAGGAGTTGGAGGACGAGCATGCCGACGGTGAGGGCCATCAGGCAGGCCCTCGTCGTCGTCGTCGTGCCCCGCGCCATCCGGTCGGCCTCCTGATCGCGTCGCCGTGTGATCCTCCTGGGCGGTCAGCAGGTTAGCCTGGCGAACTGCCCATGTGGTTACCGTAAGGTTGCGCGGCGGTAAGGGCGCGCAGGACGGCGCGTGGTGGCCGGTTTCCGGCGGTCGGATCTCAGCCGAAAGCGTCGTACACCGCGCTGATCAGGGCCATCTTGCGCGGGTCGTCGGCGATATGAGGGCCCATCCGGTTCATCACATAGCCCATCGCGACACCCGACTCGGGGTCGGCCGATCCGAACGAGCCGCCGAAGCCGTCGTGTCCGACCGCGCGCGGGTTGGGCCCGTACGAGCCGTTCGGTCCGCTCAGCCAGAGCCCGAGGCTCAGCTCCGTCTCGTGCGTGAACCCGGCGCCCAGGACGAGGTCACGGCAGCTGCCCTGACCCTCACGGATCCGCTCGGCGCCCTCCGGGGACAGGATCTGCCGGTCGCCGAGACGGCCCTTGCCCGCGACGATCGCGTACAGCGCGGCGACGGCGCGCGCCGTGCCGTGACCGTTGGCGGCCGGGATCTCGGCGGCGCGCCATGCCGCGGTGTTCGCCTCCGACGCGCCGGCGACCGGGTTGGTCAGGGCGGCGAGGGCGGCGGGGGCCAACTGGGCGAAGATCGCGGCCTGTTCGCTGGTGGCCCGCGCGCGCGGGTGCACCAGTTCCGCCGCGCGGCCCGCCTCCTTGTCCGGAAGTCCGATCGTGAAGTCGATGCCGAGGGGTCCCGTCACCTCGCGCTCCAGGAACGCGCCCGGCAGCAGACCGCTGACGCGCCGGACGACCTCGCCGACGAGGAACCCGTACGTCAGCGCGTGGTAGCCGGAGACCGAGCCGGGCTCCCACCAGGGCTCCTGCGCCGCGAGCCGGGACGTGGTGAGCTCCCAGTCGAAGAGCTGCTCCAGGGAGTGCGGCTCACGCAGCCCGGCGAGCCCGGCGCGGTGCGACAGCAGATGACGTACGAGTACGCCTTCCTTGCCTGCGGCGGCGAACTCCGGCCAGTACGTGGCGACCGGCGCGTCCGGGTCGAGCAGGCCGCGGTCGATGAGGATGTGGGCGCACAGAGCCGTCGGGCCCTTCGTCGTCGACCACACGTTGACGACCGTGTCGCGCTCCCACGCGCGCGTGCGGGCCGCGTCGGCCCAGCCGCCCCACAGGTCGACGACGGGCGCGCCGTCGACCAGGACGGTGACGGCCGCGCCCAGCTCCTCGCGCTCGTCGAAGTTCTCCTCGAAGGCGGCGCGGACGGCGTCGAAGCGCGCGTCGCAGTGTCCTTGGATGCCGGGCGCGTGCTGGGTCATGGGATCTCCGTGGGCCGAAGCGGCGAGGCGGGGCGAATGTCGGGACGGGTCCCGCAGGAGGTGAACATACCGACTGGTCGGACCAGCGGGAAGAGGGGCGACGGCCGATGGTTTTCCCGCGCAGGCCCGTCCGGCGAAAGGGGTGAAATTGCAAGGCCGCCTGTCGGCCTTCTACGGTGAGGCCATGCAGCGAGAACCCGCGGACGAGCCGCTCGCCGAACAGGTGGCCGCCGATCTCTCCACCGTGGTCGGACGCCTGCTCAGGCGACTGCGCACCGCGTCGCCCGACAGCCTCCTCACCCCGACGCAGCGGACGGTACTGGCCCGCCTCGACGGAGAGGGCCCCGCCACCACGGCCGCGCTCGCGCGCGCCGAGTACGTGCGGCCCCAGTCGATGCGGCTCACCCTCGCCGCCCTGGAGGAACGGGACTTCGTCGCGCGCACGCCCGACCCGGCCGACGGCCGTCAGTCCGTCGTCGCCATCACGCAGAGCGGCCGGAGCACCCTCGCCTCGGTCCGGGCGGCCAAGCACGGGTGGCTCGTCCAGGCCCTGGCCGGCGAGCTCGACGAGGCCGAACTGCGCACGCTCGCCGAGGCCACCGCGCTCATGGAGCGCCTGGTGGAGAAGTGAGCGGCACGGGGAACGGCCGTCCCGTCTCCCGGAGTTGATCTAGGTATGGCATTCTCCTCCCGAGCGTCGGCGGGCACCGGCCCGCCGGCAAGGGGAGGGGACATCATGAAGACCCGAAGCACCGTGATCAGAGCACTCGCCACCGGCGCCTGCGCGATCGGTCTGGTCGTCGGACTGCAGGGCCAGGCCTGGGCCGGGACCGTCACCATCTACGCGCCCAGCGGCGCCGGCAGCGCCACGTGGAACGCCGACCCGGACGGCTCGATCCCCGGCGATGCGATCCGCGCGTGCGACACCAAGTCGGACGGCTGGGGCATCGAGACCGCGCTCGACTACAACTACGACGGCATCATGGACCGGCGCGTCGACACCCGCGGCCACACGGCCGGTTACTGCAGCCCGTGGAAGGGCGGCGACCTCAAGGAGGGCAGGACCGTCCGTATGTACGTCACCCCGGTCAGCGGATCCAGCTACGGCCCCTCGACGTACATCGACGTCACGGCCTGACATCCAGCGCTTTGCGCCTCCCCCGGCGTGAGCCGGGGGAGGCCGCGTCAGGCGTCGGTTCAGAACCCGATCGCCTCGCGGAGCAGCAGGACGATTCCCTGGCCGCCCGTGAGGGGTTGCGCGTGGAGGACCAGGAGTTGGTTGACGGCGCTGGGCCGGCCGTACACCTCCAGGGCGCGGGTGGTTTCGAGGGGGAGGGCGTGTTCCTCGAGGCGGCGCAGCGCGGTGTCCAGGTCGGGGACCACCTTCTGCGCCCCGACGACCAGGATCACGCGCCCGGCGCCACCCGCGTACGCGGGCAACTGGCTTCCGCTGGCCGAGGCCACCACGAGGGAGCCGGTCTCGGTGAGCGCGGCGACGCTGCCCACGACGACGTCGGGGACGGCGATGAGGCGCCGGATGTCGTCCGCCTCGGTGGCCCGGTCCATGGTCACCGCACGGGGCTTGACGGCGGCCCGGTACCGGCCGCTGGTGTTGATGTCGTCGTCGATGCCGGACAGCCGCAGCGTCTCGCTGGCCGTGGTGAACACACTGGCGTCCCGTGGGATCAGCTCCTGGACACGGGTGCGCGCCGCGGCGGCGTCATCGAGGATCTCGACGGTGAAGCCGTGCGCCGCCAGCGCGGCTGCCGCCCGCTCCAAGCGGTCCGCGGACGCCGGGCCGGTGAACAGTGTGGCGGGAGTCGAGACGGTCATCGTGCCTCCTTGGGCGTGCGGGGGTCCCCGGCCGGTGCCGAGCCCGTCAGCGGGGTGGTGTCGAAGTACCTGATCTCGTAGACGCGCTCGGAGAACTTCCAGCCGTCGTCCGTGCGGCGGTAACGGTCGTGGTAGATCGCGTAGTTGAGGCCCTGGAAACCGCTCTTCATGCGCGCGATCTCCTGCATGTAGGCGCGGCCGGTCGCCCTGTCGCCGTCGATGCGGATCACGCCCGGATGTGTGTTCTGCACGAAGAAGTCCCACTGGGCCTGGAGCCGCTCGCCCCCGGTGCGGATCTCCTCCCGGCCGTTCATCTCGATGGGGACGTCGGGCATCCGCAGCACGCCGTCCTCCGTGAACAGGGACGCGAGGCGGGCGCGGTCGCGCATCATCGCCGCGTCGGTGAACTCGCCGCGCAGCGCCTCGATCTCCACGCGGTCGGCAATCGCTTGAAAGTCGGTCATCGGCTTCCTCCGTTCCGTATGCCTCTTACGACAACGCAGCCCTCCGGAATGTGAGGCGACGGGAACGACGTCACATTCCGAAGGGCTGTCCCGTCAATCAGATGGAGGGCACGTACGAGGCCGAGGAAAGGGAGTGCGCGACATCATGGCCAACCGATCCGAGACGGCACACGGTCAGCGGCCCGATCCGGGCCTTGACGCGATCATGAGCGAGCGGCGCCAGCTGACCGATCTGGCGTACCGGCTCCTCGGCTCGCTGGCCGACGCCGAGGACGTCGTGCAGGAGACGTACGTCCGCTGGTACGGCATGGACCGGCCGCAACGGGATGCCATCGATTCCCCCGGCGCCTGGCTGACGACGGTCGCGAGCCGCATCTGCCTCAATCTGCTCGGCTCCGCCCGTGCGCGCAGGGAGCGCTACGTGGGCGAGTGGATCCCCGAGCCGCTTCCCGAGCGCCGGGAGTGGACCGACGGCGGCGCGGCGGACCCGGCGGACCGGATCACCCTCGACGAGTCGGTCGACATGGCCTTCCTCGTCGTACTGGAATCCATGACGCCGGCCGAACGCGTCGCCTTCATCCTTCACGACGTCTTCCGTTACGCGTTCGCCGAGGTGGCCGAGATCGTCGGCCGCACGCCGGCGGCCTGCCGTCAGCTGGCTTCCTCGGCCCGCCGCCGCATCCGCGACGCGCAGGCCCCCGCCGGGCCGACGACCGCGCAGGCCGGCATCGTCCGGGAGTTCAAACTGGCCTGGGCGGCGAAGGACGTGGGCGCCCTCGTGGGCCTTCTGGACCCCGACGCCACCGTGATCGCCGACGGCGGGGGCCTGGTCGGCGCCCTCCGCCGGCCGATCACGGGCCGCGAACGGGTAGCCCACGCCTATCTCAACGTCGCCCGCCTGGCACCCGACCTGACGCTTCTGGAGCGCACGGTCAACGGCCGGCCCGGCCTGGTCGCCCAGCAGGACGGCGTCACCGTCACCGTGTTCGCGTTTCGCATCTCCGGCGACCGGATCACCCACATCTGGGCCGTACGCAACCCGGAGAAGCTGCGCCCCTGGACAGAGGGCTGACGAGGGCAGGGACCGTGTGTCAGCGGGTCGCCGCGGGGACCGCATCGGAGGACGCCGACGACGCCTCCGGTGTCGCTTCCGCGAGGTGGTCGACGGTGCCCTCCGGGTCGGTGAGGCGGTTCAGGCGTCCCGGTACGTCGAAGCCGACCAGCAGGACCACGATCACCGTCCCCGCGAAGGTCAGCACGGCCAGGGCGCGCCCCAGGTCCATGCCCGCGGCGAGATGCGCGCCGAGCACCGGCGCGACGGCTCCGCCGAGGGCACCCACGTTGTACGTGAAGCCCAGCGCCGCGGCGCGGTTCTCGGTGGGGAAGTGACCGCCGATGTACCGGGGCAGCAGCCCGGAGATGCCGAAGCTGGTCGCCTGGAGCACGAAGAGCAGGGCGCCGAGCAGGAGAAGGTTGTCGCGCACCGCGAACACCGGGAAGACGAAGACCAGCGAGGCGAGCAGCGTCAGCGCGTACGCCTTCTTCGTGCCCATCCGGTCACCGGCGAAGCCCGCGAGCCAGCAGCCCGCCATCGTGCCGAAGCCCGCGAAGTACAGCGCGTCGGTGACCTGTTCCGGCGAGTAGCCCAGCTCGGTCTTGAGGTACGTCGGCAGCAGCGCCTGGATCGGCCACGAGTACAGGAACGCGAAGAAGATCGTCACGATCATCGACACGTAGAGCAGCCAGCTCCTGCGCCCGCCCAGCTGCACGGCGAACGCGATGAGCGCGGCCGCGGCCACGACGGACAGCACGGGCACGAGCCCGTCGCCGGCGGGCGTGAAGACGGCGAACAACGACACGGTGGCGGCCACGGCGAGGACGACGTTCACCGTCGCCCTGGCGGGCGTGGCGAACAGCGGCCGGAACGGGTTCGGCCGCTCCTTCGCCGCCTGCTTGCCGACCGCCTCGTTCCAGTCCGCCGCCTCCGGCAGCGCCCGCCGCATCCACAGGGCGACGGCGATCGGGAGGAGGCCCACGTAGAACATCCAGCGCCAGCCCAGCGTGGGCACGACCCAGTTGTAGACCTGTGCGGCGAGCACCGAGCCCATCGAGAAGCCCGAGATCAGGAAGCCACTGGCCCGGTTGCGCACGCGTGTGGGCCAGCTCTCCATGACGTACGTGGCGCTGGCGCTGTATTCGCCGGCCATGCCCATCCCGATCGCGAGGCGCGCCACGAACAGGCTCGTGTAGTCCCAGGCGAAGCCGCACGCGAACGTGCCCAGGGAGTACAGCAGGATGCTGAGGACCATCGAGAGCTTGCGGCCGTACCGGTCACCGAGCGCGCCCAGGACCGCTCCGCCGAGCCACCGCGTGATGAACGCGCCGGAGATCAGACTCGCGGCCTGCACGGTGCTCAGGCCGAAGTCCGAGCTGATCTCGGTCAGCACGAGGGTGATCAGGACGAAGTCGAACCCGTCGAGGACGTAGCCGATCCAGGCGGCGAAGAACGCCTTCCACTGGGTCCGGCTCACCTCGCGGTACCAGGGGAGCGGTGGCTTGGCTGTGGTGTGCACGATTACTCCAGGATGCCGGAAGGACTCGCCGTCGAGTCCCGTCTGCGGTGTGGGGTGCGGTACGGCCTGAGTGGGGGAGAGGGGGTGAGCGGGAACTACGTACGGGGGAGCGCGGTCACGAAGCGCGAGGTCAGCGCGGTGGGTGCGGTGATCGCGGTGCCGACGACGACGCTGTGCGCACCCCGCGCGAGCGCCAGCGCGGCCTCTTCGGGGGTGCTGATACGGCCTTCCGCGACGACCGGGACGGCCAGCGCGGCCGAGAGCGCGGCCACCAGATCGAGGTCGGGACCGTCCTGGCGCGGGGAGCCGGGAACGTAGCCGGACAGCGTGGTCGACACGAAGTCCGCGCCGGCGGCGGCCGCGGCGACGCCCTCGTCGAGGGTCGCCACATCGGCCATCACCAGGGCCCCGGCGGCGTGCACCGCCGCCACGACGTCGGCGAACGTGCCGCCGTCGGGCCTGGGGCGCGCGGTCGCGTCGGTGGCGACGATGTGGGCACCCGCCTCGGCGACGGCCAAGGCGTGCCGGACGGTCGGCGTGATGTAGACGCCGGTGTCCCCGTCCTTCCACAGCCCGATGAGAGGCAGGTCGACGGCGGCGGAGATCGCGGCGACGACCTCGGGTTCGTTGGCCCGGATCCCGGCCGCCCCGCCGGCCGCGGCCGCCCGGGCCAGCCGTACGAGGGTGCCGGTGTCGCGCATGGGATCTCCGGGCGGTGCCTGACAGGAGACGATCAGCCTGCCGTCGAGCAGGCCGGCGACGGGGGACGAGGGCGCGGGGTCGTTCATCGAGGGCTCCAGGGAAGGGATGGTCAGGACGGGGGCGGCGCGTGCAGCGGGACCTGGGTGGGCAGGCGCGCGGCGCCGATGACGGCGGCGTCGGCCCCGAAGAGGGGCCTCGACGGCCGGAGCCGGGCCAGGGGCGGCATGAGTTCGGCGGCGAACGCCTCGGTCAGCGCGTCCCAGTAGAGGGGCCCGATGTGCGGCACTCCGCCGCCGACGACGACCCGGTCGGGCCCCAGCGTGTTGGCGAGACCGCCCAGAACCCGGCCCGCGGCGACCGCGCCGGTCACGATGGCGCGCACGGCCGGCTCGTCACCCGACGCGGCCCGTTCGGCCACGGTCTCCAGGCGGTCCACGGGCCGGCCCGTGAGCCGTCCGTACAGTGCGGCGATCCCCGGCCCCGAGGCGACGGCCTCCAGATGTCCCGTGCCGCCGCAGGTGCAGGCAAGTCCCGCCGCTTCGGGGCTCGGCACATGGCCGAGATGACCGGCGATGCCCGCGGTTCCGTGCACCATGCGCCCGCCCACGGCCAGGGCGCCGCCGACACCGGTGCCGATCGCCGCGTAGACGAGGGACGCTCCCGCGCCGGCGGCGGCCAGTTCGGGGGCCGCCGTCGCGCGTACGTCGTTGTCGCACGCGACCAGGAGGCCCGTACGGGCCGCGAGGCCGGCGGCCAGTGCCGTGCCGGCCCAGCCGCGGATCGAGTCCGTGGCGCTGGTGACGGTGCCCGTCACCGGGTCGATCACCCCGGCCGCGGCGACCCCGAGGACACCGGGGGCGTTGCCGCCGTCGACCGAACGGGCCGCGGCGGCGAGCGCGTCGAGCACGGCCTCGGGTCCGTCGGCCGCGGGCGTGGCCCGCGTGTGCCGGGCGAGGACCGTGCCGTCCGGCGCGACGAGGGCGGCGGCGATCTTCGTGCCTCCGAGGTCGAGGCCGATCGCCGGACCTGTGACCGTCATCGGACCGGCGCGAGCCCGGCGGCCCGCAGATGCTGCGCGACCTCGGCGACGGACTCCTCACCGAGCTGGATCTGGGGGAACGCCGTGTCGCCGCACTCGATGACTCCGAGGAGGCGCAGCGCCGCCTTGAACGAGCCGAGCGCGGACGAGCTGCGCCCCATGTCGGCCTCGGGTCCCACGTCGACCATGCCGAACAGCGCGACGAGACGCTCCTGCTCCTTGGCGGCGAGTGACCAGTCACCGGCCAGCGCGGCGTCGTAGAGGCGCACGTATCCGGCGGGGTCGACGTTGCCGATGCCGGGGACGACGCCGTCCGCGCCGGCCAACAGGGCGCAGTCCACGGTGAGTTCGGATCCGGTCAGGACGGAGAAGTGCGGGGCGGGCCCGTCCGTGCGCCCGTCGCGGCCGCCGAGCTCGACGAGCAGCCGGCGCAGCCCGCCCTCGTCGCCGCTGCTGTCCTTGAGGCCGGCGAGCGTGCCGTCCTCGGCGAGCTCCCGCACGAGCGACGCGGGGAGCTTGCTGTGGACGGCGACCGGGATGTCGTACGCGAACAGCGGCAGGTCCACGCTCGCGTGCAGGGTGCGGAAGTGGCCCGCGATCTCCTTGGGGTGGGTGCGCGTGTAGAAGGGCGCGGTGGCGACCAGGGCGTCGGCGCCGAGGTCGGCGGCCACGCGTGCGTGGGCGACGACGCGCGCGGTCGTCGTGTCGATGACACCGGCGAGCACGGGGACCCGTCCCGCCGCCGCCTTCACGACGGTCCGCAGGGTGACGGCACGCTGCTCGTCGGTCAGATACGCGACCTCGCTGGTCGAGCCGAGGGCGAACAGTCCGTGCACGCCGCCCGCGACGAGGTGCTCGACGAGACGGGCCAGGGAGGCGGTGTCCACCTCACCCGTCTCGTCGAGGGGGGTGCAGACGGGCGGGACGACCCCGCGCAGGGGTGCGGTCAGGGGCATGGCGGCGCTCCGGGTTCTCTTCGGTTCAGAGGGGGTAGGGCGTCAGACATAAGACGTCCTACGTCCTGGCGTCACCTTAAGTCGCACCCTGCGGGGGCGGTCAAGGGGTAGAGGTCACATTCCCGAGACGGTCACCGTTGGTGCCCGCACCCCCCGCCCAGCCACTTCAGGCCGAACGAGGCGTAGGTCATGTGCTGGTAGTCGCCGCGTTCGTACAGCAGGCCCACGAGTCCGTCCGGCAGCCGGGTCAGGGTGGAGTAGGCGGCCGCCCCGGGGTCGACGACCTTCTTCACGGGCCACGTCACGCCGTCGTCGCAGGACATCTTGACGGTGAGGTTACGGCGGGCCCCGGTGTCCTCGGTGTTGCTGAACAGGAGCCACTTCGAGCGGGGGTCGCTCGGCGGCGCGTCGGGGGCGTACCGGATGATCGACGCGTTGTTCGCCGGGTCGGGCAGCTGCGGGTCGGGTGCGAACGGCGTGTACGTGGCGCCGCCGTCGGTGGAGTACGCGACGGTCCGGTACGGCGCCGAACGGTTGTTGAGCATGACCGTCCCGTCGGACAGCTCCACCGTCTTGTTCTCGTCGCCGCCCGGCCCGACCGGCTCGCCCATCCTCCAGGTCGCGCCGTGGTCATCGCTGTACGCGCTCGCCGCGAAGTTCGCGCCGTCGATCCGGATCGCGTACTGCTGGAGAAGGCGCCCCTTGCGCGGGCCGTGCCGCAGCTGGATGCCCTCGCCGGACGCGGCGAACAGGCCACCCCACGCGGGGTTCTTGACCATCGACGTGATGCGGCGGTGGCGCCAGGTCACCCCGTCGTCGTCCGAGTAGCTGTAGTCGGCGTGCAGGATGTCGGGATCGTCGTCGTCGTTACCGGTGTGCGACCCGGCGAACCCCTGGTTCACCGAGGCGGCGTGGAAGAGGAAGATCCGGCCCGTGGCGCGGTCGGTGAGCAGGCTCGGGTCTCCGAACCCCTTGGGGGCGGCCTCGCTCCGCACGACCTGCTGCGCCTGCCATGTGGCGCCGCCGTCCGTGCTGCGCCGCACCACGAGGGCGATGTGGCTGGGGAGATCGGCCATGGTGGGCCGGCCGTCGTAGGCCGCTATGAGCGTGCCCTTTGTGGACGTGGTCAGGGCGGGTATCCGGTACTGCGGGAATCCGGCTCCCCGGGTGGCGAGGTCCTGGGAGGTCAACTCGCTCCGGTTTCCGGGATGTCGATCACCGTGGGCGAGGGCGGTCGTTCCCGATCCCAGGGTGAGAAGTCCGGCGGACACCAGCGCGACGAGCATTCTTCGATGCATGGACGGCTCTCATCTCTGCGGAGGTTCCTGTGGGCGCGTCCGACGTCAGATGTCCGTGCGAAAGAGAGGACAGCAGACGTCAGATGTCCTGTTTCGTTGAGGGACCCTAGGGGCGCCGCACAGGGCCGTCAAGAGCGCGTGCGGGCCTCGGAGATGCGCCGTCGGACCGGCGCGTAGTGCTCACCGATGGCCCGCACGAACGCCGCCGCGTCGCCCGCGCGGGCCGCCGTCACGATGCTGTGGTGCGCGGCGACGGTCTCCGCCTGCTCGGTGTGCGTGAAGCCGTCGATCTGCGGGGCCACGATGGCGTACACATCCCAGAACGCCATCGAGAGCTGGCCCATCAGGTCATTGCCGAGTGGCGCCACGAGCAGGGCGTGGAACGCGCGGTCGGCCTCGATGAGCCCTTGGCCGTCACCGCCGACACCGACGTCGCTCATCCGGGTCACCAGGCGCTCCAGCGCGTCGAGTTGCTCGCCGTTGAGTGACGCGACGATCCGCTCGGCCATGCCGCGCTCGAACAGCTCACGCACGTCGACGAGGTCGGCGAGCACCTGCACGTCGTCGTCGGGGCTCAGCAGCCCGCGGAACGTCAGGCTCTCGACAAGGGCGGACAGGCTCAGATGTCCCACGTACGTGCCGTGGCCGTGCCTGACCTCGACGATGTCGAGCGCGTGCAGGATCTTGACCGCCTCGCGGACGCTGGACCGGCTCGCGCCGAGGGCCTCGCACAACTCCGTCTCCGTGGGCAGCGGATCACCGGGGTGCAGCCGGTTCTCGAGGATGTACCGCTTGATGCCGTCGGCGACTTCCTGCCGGAGCAGTGGCCGGACCGGCCTGGTACCGGGCATGAGCGGTCTCCCCACCTCTGGACGCGCCTGGGCCCGCCGCCCGGGCCGTTTCTACGCTACCAAGGCATCGGACATCAGACGTCCCCGGTCGGGCGGACGAAGGGATCCGCGCCGCGAGGGAATTCCCCTCAAGATGACAGGCCGTCCTCTTCCCCGAGGAACAGTCCGCCCCCGGGTTCCTGCCGGCCGCCGCTCTGGTGCCAGTAGTCCCGCGTCTCGACGGCGAGCCCGTCGCCACGGAACCGTGCGAACACGCAGCCCGCCAGCGTCGAGACCTCACCGCCCTCCTCGGCCACCACCCGGAACTCGGCGACGGCCAGTCCGTCCGGGCCGATCAGCGGCGGTCCGAACCGCACGTCGAGCGGGCGCTCGTCCTCGAACGACCAGCGCAGATAGCCGGCGAGCGCCGCCCGCCCCCGGTGCGGCTCCCTGAACGGCATCGAGCGGTGCACGCAGTCCTCCGCGTAGAGGGCGAGGAGCGCCGGCACGTCGTGCCGCGCCCACCCCCGTTCCCAGGTCTCGACGAACCGCCGTGCCGCCTCAGCTGTGTCCATGCCGGTGCGAACGCGCTTGCGTGGCGCCGTCATTCCTCCGGGCTCGCGGGCTTCTCGTGTTCGCCCTCCTCGACGGCGGGTGGCGGGGCAGAGGGTTGCTGGGCCCGTTCGAGGAAGCGCAGGAGTTCCACCGGGAACGGCAGTACGAGGGTCGAGTTCTTCTCGGCGGCGACGGCCACCACGGTCTGCAGGAGCCGGAGTTGGAGTGCCGCAGGCTGTTCGGACATCTGGGCCGCCGCCTCGGCGAGCTTCTTGGAGGCCTGGAGTTCGGCGTCGGCGTTGATGACGCGGGCGCGCCGCTCACGGTCGGCCTCGGCCTGCCGGGCCATGGACCGCTTCATCGTCTCGGGCAGTGACACGTCCTTGATCTCGACGCGGTCGATCTGCACGCCCCAGCCGATGGCCGGGCTGTCGATCATCAGCTCCAGGCCCTGGTTGAGCTTTTCGCGGTTGGAGAGCAGGTCGTCCAGGTCGCTCTTGCCGATGATGGACCGCAGCGAGGTCTGAGCCATCTGGGAGACGGCGAACCGGTAGTCCTCGACCTGCACGATCGCGCTGGCGGCGTCGACGACCTTGAAGTAGATGACGGCGTCGACCCGCACCGTGACGTTGTCGCGGGTGATGCCGTCCTGTGCCGGCACCGGCATGGTCACGATCTGCATGTTGACCTTGTGCAGCCGGTCGATACCGGGGACGACGGTGGTGAAGCCCGGCCCACGGACGGCGCCGTGCAGCCTGCCCAGGCGGAAGACGACACCCCGCTCGTACTGCTTGACGACACGTGCCGCCGCGGCGGCGTAGACAGCGCAGACCGAAGCGGTCGCGGCCGCGGCCGTGAGCAGTTCCGCCAGCATGGCGACCCCCTGTCTCTTGAGTCGTCCGGCTCGATGTGCGGAGGCCGGCTCGGGGTAGGTGAGCCGGCGCGACGTGCGGAGGCGGGCTGGTGTGCCTAATCAACGATATGCCCGGAATGTTCGATCAGGCGAGGAGTGAGGGGTAGTCACGCAGAGTGACTGCGTCCCGCCTCGCGGAACACGAAGAACCGGGCAGTTCGTCGGCCGGTCGGCAACCCGCCGGCGGTCCCAACTCCCGGCCGGGCCACGGCGACGGCTGGGGTAGTGTTACCGCTCCCAGCAGCGCTTCGGCCGAGGAGGTGAGCCCCATTACCGCTGTGTCAGGTCGGGTGCTCCCTTCACAGACCCCCGCGGTCCACCGGACGTAGGTGGCCGCAGGTCGTCGGGAGCCCCATGGGCATCCCGAAAGGTCACGCTTCATACATGTCGGTTCACCCGTCACCCCCGTCACCCCACCCCGCCGTCGTCGCCAGACTGCGAGCAGCGGGCTGCGTCTTCGCCGAGGAAGAGGCGGACATCCTCCTGTCGACGGCCCGTACGCCGGACGAACTCGCCGCGATGGTCGAGCGCCGCGTGGAGGGCCTGCCCCTCGAACACGTCGTCGGCTGGGCGGAGTTCTGCGGTCTGCGCATCACGCTCGAACCGGGTGTCTTCGTACCGCGGCGCCGCACCGAGTTCCTCGCCCGCCAGGCCGCCGCCCTCGCGCCCGCCGGGGCCGTCGTGCTCGATCTGTGCTGCGGCAGCGGGGCCGTGGCCGCCGCGCTCGCCACCCACGCCGACCCCGCCGAGCTCCACGCGGCCGATCTGGACCCGGCAGCCGTGCGCTGCGCCCACCGGAACGTGTCGCGGTTCGGCGGCGAGGTCCACGAGGGCGACCTGTACGGGCCTCTGCCCGCGGCACTCAGAGGCCGCGTCGACATCCTGGCCGCCAACGGCCCGTACGTCCCCACCGGCGACGTGGCCCTGCTCCCGCCCGAGGCCCGCGACCATGAACGGCGCATGGCGCTCGACGGAGGCGCCGACGGGCTCGACATCATGCGCCGCGTCGCCGCCGGGGCCCCTCAGTGGCTGGCCCCGGGCGGACATCTCTTCGTGGAGACCAGCGAACAGCAGGCCGCCCAGGCCGTCGAGGCAGTCACCCGCAGCGGTCTGTCCGCCCGGGTGGTGACGGACGAAGACCTGTACGCCACCGTGGTCATCGGCACGAAGCGGGGCGGGGCGGGGGAGGGGGAGGGCTAGCGAGCCTGCCCGGGGAACGTCGTACCCCGCGCCCCGCGTCTACGCCGCCCGGCTCGGGACCCGGCGCGTCCGTGTCCATTCAAGGAGTTCGTCGGCCGGCCACGTGTTCACCACACGGTCGGCCGGTACCCCGCACTCCTCGGCGCGGGCGCAGCCGAGGGGCTGCCAGTCGAGCTGACCCGGTGCGTGCGCGTCCGTGTCGACGGAGAACAGCGTGCCCGCAGCCACGGCCTCGCGCAGCAGCCGGCGGGGCGGGTCGAGGCGCTCGGGGCGGCTGTTGATCTCGACCGCGGTGCCCGACTCCGCGCACGCCGCGAACACCGCCCCCGCGTCGAACTGCGACTCGGGGCGGCCCCGCCCCACCCTGTTCCTTCCCGTCACGAGCCGCCCCGTGCAGTGTCCGAGCACGTCGGCGAGCGGGTTCGTCACCGCGGCCACCATCCGGCGTGTCATCGCCGGAGCGTCCATGCGCAGCTTGGAGTGGACCGACACGACGACCACGTCGAGCTGGTCGAGGAGTTCGGGTTCCTGGTCGAGGGAACCGTCGGCGAGGATGTCGCACTCGATGCCGGTGAGCAGCCGGAAGGGCGCCCAGCGCTCGTTCAACTCGGCCACTACGGAGAGCTGTTCACGTAACCGCTCCGGCGAAAGGCCGCGCGCCACCGTCAGGCGCGGCGAGTGGTCGGTCAGCACCGCCCACTCGTGCCCGAGGGCGATCGCCGCGCGGCCCATCTCCTCGACCGTGCTGCCGCCGTCCGACCAGTCGGAGTGCAGATGGCAGTCGCCGCGCAGCAGCGCGCGCAGCCGCTCACCGCCCTCCGCGAGCGGCGCCGCCGCGCCCTCGCTCTCCAGGCGCTCCAGATAGTCCGGCACCTCGCCCGCCAGCGCCTCCCGCACTACCTGCGCGGTCTTGGGCCCTACCCCTTTGAGCGATTCGAGCGTCCCGGCCGCGGCGCGCTCGGCCACCTCTCCGTCCGGCAGCGCACCGAGCACCTGGGCGGCGGTACGGAAGGCTCCGGCCCGATACGGGGGCGCGAGCGTGCGCTCCAGGAGGAAGGCGACCCGTTCCAGCGCCTCGACGGGTTCCATCGCCATGGCCTTCGCCACCTCCCGCTCCCGCGTCGCGTCCCGCTTCCCTCCAGCGTGGCTCACCCCCGCGTGCGCCGCGACACGCGGGAGCCCCGGGGCACGGGGACACGGCGCGGCCGGAACCGTCGCCTACGCCGCGTGCTCCGGCGTACGCACGAGTCGGTCGCCGGACACCCGGGACCACCACACGCCCTCCCCGCGCGTCAGACCCGGCAGAGCGAGCTCGGCCTCCCGGACCCGGCGGGCCGGAAGGGTGCCCGTGACCACCCAGGACGTGGTGCCGCCCGTCGTGTCACCGAACTCGGCCTCAGCGGCGGAGAGCCGGGCGGTGACAGCGGCGAGCGCGTCCAGCGGGATCTCCGCCTCGAACGCGTGCACCGGCTCGTGCACCGTCGTCCCCGCCTGCTCCAGAGCGCGCCGCAGGACGAGCCGCGTCAGCCCCCGGAAGTCCCCGGCGACACTGATCGGCGAGCAGAAACCGGAGCGGACGAGCGTGACCCGGCAGTCCGTCACGGGCCACCCCCGCGGGCCCTCGCCGAGCGTCGCGAGCACCGTGTCCTCGACGGCCTGGTGGAACGCGCGGGGCAGCGCCCCCAGCTCCGTCTCGTACGCGAAGACCCGTCCGGATCCACGAGGCCCCGGCTCCACGCGCAGCCCGACCGTCGCGCAGAACCCCGTCCCGCGGCTGTTCGTGATGTCCTCGTACACCTCGACGGTGCCCGCGGGTCGCTCGACGAGGCGGATGCGGCTCGGCTCGAAGGCGGCCTCGATGCCGTACTCCTGGACGAGGGTCGCGGCCAGGACCTCCTTCTGCACCTCGCCGTAGAGCAACAGGGCCGTGCTTCCGTCGGGCGCGGCCTCCGCGTGGATGAGCGGATCCTGCCCCGCGATGTCGAGGAGCGCGCTCCGCAGAGCCGCCGAGCGGCCCGGGCGCACGGCCCGTACCAGGGTCTCCAGCGTGGGCGGTGCGAAACCCGGCGCCCGGCCGGGGCCGTCGCGCGGGCCGAGCCGGTCGCCGACCCGGACGTCCGGCACGCCCCGCAGCTCACCGATGTTCCCGGCCGTGAGGGTGTGGGCCGTTCGCCCCACCACGTCGAGTCCGGTGACCCGTCCGGGGACCTCGGTGACGGAGCCGTCGGACGTGTCCCGCAGGAACGTCACCCGCCGGCGTTCCGTCACCTCGCCCTCGTACAGGCGGAGATAGGCCACTCGCTCGCCCGACGGGCCGCGTCGTACCGCGAAGACGGTGCCGCGCGGTGCGGCCTCGGGGCTCGGCGTGACCGGCGGGCGCGGGATCAACCGGGGGATTTCCTGGACGAGTTGAGCGACTCCCTGGCCGCCGAGGGCCGAGCCGAACAGGACGGGGTGCACGGAGCCGTCCGCGGTGCGGGCCACCAGGGCGCGGCGCAGGTCGGCGGTGGTCGGTTCAGGGCCGTCGACGAGGCCTGCGAGCACCGAGTCGTCGACCTCGGCGAGCGCTTCCGCGACAGCGGCCCGTACGGCCGGGGCGGTGAGGCGTCGCGGTTCCGTCCGGGCCTGCGGGGTGCCCGCGCCGTGGACCTCCGTGAGCGGCACGACGTGCGGGGTCAGACGGCGGCGGACCTCGTCGAGCAGCGCCTCGTCCCGCGCGCCCGCCCGGTCGATCTTGTTGACGAAGACGAGCGTGGGCAGCCGCAGCCGGCGCAGCGTCTTGAGGAGGACACGCGTCTGGGCCTGGACGCCCTCCACGGCGGACAGCAGGAGCACGGCGCCGTCGAGGACTTCGAGGGCGCGCTCGACCTCGGCGATGAAGTCGGAGTGCCCAGGGGTGTCGATCAGGTTGATCTGGACGTCGCCGACGGTGAACGCGGCGACGGCCGAGCGGATCGTGATGCCGCGCCGGCGCTCGATCTCGCCCGTGTCGGTACGGGTGTCGCCCGCGTCGACGCTGCCGAGGCGGGTGATCGCGCCGGTGTCGAAGAGCAGGCGCTCGGTGAGGCTGGTCTTACCGGCGTCGACGTGGGCGAGAATGCCGATGTTCAGGGTGTGCCGCGGGGGCTGGGAAGGCATGGAAGGTCGAGTCCTCGAAAGAGTCCGTCCGGTCAGGGCGCTGAACTGCTTCGAAGGAATGACGCATTCCGTGCTCCAGGGCTGTCGGGGGCGTGGCCCGACCATGATGCGGTGCGACGGCCGGGCCGGCGCAACTCGTTTTCCGGCGCCCGGCGCCGGGCACTGTCGGTTCCGGAAGTCAGGTCAGCCCGAGAACTGCCGCACGTACCGCTTCTGCCAGGGTGTCTCCACCGCGTGCGCGTCATAGTTCCCGCGCACGAACTCCACGGCGCGGTCGGCCGGTACGCCGTCCAGGACGGCCAGGCAGGCGAGCGCGGTCCCGGTCCGTCCGCGGCCACCGCCGCAGGCGAACTCGACCCGCTCCCCGGCGGCCCGCTCCCACGCGTCGGTGAACACCTCCCGGGCCTCCACGAGGTTGCTCGGCAGCCAGAAGTCGGGCCACCGCAGCCACCGCGACTCCCACGGGACTTCGGGCGGGCGCCGGCCGAGGAGATGGACCGCGTACGAGGGGGAGGGGCCCGGAGGAAGCGGGCGGCGCAGGCCGCGCCCGCGAACCGTCCGTCCGGAGGGCAGGAGCAGCACGCCGGCGGCGCCCGCGTCCCAGAGACCCCCGGCGTCCGGTTCCCGCGCACCCCCGGCGTCCGGTTCCCGCGCACTCCCGGCGCCGGTTCCGGACGCCGATCCGGCATCGAACTCGTTCATCCGCACTCCACCCCATCCGCGACCGCTCGGCCTCCGTCATGCCCTAGGACGGGCCATCGTCTCCCGAAATCCATTGATCTTTCCGCGGCTTGGCTGCCGGCGGTGACAGACTCGACGGACGCGTGACCACGACTCAGGGGAAGCGAGAGGATGCGCGAGGGCGTGACCGAGAAGCGGCGTCTCCCGGCAGCCGGGCGCGCGCTCGTGCCGCTGCTCGCGACGGTACTCGTCGCACTGCTCGCCGGAACCTGGCTCATGTCCGGCGCACTCGTCCAGGCCGTCGGGCCCCTGACGGTCGCCACGGGGCGCACCGCCGTGTGCTGCGCCGTCCTCACCGCCTTCGCGGCCGCCCGCTCCTCGGGGCGCGCGCAACTGCGTCAAGTGGCCCAACGTCCGTGGCTGGTCTGCTTGTTGGCCCTGCTGGGCTTCGCCGGATACGCGGCGGGCACCCTCCTCGCCATCCCGCGCGTCGGTACCTCCCTCACGAACCTCGTCGTCGCCCTCATGCCGTGCGCGGGCGTGGCGATCGGCGCGCTCTGCTTCGGCGAGCGCGCGAGCGCGCGCTCCGTGGTCGGCGCCCTCCTCGCCACGGCGGCGACCGGCGCCTACGCGGCACTCGGCGGCGAGGGCACCCTGGACGCCCCGGGCCTGCTCCTCGCGCTCGCCGGGATGCTCGGGTTCGCGGTGTACGGGTTCCTCTACCGGCGCACCCTCGCCGGACTGCCGCCACTGGCCGTACTGCCGGTGCTTCTCGCTGTCGCCGGCGTAATGCTGCTGCCCCTCGCCCTGCCGGGGCTCCTCGCGCATCCCCCGTCGCCGGCGCAGTGGGCGGGGATCGCGCTCCTCGGGGGCGCCGTGTACGCCCCCGCCTATCTGGTGCAGCACCGGCTGATCCTGCTCAGGGGGCCCGTGTTCACCGCTGCCGTCCAGCTCGCCGTGCCGTTCACGGTGCGGATCGGCGACTGGGCGCTGGGCACGGCGGGTGCTCCGGGAGCCACCGAGGCCGCGCTGCTTGCCGCCGCGGGCGCGGGCATCGCCCTTGTCACGCTTCCATGGCGACGGCCCGGGAGCGGTGTGAGCGCTCCGGGGCCGTCCGTGACTCCCGATTCCGTTGGATTTGCCGACTCTGCCGGGGCGGCGTTGCCTGCTACGTCGCCCGGTTGGCCTTCATCGACAGGCTCGCGCACAGGAGGCCGAGCAGGAGGATGAGGCCACCGATGATCACGTTGTTGAGGATGACTCCCAGGTCGGGGCTGGAGCCCACGACCCACGGCGCGATGATCATCCAGGCGCCCATGGCGCACATGGCCCAGCTGAGGCCGTACATGCGGGTCGGGGTGACGGCGAACCCGACGGCCAGGACTCCGATCGCGATACCCATGATCAGGTTATGGGTCGCGAGCGCGGGCTGGAGGGCGCTGTAGTGCACCACCCAGGGAGAGATGGCGCAGTAGAGACCGATCAGGAAGACCGGTGCGTCCATGAGCGCCACATCGCGGCCACCGAGTACGCGCGCGTACCGGTCCCGCATTTCCGAGACATCAGGGTGACTGGAGAGGTCAGACCTGTGGTGAACGTCGGCCATGAGAATCGACTCCTTAGGTTTCGAAGTCTGACCGCGTAGCGCGGCGGGCTGCCGCACACCTCTCATTCTGCGCTTATTTAATCCTTATGTGTACCCGGGGTGAGAATGAGGTGCTGATTGGGGCGAATTGCCGCCTCGGCAAGGTCGGGGATCTCCGCGACGGTCACGCCCGCGCCCTCCAGGACTCCGATGCCGTCGGCGCCCGCCACGAAGGTGTCGGGCTCCCGCCAGGCCGTCACCACGCGCCGCGCGCCCGCGTCGAGGATGAGCCGGGCGCAGGGCCTGGGCCGGGACGCGCGTCGGGCGCACGGTTCGAGGCTGCTGTAGACGGTGGCGGTGCGCAGCCGGGGGTCCGCCGGACCGATCTTGGCGAGCGCCGCCTCCTCGGCGTGCACGACCGGATCGCCGCCCTCCCGGGAGTGGCCCCGCGCCAGCTCCGTGCCGTCACTCGCGACGATCACCGCGCCGACGCTGAACGCCGTTTCGGAGGGCGGGCAGTCGGCGGCGAGGGCGCAGGCGAGGGCGAGCCAGTGCCGGTCGGCCGCGGTGGGGGAGTCGTCGGTGCCGGGCGCGCAGGGCGCGTACCGCATCAGCACCACGTCGCCGACCGGGCGGGTCTCCAGGAGCCGCATCCGGTGCCGGCTGCCGCCGGGGTACGCGCCGGGGCCGAAGAGCCGGGGCGCGTCCGGTTCGCCCACGACGAGCGGCGCCAGTGCCAACTGCACCTCGTCGGCCAGGCCGCGCTGGAGCAGTTGGGTGTGGACCCGGGCGCCCCCCTCCACCATCAGGCGCCGCACGCCGTGCGCCGAGGCCAGGTCGTCGAGCACCCTCGCCCAGTCGACGGTGTCCCCGAGGGCGACCACCGCGGCGAGCTCGCCGAGCCGCTCCCGCGCGAGGAACGCCCCGGCGTCGGTGGTGTACACGACCTTGTCGCCGCCCGTCGTCCAGAACGGGTCCCCCGCGTCCAGGTCGCCCGAAGCGGTCACCGCCACCTTCAGCGGATACGGGGGCAGCCCGGCGGCCACCCGGTCGGCACGCCGCTGTGCCGACTTGACCAGGAGCCGCGGCCGGTCGGCCCGCAGAGTGCCCGCCCCCACGAGGATCGCGTCGCACGACGCACGCACCGCGTCGACCCGGTCGAAGTCCTCGGCGTTGGACAGGAACAGACGCTCGGGCCCCGCGTCGTCCAGGCAGCCGTCGAGGGACACGGCGGCGGACAGCAGGACGTACGGGCGGGACGGCTGGGACATGGCGGCTCCGGGTCCGGGTGGCGAGAGCTGTGCTGCTTCAACCTTCGAACACTATCCGGGAGCTACCGCGACCGAGAGGGTCGTCACCGCAGGCGCGGTGGATGCATGACGCTTACATTCCTTGACCGGCATATAACCGATGAGGCATATTGAGGTCATGCCCGCACCCGCCGTCTGGACCGCTCTCGCCGACCCGCACCGCCGCGCCATCGTCGCGTTGCTGCTCGAGCGTCCGCGGCCGGTCGGTGAGATCGTCGAGGCGTGCGGCCTGAGCCAGCCCAGCACCTCGAAGCACCTGCGCGTACTGCGCGAGGCGGGCCTGGTCGACGTCGAACAGGAGGCCCAGCGCCGCGTCTACCGGCTCGAACCCGGACCGGTCGCCGAGCTCGACGCCTGGCTCGCGCCCTACCGGAGCCTGTGGAACGACCGCCTCGACGCACTCGGGCGCCGCCTCGACGCCCACGCCCCCGAGGACGACGAACCAGCGAAGGACTGAAGGCCATGACCACCCCGCACCCCGACCGCACCGGCAGCTACGCCCCGCTCGACGACGGCCGCCCCGCCGTCCGCTTCACCCGCACGTACGACCACGCGATCGAGCGGGTCTGGCGCTACGTCACCGACCCCGCCGAACTCGCGCACTGGTTCCCCTCCCAGGTCGAGATCGAGCTGCGCGCGGGCGGCGTGATCCGTTTCCACGGCGACCCGAACATGCCGGAGTCGACCGGCCGCGTCCTCGCCGTGGACGCGCCGCGCCACCTCTCCTTCAGCTGGGGCGGCGACGAGCTCCGCTTCGACCTGGAGGCGCTCGACGAGGGGCGCACCCGCTTCACCCTGACCAATGTCCTGGAGGTCGCCGACACCGCGGCCCGTAACGCCGCGGGCTGGGAGGTCTGCCTCGACGCCCTGGACGCGGCCGACCGCGGCGAGAGCTACGAAGGTCCGCACGCGGGGTCGCTCGCCCCGTGGAAGGCCCGTTACGACGCCTACGTCGAGGCCGGACTGCCTTCGGGCGCGCCGGTCCCGGGCATGGACGAGGCGTAACCCCGCTCCTCAAGGGGGGCGTCAGCCGTCAACCGCCCTGTGCCGTGGCGCGCGGCGGCCACACCCCGGGCGTCAGCACGCCCGACGCGTAGGCGCGCGCGACCAGTTCCGTACGGTTCGTCGCACCCCACCGCCGGGACAGGCGCCGCAGGTGGTAGTTGACGCCGTCCGTGGTCAGGCCCGTGTCGCGGGCCGCCTGAGCCGTGGTGGCACCGGCGGCGAGCAGCTCAAGGATCCGCGACTCGGCCGCCCCTGCCGTCGCCCGCGGCCGGTCGGGCGCGGGCGGGCGTTCGCCGACGACCCGCAGCATGACGAGCAGATCCGGCGTCCGGTCGACGGTGTCGCTGACCGGATCCACCGTCAGTTCGCCCTCCCGGAGCGCCCCGTCGGGCGTCTCCCAGGTGACCGAGACCTGATAGCGGGAGCGCCGCCGCAGACGCAGTGCCTCGGCGATCCGGTGGAGCTGCGACTCGTCCCGCGGGCGGAACAGGTGCAGGATGTCCCGGCCCTTGAGACGGCCGGGGGTGGTGTCGCACTCGGCGGCCATCGCCGCGTTGGCCAGCATGATCGTCCCACGTGGGCCGCACACGGCGACGGGCATCGGGATCCGGTCGAAGAGCAGCATCGCGCGGTTGCGCCACAGTACCCCGTCCATCGCGTACCCCTTTCGCACGTCACGTCCGGTTCCCTGTCGCGGCCGGACCTGCATCCCGTCCGGACCCGTGTCACGTCCGGCCGGTGAGCGCAAGCGCGGCGCGCCGCAGGCCACTACACAATCATGTAGTGCGGCGGCCCCGCCGGGCGGGGCCACGGGATCAAGCTGGACACGCACCGAACTCCGTACCGCGAAAGGCAGTTGCCGCCCCCATGCCCGACTCCGCGCTGCTCCCGCCGGCCCCCACCGACGGCCTTCCGCTCATCGACATCTCCGCCACGGGTCCCGGACCCGCGCCTCTCCAGCAGGCCATGGAGCTGTCCCGCCGCCACGGCCCCGCGCTCGTGCGCAGGCTGCACGGCCGCGACGCCCTCTTCGTCAGCGACCTCGACCTCGTCACCGAACTCGCCGACGAGACCCGCTTCGCCAAGCACGTGGGCCCCGCCCTGGAGAACGTCCGCGCCTTCACCGCCGACGGCCTCTTCACCGCCTACAACGACGAACCGAACTGGGTCCGCGCCCACGACATCCTCATGCCCGCCTTCGCCCTGGGCTCCATGCGGACCTACCACCCCGTCATGTACCAGGTGTCCCGCCGCCTCATCGAGTCCTGGGACCGCGCCGCGCACTCGGGCAGCCCCGTGGACGTGCCGGGCGACATGACGCGCATGACCCTCGACACCATCGGACTCGCGGGCTTCGGCTACGACTTCGGGTCCTTCGAGGGCTCCGAGCCGCACCCCTTCGTGGAGGCCATGGTCCGCTGCCTCGAATGGTCGATGAAGCGTCTCGCCCGCACCCCCGGCTCCGACCACTCGGCCGCCGACGCGGCGTTCAAGGCCGACGCGGACTATCTGGCGCAGGTGGTCGACGAGGTCATCGCGGCGCGCGCCGACGCACCCGAGGGCGACGACCTGCTCGGCCTGATGCTCACCGCCCGCCACCCCGACGGCTCCGCGCTGGACACGGCGAACATCCGCAACCAGGTCATCACCTTCCTCATCGCGGGCCACGAGACCACCTCGGGCGCGATGTCCTTCGCCCTGTACTACCTGGCCAAGCACCCGACCGTCCTCGACCTCGTACGCCGTGAGGCCGACGCCCTGTTCGGGGACGCGGCAGACCCCGAGCCCACCTTCGACGAGGTCGGCCGGCTCACGTACACACGGCAGGTACTGAACGAGGCGCTCCGCCTGTGGCCGACCGCGGCCGCGTTCAGCCGCCACGCGCGCGAGGACACGCTCCTCGGCGGACGCATCCCGCTGCGCGCCGGACAGCCGGTCACCGTCCTCGCGCCGATGCTGCACCGGCAGCCGGTGTGGGGCGACAACCCGGAGCTGTTCGACCCCTCCCGGTTCACGCCCGAGGCGGAGGCCGCACGCTCACCGCACGCCTTCAAGCCGTTCGGCACCGGTGAACGCGCCTGCATCGGGCGGCAGTTCGCGCTCCACGAGGCGACGATGCTGCTCGCCCTCCTGGTGCACCGTTACCGGCTCGTCGACCACGCCGACTACGACCTCACGGTCAAGGAGACGCTGACGCTCAAGCCCGAGGGCTTCACCCTCACGCTCGTCCCGCGCACCTCCGCCGACCGCGAGCACCCGGCCCTGCCCGGCCACGCGCCCGTCGAGGAGCGGACGGCCGCACCGGACACGCTGCCCGCACGGGTGCGGCCCGGCACCGGGGTCCTGTTCCTGCACGGCAGCAACTACGGGACCTGCCGCGGCCTGGCCGAGCAGCTCGCCGACGACGTCGCCGCGCTGGGCTGCGAGACGGCCGTCGCGCCCCTCGACACCCACGCGGGAGCGCTGCCCACCGACCGTCCCGTCGTCGTGGTCGCGGCCTCCTACAACGGCCGGCCCACCGACGACGCGGCCGAGTTCGCCACATGGCTCGACGGCGCGCCGGAGGGTGCCGCGAACGACGTCACCTACGCGGTCCTCGGCGTGGGCGACCGCAACTGGGCCGCCACCTACCAGCACGTCCCGACCCGTATCGACGAACGGCTCGACGCGCTCGGCGGCACCCGCCTGTGCGAGCGCGCCGCGGCCGACGCCTCCGGCGACCTCAACGCGACCGTCCGCACCTTCACGACGGGACTGCGCGCCGCGCTCCTCACGCAGTACGGGGACCCCGACGCCGCCCCGGCCGACACCACGCAGCCCGAGGACGCGTACGAGATCCGGGAGATCGGCGGCGGGCCGCTCGACGCCGCGGCCGCCCGGCACGGGCTCGTCCCGTTCACCGTCACCGAGGCGAGCTCCCTCACCGCGCCCGACCACCCGCGCACCAAGCGCTTCGTGCGTCTCGCGCTGCCGGAGGGCGTCACGTACCGCACGGGGGACCATCTCACCGTGCTGCCGGCGCAGGATTCCGCGCTCGTGGATCGGGCGGCCGCCGCTTTCGGAGTCGGCCTGGACACGGTCCTCGACATCAGGGCCCGCCGCCCGCGCCGCGACGGGCTCGCGCTCGACCGGCCGCTGACGGTCCGTGAACTGCTCACATCCCACGTCGAGTTGGGGCAGGTCCCCACCCCGGTCCAGGTGGCGCTGCTCGCCGAGGCGAACCCCTGCCCGCCCGAGAAGGCTGCGCTGGGGGCCCTCGCCGACGACCCGCGCACGCTCGTCGAACTCGTGGAGGACCACCCCGCGCTGCGCGGCGCGCTGACCTGGCCGCAACTCCTCGACCTGCTGCCGCCGCTGAAGCCCCGCCACTACTCGATCTCGTCGAGCGCCGAGCGGAGCCCCGCACACGCCGACCTCATGGTGTCCGTCCTCGACGCCCCGGCCCGCTCGGGCCGCGGCCGTTACCGCGGCACCGGATCGACGTACCTGGCCGGGCTCCGGCCCGGTGACACGGTGCTCGCCCGCGTTCAGCCGTGCCGCGAGGTCTTCCGCGTCCCGAACGACTCACAGACACCGGTCGTCATGATCGCCGCGGGGACGGGCCTCGCGCCGTTCCGCGGCGCCATCGCCGACCGCGGCGCCCTGCTCGCCGCCGGCACCCCGCTCGCACCCGCCCTGTGCTACTTCGGCTGCGACCACCCCCGCGGTGACTTCCTGCACGCCGACGAACTGCACGCCGCCGAGGCCGCGGGCGCCGTGTCCCTGCGCCCCGTCTTCAGCGAGGCACCCGAGGCGGGCCACGCCTTCGTCCAGCACCGGGTGGCCGCCGAGGCCGACGAACTGTGGGCGCTGCTCGGGTCCGGGGCGCGCGTCTACGTCTGCGGTGACGGGGCCCGGATGGCGCCCGGTGTCCGCGACGCGTTCCGCGCCCTCTTCCGGGACCGCACGCCGGGCGCCGACGACGCCGAAGCCGAGCGCTGGCTGGCCGGTCTGATCGCGGACGGATTGTACGTTGAGGACGTCTACGCGGGCTGAGGACTCCGCGCACATGGCGCCCCGCCCCGGGAGCAACGTACGGCCGACGCCGCGCGCTGCCGCCGGGGCGGACCGGGTTCACGAAAGGGTCAGCTCCGGGCTGTACAGGTCGAGCCAGAGCGCGAGGTCCAGCGTGCGTTCGAGCCCGCGCCGGGACGCCTGCGTGATCTGCGGTGCGTCACGGTGCGCGGCCCGGGTCACCCGCTCCCGGTCGACCAGGTCGAACACCCGGTGCGAGGGCTGGGCGAGCAGATCCTTCGCGTGGTTCTGGAGCGCGACGGCGTACTTCGGGTCCTGCGTCGAGGGATACGGGCTCTTCACCCGGTCGTACACCGACTTCGGCAGCACGTCCGCGGTCGCCTCGCGCAGCAGGCTCTTCTCCCGGCCGTCGAACGACTTGAGCGACCAGGGCGTGTTGTACACGTACTCGACGAGGCGGTGGTCGCAGAACGGGACCCGCACCTCCAGGCCGACGGCCATGCTCGTGCGGTCCTTGCGGTCGAGCAGGACCCGCACGAACCGGGTCAGGTGCAGATGGCACATCTTGCGCATCCGGTACTCGAAGTCGCTCTCGCCGGCCAGGCGTTTGATGCCGCGCACGGCACCCGCGTAGCTGTCGCGGACGTATCCGTCCAGGTCGAGGGCGCCGGACAGGTCCCCGCGCAGGACGTCGGAGTCGTCGCCGAAGTGCTGGGACATGCGCACCAGCCACGGGAACGTGTCGGCGCTGCGGGCCTCCTCGTCGAAGAACTGGAGGTAGCCGCCGAACACCTCGTCTGCGGACTCGCCCGACAGGGCGACCGTCGATTGCTCCCTGATCGCCCGGAACAGCAGATAGAGCGACGCGTCCATGTCGCCGAAGCCCGCGGGGATGTCACGGGCCCGGATCACCCGGGCCCGGACCTCCGGGTCGGCCAGATCGTTCGAGTCGAGGACGATGTCGCGGTGATCGGTGCCGGCGGCCTGCGCCACGTCGTGCACGTACGGGGCGTCGGGCGTGCCGCGCATCTCGTCGGCGACGAAGTTCTCCGTCTGGCCCACGAAGTCCACGGCGAAGCTGCGTACGGTCTCGCCCTGTTCGCCGAGCTGCCGCGCGGCGATCGCCGTCATGGCGGACGAGTCGAGGCCACCGGACAGCAGCGTGCAGCGCGGGACGTCGGAGACGAGCTGGCGCCGCACGATGTCGTCGAGGAGCGAGCGCACGGTCGCGATCGTCGTGCCGCGGTCGTCCGTGTGCGGGCGGGTCTCCAGCGTCCAGTACGCCCGCTGCCGCAGTCCGCCGCGGTCGACGGTCACCACGGTGCCCGGCTCCACCTCCTGCATCCCGTCCCAGACGGCGTGCCCCGGTGTCTTCACGATGGTGAAGAGCTCCCGCAGTCCGTCGAGCGTCACCCGCGGCTTCGCGAGCGGATTGGCGAGGATCGCCTTGGGCTCGGAACCGAACAGGACGCCGTCCGGAGTCTCGTAGAAATAGAAGGGCTTGATGCCCATGCGGTCCCTGATCATCACGAGCTTGTTCTCGCGGCCGTCCCAGACGGCGAACGCGTACATGCCGTTGAGCCGCTCGGCCAGCCTCTCGCCCCACTCCAGGTAGCCGCGCAGCACGACCTCGGTGTCGGAGTCGGTGGTGAACTTGTGGCCGCGTCCGGTCAGTTCGCGGCGGAGTTCCGTGTAGTTGTACGTCTCGCCGGAGTACACGAGGGCGATGGTGCCGCGCGGTGTCTCGGCGGTCATCGGCTGACGTCCGCCCGGCAGGTCGATGATCGCGAGCCTGCGGTGGCCGAGCGCCGCGGGCCCCTCGGTCCAGGTACCGCGGTCGTCCGGGCCGCGGCACTCCATCGTCTGCGTCATCGCATCCAATGTGTCGGCCGAAGCGCGCAGGTCGCGATCGAAGGAGACCCAGCCGGTGATGCCACACATACGTTCCTCCTGCATGCCGTTCCGGCGCCAGAACCAGTTGTATCCAGCACCTATATGTCGAGCGTGTGACATGGCGCTGTGCACGGTCAACGCGACGGTAACCCGGCAAGGGCCTGCGACCCGATGGTTTCGGCCGCTCTTTGCGCGACCGGGTGAAATGGTCCCCATCGCAAATCGCGACGGCATGCGGGTTATTGCGGGAGCGTGGGTCGGCCGGACGGGCGTGATCCGGCCAAGGGCAAAAACTTGATCAACCCCTGGCCGGACCCGCGGTCCTCAGGCCGTCACGGCCGTCCGGTTCCAGTGCGGCAGCATGACCACTCCCGCGAGTGCCGCGGCGGCGGCGAAGCCGTAGAAGAGCGCGGTGGTCGAGAGGAAGCCCGGGAGCAGGCCGCCGAGGATCGCACCGACGGAGCCGCAGCCGTTGACGAAACCGATGGCGGTGCCCGCCCCGGCCGTGCCTCCCGAGTCGACGGCAGCGACGCCCGCGATCAGGGCGTCCGCGGCGTAGAGACCGAAGCCGATCACGGCCAGGACGCCGACCATCGTCCAGGTGCTGCCCGTCGCGGTGAGGGGCACGAACGCCGCGAGCATCACCGTCAGCAGGCCGAGGGAGAGGACGCACGGCGGCACGCGCCGGGAGGAGAACAGGCGGTCGGAGATCCAGCCGACCGTCATCGGCGCGAGCACACCGGCCACGCCGAACGCCACCGGGATCAGGGTGGCCTCCAGCCTGCCCACCTCGGGCAGCCGTTCGCTGACGATCACCGGGCCCCACAGCAGGAGCGCGTACCGGGCGGGCTTGAGCAGGAAGTACGAGGCGCTGAGCGTCAGGACCATCCGGTCGCGCAGGATCCCGCGGTAGATCTCGCGCGAGGTGAGCGGCGCCTCGGCCGGCTCGGGCGCGGCGCCGGACTCGGCCGTCGTCTCCTGGGCGTCCGGCCGGGGGAGACCGACGTCCGCGGGCTCGTTGCGCTGGAAGACGACGAACAGCGCGAGGACGACGGCCAGCGTCGCCGACCCGGCCAGGAACGCCGCGTGCCAGCTGTCGAAGACCGAGTACGCCCACCAGCCGAGGAACGGCGGCGCCGCGAGGCCGCCGAACGCGTAGTTCGTGCACCACAGGCCGAGGATCCGGCCCCGCTCCCTCACCGGCACGAAACTGGTCACGTTCTTGCACAGCGGGGCCCAGCCCGTGGACTGCGCGAGCCCCTGCACGGCCATCGCGACGCCGAACACCACGAGCGAGGTGCTCAGGCCGATGACCGCCGACGCGACCACCGCGCCCGCCATCCCTCCGATCACGACGACCCGCGGCCCGAACCGGTCCGCCCACGAGCCCCAGGCGAACTGCCCCACCGCGTACGCCGCGAGATACACGGCGTCGATCAGTCCGAGCGTGCGGGACGTGAGGGTGTGGTTGACCGCGGGATCGTCCAGAATGCCGAGCTTGGCGACCGAGAACGCCTGCCGGACGAAGTAGAAGCCCGCGTACGCGATCCAGGTGACGGCGAAGATCTGCCAGCGCCAGCGCAGCGACCGCCGGGCGGAAGCGGGGTCTGCCGCGGAGGGCCGGAGCGGGGCGGGCGCGACCCCTGGGCGGGTGCCGTCGGGCATGGTGGTCTCCTTGTCCTCGGTGCCTGGTGAGCGATGGGTGCGGGGGGTGACGTGCCGCAGTGCTACGCAGTGCCGGGCCCCGCGCCGCGAGATGTGCTCACGGCGCGGGCTGCCCTCTGTGCCGGGGTGGAGTGGTGGGGGCCGGGACCTTGTCCGCGGCGGGCGGTCAGGCCGTCGCGGCCAGGGACTCGTCGAACGTGGCGGCGGCGAGGCCGAACGAGAGCGTCATGCCGATGCCCGAGGTGACCGAGATGGCCCGCACGCCCGGTGCCGTGTCGCGGACCAGGAGCGGGCCGCGGCCGCTGCTCGCGTAGACGCCCTGCCAGCGTTCCGTCACCCGCAGGTCGCCGGCGCCGAGGACCTCGGCCGCCGAGTCGAGCAGCAGCCGCGCCGTCGGCTCGTCCTCGAACGGGGTGGTGGTCCGCCCGTAGGCGTGGGAGTCCCCGACCAGGACCGTGCCGTCGGGCAGGCGGGTGAACATGACGTTCGCGACGACGTCGAGCAGTGCGGGGCTGTGGCCGATGACCTCCTCGCGCAGCCTCGGCCCCGACGGCATGGCCGTGAAGCCGTCGTAGCGCAGCATGGACGTCGCGGTCAGGATCGCCGCGTCCGTGCGGAAGGCATCGGGCGCCGTGACGCGCGCCATGGTGAGGCGGCAGCGCTCGATGCCGTGCTCCTCCGCCGCCGCGGGGTACAGGCGGTCCAGGTCGTGGCCCACGCAGACGAGGATCCGGTCGCCGTGGACCGGGCCGCGGCCGGTGTGGACGGTGCCCTCCTCGACGCCGTTCACGTTCGTGCCCCACACCACGGTGACGTTGGGCTGTATGGACAGCCATGCGGCCAGGTCCGGGGCGGCCTCGCGGGGGTTGACGCGCAGGTCGTCGGGGAGGAAGGCGCCGCCCACGATGTCGCCGGTGTCGGCGCCCCGGCCGAGTTCGCCCGCGACCTCCTCGCGGGTCCGCAGCCGGACGGTGTCCGCTCCGCGCTCCTCGCGCAGTTCCTCCAGAACCGCCAGTTCTGCCTCCGACCTCGCCACCACGAGGGCGCCGGCCTCCTTGGCCCACAGGCCCGAGCTCTTCGCGGCCTCCAGCCACCCCGCCCGCGAGCGGTAGGCGAGTTCCAGCAGGTCGCCGCGCTGTGCCGTGATGCAGCAGTGCCCGAAGTTGCGTACCGAAGCGCCTACGGGCTGCCAGTCGCGCTCGACGACCGTGACGGTCAGGCCGCGCCGGGCGGCCTCGAAGGCGTGGGCGAGGCCGACGACCCCGGCACCGACGATGACCAGGTCGCTCCGGCCGCTGGGCAGGTCGGCGGAGGGCGAGGGGACGGAGGGGGACGCTGTTGTGATGCTCATGGGTTGCAGCGTGCGAGGTCTCGGGCGCAGCGGGCAAGACTTGTGTGTACAAGTTTTCCGTCTGTTTACCTTCCGTGCCCCGCAGCGGGGGTGGGTGACCCCGAAACGTCATCGGGCGGCCCTATGACAGTCAGCTGCGGGCCTTGAGGAAGGGCGGGTCGAGCTGCGATAGTCATCTTGTGAAGACAAGTAAGAGTGCGCCGCTCCATGAGCAGCTCGGCGCCGAGTTCCTGCGGCGTATCGAGTCCGGTGAGTGGCCGGAGGGCGAGCCGGTACCGAGCGAGTCCCAGCTCTGCGAAGAGTTCGGGACCTCTCGTGGACCGGTCAGGCAGGCCTTGTCGATACTGCGGTCGGACGGGCATCTCGTGGGCGGCCGGGGCAAGCCGCCCGTCGCCAGAAGAGCGGCCCCGTCGCAGCCCTTCGCGTCGCTCATGTCGTTCACCCAGTGGGCCAGATCCATCGGCCGCGAACCCGGTCAGCTGACCGTCGAGGTCGCCCGCCGCCGGGCCTCCCCGGACGCCGCCGCACGGCTCGGCCTCGACGAGGGCGAACCCGTGGTCGACCTGGTCCGGCTGCGCCACCTGGACGGCGTGCCGGTCATGGTCGAGCGCTCCACGTTCGTCCTCCACGTCGGCCGGCACCTGTTCGACATGGACCCCGACGCGGGCTCGATCTACGAGGCCCTGTGCGGGCGCGATGTGGACCTGCACCACGCCCGCCACACCATCGACGCCATCGCCGCCGACACGCAGGACGCCTCGCTCCTCGGCATCGAGCCCGGCGAACCCCTGCTGCGCGTCAGGCGACTGGCCTTCTCGCGGGACGGCGTGCCCCTGGAGTACGCCGACGACCGCTATCTGCCCGCACTCGCCAACTTCACCATCGAGAACACCGCCGAGGGACGCACCGTCGTCGGCCGGTACCGCACTGACGAGGAGAACCCCAGTGATTGAACTCGCCGTCTTCGACATGGCAGGCACCACGATCGAGGAGCACGGCGCGGTGTACGAGGCGCTGCGCCACGCCGTCGAGTCGACCGGCGTGACGGTCGACGCGCAGGACCTCCAGACGTGGATGGGCACCGACAAGCGCGAGGCCATCGACGCGCTGGTCCGCCTCGGTGGCGGCACCCCCGACGCGGAGCTGGTCGAGCGGCAGTACGGCGTCTTCCGCGCGTTCCTCAAGGAGCGCTACGAAGAGGTCCCGCCGCAGCCCATAGCCCAGGCCGACAAGGCCCTCGCCGAACTGCGCGCCCGGGGCGTCAAGGTCGCCCTGACCACGGGGTTCAGCGCTGACGTCGCCCTGCCGCTGCTCGCGTCGCTCGGCTGGTCCACGGGTGAGGGCGGCAACCTCGACGCGGTCGTCACCGCAGACGAGGTCGTCCGCGGCCGCCCCGCCCCGTACATGATCCACCGGGCGATGGAGAAGACCGGCGTCGTGGACGTCCGCAAGGTGCTCGTCGCGGGCGACACCGCGGTCGACCTGCAGGCGGGGCACCACGCGGGCGCGGGCGTCGTCGTCGGCGTCCTCACCGGCCAGCTCCCGCGCACGGAGCTCGAACTGCACCCGCACACCTACGTGCTGGACAGCGTCGCCGAGGTGCCGGGCCTCGCGGAGGCGACGGCCGCGGAGTAGTCGTACGGCGAAGCACGTCGGCGGCGGCGCTCGGGCGAGAGTCCCGCGCGCCGCCGCCCACCTGCCGTCAGTCCTCCGCCAACGCCGCGTCCACGATCGACTGCGCCTCCGTCTGCACCTGGGCCAGGTGATCAGGGCCGCGGAACGACTCGGCGTAGATCTTGTACACGTCCTCCGTGCCGCTCGGCCGCGCGGCGAACCAGGCGTTCTCCGTGGTGACCTTCACCCCGCCGATCGCTGCGCCGTTGCCCGGCGCGTGGCTGAGCCGTCCGGTGATGGGCTCGCCCGCGAGCGTGTCCGCGGTGATGGCGTCGCCGCTGAGCTCGGCGAGGCGGGCCTTCTGCTGCTTGGTCGCCTTCGCGTCCACGCGCGCGTACGACGACGAGCCGTGCTCCGCGGCGAGTTCGGCGTAGTACTGCGACGGGGTCTTCCCGGTCACCGCGGTGATCTCGGCCGCGAGCAGCGCGAGCAGGATGCCGTCCTTGTCCGTCGTCCAGACGCCGCCGTCCTTGCGCACGAAGCTCGCACCCGCGCTCTCCTCGCCGCCGAAGGCCACCGACCCGTCGACGAGTCCCGGCACGAACCACTTGAATCCGACGGGGACTTCGAGCAGCTCGCGGCCGAGCGACGCGACGATCCGGTCGATGACGGCGCTCGACACCAGCGTCTTGCCGATCGCGGCGTCGGACCGCCAGCCGGTGCGGTGCGTCGCCAGGTAGTGGATCGCGACGGCCAGATAGTGGTTCGGGTTCATGAGTCCGGCGTCGGGCGTGACGATGCCGTGCCGGTCGGCGTCCGCGTCGTTCCCCGTCAGCAGGTCGTAGTCGTGCCGCTTCGCGAGGACGGACGCCATCGCCGGGGCCGACGAGGGATCCATCCGGATCTTGCCGTCCCAGTCGAGCGTCATGAACCGCCAGGTCGGGTCCACCTCGGGGTTGACCACCGTCAGGTCGAGTCCGTACATCTCGGCGATCCGCGCCCAGTAGTGCACACTCGCCCCGCCGAGCGGGTCCGCGCCGATGCGCAGCCCCGACGCCCGGATGGCGTCGGTGTCGATGACGGTGCTCAGCTCTTCGACGTACCGCTCACGGAAGTCGTACGTCTCCGGAGCCACGTCCTTCGTGGTGCGCACGTCGCGGTTGCCGTCGGCGAGCAGCTCGTTGGCGCGGCGCGCGATCCAGGAGGTCGCCGTGGAGTCGGCGGGGCCGCCGTGCGGCGGGTTGTACTTGAAGCCGCCGTCGCGCGGCGGGTTGTGGCTCGGCGTGATGACGATGCCGTCCGCCTGGCCGAGCTCGTCGGACGCGGTGCTGTTCCAGCGCAGGATGGCGTGGCTGAGCGCGGGGGTCGGCACGAAGTCGTCGTGGAGGTCGGCGAATACACGTACGCCGTTCGCCGCGAGGACGCCGAGCGCCGTGTCGAGCGCGGGGCGTGAGAGGGCGTGGGTGTCGGGCCCGATGAACAGCGGGCCCGTGATGCCCTCGGCCGTGCGGTGTTCGACGATGGCCTGCGTGATCGCCGCGATGTGGCGTTCGTTGAACGCGCCGTCCAGGCTGGAGCCTCGGTGCCCGCTCGTGCCGAAGACGACGCGCTGCTCGGGGCGGTCCACGTCGGGCACCCTGGTGAAATACGCGTCGACGAGTTCATCGATGTCGACGAGGTCCTCCGGCCGGGCCTGGGTTCCTGCGCGCTCAGTCATGGGGGCATTCTCCCATCAGGGCCGGGCGTGACGCAGGACCGCAGAGGTGTCCCGAAGCGCCGTGAGCACTCCGGGACACCTGGCCGGCGGACGGCCCGTCAGGACTGCCGCTTCGCCCGCTCCTTGACGATCGCGGCCAGCATGTCCGCGATGTGCGCCTCGGACGCGGCCTTGTCGATGCCCGACTCGGCGAGGGTGCCCGAGCCGTTCTCCTGCTCCAGAAGGGCCAGCAGGATGTGTTCCGTACCGATGTAGTTGTGGCCGAGGCGCAGCGCCTCGCGGAAGGTCAGCTCCAGGACCTTCTTCGCGTTCGTGTCGAACTTGACGAGGCCGGGCACGTCGGAGACGGCCGGGGGCAGCGTGGCCGTCGCGTTCTGCCTGACGGTGTCGAGGAGCACGCCCTGCGCCCGGACGGCCTGCGCGGCGAGCCCCTCAGGCTCGGCGAGGAGGCCGAGGACCAGGTGCTCGGGCCGGATCTCGTCGTTGCCGGCGGCCTGGGCCTCGTTCTGCGCGGACATCACGACGTTGCGCGCCCGCGGGGTGTAGCGGCCGAAGCCCGAGCTGGGGTCGAGGTCACCGACCTCGCCGGAGGACTTGGGCACGAACCGCTTCTGGGCGGCCTGCCGGGTGACCCCCATGCTCCTGCCGATGTCGGTCCAGGACGCCCCGGAGCGGCGTGCCTGGTCCACGAAGTGGCCGATCAGATGGTCCGCGACGTCGCCGAGGTGGTCCGCGGCGATCACGGCGTCGGAGAGCTGGTCGAGTGCGTCGGTGTGGACCTTCTTGATGGCGTCGATCAGGTCGTCGAGGCGTACGGGTGTGGTCATGCCTACTGGCTCCGCAGATTCCGTCATGTGACAACCGTAGGTTGACAGTGCGGAAGGTGTCAACCTCAAGTTGACAGTCGTTGGGGATGTCCTCACGCACGCCGTAGGCTGCGCAGTCCACGACGTACCAGCGGATGAAAGAGGAGAGCCATGCCGTCGGGCCGAGTGTCACTTGCGGACGTGCTGCGCGCCGCGGACGAGTCCGGGACGGGCGCCCTGTGGAAGCTCGACGGCGCGGCGCGGCAGCTCGACGCGAACCTCGTCCGGCTGCGGCCCGGCACCGTCGTCGCCGAGCACGTCGAGCCGGACCTCGACGTCCTGCTCGTCGTCATCGAAGGCGATGGGTTGCTCCGGCACGCCGGCGAGGAGGAACAACTCGCGTCCGGCGCCCTGGTGTTCATCGCGCGCGGCGAACGACGCTCCGTGACGGCCGGCGCCGACGGTCTCGCCTACCTCACCGCCCACCGCAGACGCCCCGGCCTGACCATCGCGCGGCCCCCGGCCCGCGAGGGCGGCGAACCGGCCTGCCTGCTCAGCCGGATCTGCCCCGCCTGCGACCGGGTCTCCGAGGATTCCGCGGCGGCCTACTGTGCCCGCTGCGGCGGGCGCCTGCCCACTGCCTGACGCGACCGAGCGGGCGGTCGTGCCCGCCCGCCGGTCCGGCCTGCGCCGCCCCGCGCCCCCTCGCCCGTACGGTGCCGGGGAGTGGCAGGACCGGGCGACCGCAGCGAGGGAGAACCACCCGACATGGCCGACTACCGCATCGAGACCGTCCGCAACGGCTTCCGCGACTGGACCGCACGCAACGACCGCGGCGCCGAGGTCCGCATCGGCGCCGCCGAGGATCCCGACGTGCAGCCGTCGTTCACCCCGGTCGAGCTGCTCCTCGCCGCGCTCGGTGGCTGCGGCGGCCTCGTCACCGACCGCACGGCCCGCACCGTCGAACACGACGGACTGCGCGTCGTCGTGGAGTCCGTGTCACGCCCCGCGGACGACGGCCGCGTCGGCGCGGTCCGCGTCAGCTACGAACTGGAGCTCCCCGAGGGTGACGAGGAGGCGGACGACGCCTTCGCCCGCGGCGTGCGTCTGACCCACGAGAAGTACTGCACCGTCAGCCGGACCGTGGAACACGGAGCCCGGATCGAGGTGCGGCTCCCGGACGGCACGCTCGTCTTCATGGCGGGCTGACCCGCCTGGTGGCGGGGCGACGAGCTCTCGCGGCCGGGTGTGGAGCGCGCGCTGCGGCAAACCGCCGTGCCCCCGACCCACTACTGGATCGAGGGCATCCACGAACCGTCCCCCACCGGCTTCCTCTATGTGCGCGAGGACCCCGGCGGGGGCCGGGAGACCAGTGTGTACGAGCGCGGCAGCCACGAGGCGATCGCGCGGCATCCCACGGCGGACGCCGCCTGCGCCCATCTGCGGCAGCTGCTGAACTGAGTGCCGCCGTACACACCGCAGGGTGCTCAGGGGAGTGAATGAACCTTGGGGCCGACGCTGTTCGACCAGGCGTTGCCCGCCGTCGCATCCCAGTTCGTGGACCAGGTCATCGCACCCCGCAGGCCCGGATAGGTCTTCGCGGGCTTGAAGGAGCCGCAGCCGGTGCCGCGGGTCAGACAATCGAGCGCGTTGTTGACGACGGACGGATCCACGTAGCCACTGCCCGCTCCACGCGTCGACGCCGGGACACCGAGGCCGACCTGCGACGGGTCGAGACCGCCCTCAAGCTGGATGCAGGCGAGCGCGGTCAGGAAGTCGACCGAGCCCTGGCTGTAGACCTTGCCGTCGCAGCCGAGCATCGAACCGCTGTTGTAGTACTGCATGTTGACGACCGTGAGGATGTCCTTCACGTTCAGCGCCGTCTTGAAGTACTCACCTGAAGTGGACTGCATGTCGATGGTCTGCGGCGCCATCGTGAGGACCAGTTTCGCGCCCGCCTTCGCGGAGAGCTGGTGCAGGGCCTTCGACATATAGGTGGAGTTGAGGCCGTTCTCGAGGTCGATGTCGACGCCGTCGAACCCGTACTGCTGCATCAGGGAGTAGGCACTGTCGGCGAACGCGGTGGCCGACGCGTCGCTGTTGACGGACACGCTGCCCTTCTCGCCGCCGACCGAGAGGATCACGGACTTGCCCGCGGCCTGCTTCGCGGCGATGTCGGCCTTGAAGTCGGCGGCCGACGCGTACCCGACGGCGGGGTCGAGCGTGAAGGAGATCTGGCCCGGCGTGCTGGTCGCGTCGGCGAAGGACACCGCGATGATGTCGTACTGGGAGGGGACGTCCCGCAGCTTCTGCACGGTCGCGCCGTTGTTGAAGTTCTGCCAGTAGCCGGTCACCGCGTGCTTGGGCACGGTGCCGCCGCCACCGCCGCCGGACGTCGCGGTCCTGGCGGTGACGGCCGCCGACTTCGCGGACTCACCGGCCGAGTTGGTCGCGCTGACCTGGAAGCTGTACGAGGTGGCGGCGGCGAGTCCGGTGACGGTGGCGGACGCGCCGCTGACGGAGGCGACCTTCGAGCCGTCGCGGTACACGTTGTAGCCGGTGGCGCCGGAGACCGGGTTCCAGGAGAGATCGACCGAGGAGGACGTCGTGGTGCCCGCCGCGAGTCCCGCGGGGACCGCCGGGATGACGACGGGATCGCCGCCGCCACCGCCGCCGTCGGGACCGAGCACGCTCACGTCGTCGGCGTAGTACGCGCTCTGTCCGTACCAGCCGTGCGTGTAGACGGTCACGGACGTCGTGCTCGCGCCGGTCGTGAACGTGGTGCTCAGCTGCTGCCAGCCGGAGGATCCCGGTGTCCACGTCGACACGTCGGTGGTTCCGGTGCCGCTCGCGCCGAGGTACACGTAACTGCCCTGGACCCAGGAGCTCAGCGTGTAGGTCGAGTTGGGCTTGACCGCGACGGCCTGGGAGCACTGGGCGGTGTCCTGCGCGGTCGGTGTGCCCTTGAGCGCCTTGGCGCCGCCGTGTACGGGGGAGCCGACCACGGAACCGGTGCCGGCGGAGCACGTCCAGTTGCTCAGGTCCGATTCGAACCCGGCGTTCTTGGCGACGTTGATGTCGGCGGCCTGCGCCGTGGTCGCCAGGGCGGTGACGCCGAGCGCTGTGGCCGCGGTGACGGCCAGTGCGCCCTTGATCCATCTGCGTGCACGGTCCACTTACTGCCTCCGGTGGGGAGTGAAGGGGGCGGGAGTGAACGGTGGCCACCGCTGTAGGGCCCAAAGCTGGTCCAGACCAATCGAGTTGTCAAGACCTCAACCGTGCCGGGAGGGCTGTCGCAGGGCTCCGGGTGCGATGAGTTTCGCGCGTGCGGAAGGTCTTCAGTGATGGCGGAAGATCCCCGAGGAGGCAGAGATGAGCACGTCCGGCACCCTGAACGAGGAGTTCAGCGCCATCCTGGAAAAGAGCCCCGACCAAGGCGGCTGGACCTATGTCGTATGGCCCGGATCGGCCACCTTCTTCGGGACGCGCGGCCTGGTCAAGGTCAGGGGCACGGTCGACGGCCATCCGTTCCGGAGCTCGTTCATGGCTCTCGGGGGCGGGCGGCACAAGCTGCCCGTCAAGGCCGACGTCCGCAAGGCGATCGGCAAGGAGGCGGGGGACCGCGTCACGATCCGGCTCGAGGAGCGGCTCGGGAGCTGACGCCGGTGAGCGGGTGACGGGGCCGCCGGCCTGGGCGTGGGTAGGGATGGCCGGCGGCCCCTCCGCGCAGGAGCCGTCAATCCTGTGCGGGGTTCCTCTCGTAGTGGACTGCGTCGTTCCGATGGCTGGAAGCGTGCGAACACAGTGACTGGGTGTGCCCTGTTCACACGGGGCGCGCGCCGGGTCTCAGAGGCGCTCGAGAATCCCCCGCACAAAGGCGGCCTGCCCCGAGTGCTGGAGATCGTCCGAGATGACGCTCACCAGCCGCACGCCCAGCGTGACCGGCGGCGACCAGGTGTCGTCGATCACCTGGTCCAGGTCCGCGTCGGTCAGTCCTGCCACGTGGGCGAGGGTGCGCTCGTGCACGGCGTCGAAGTAGCCGAGCAGCAGATCGGCCGACAGGACCTGCACCTTGGCCACCTGTTTGCCGCTGTGGCCGAATCCCGTGTCGGAGGGTGGCAGGGCGAGATCGAGACGGTCGGCCCAGCCGTCGGCGAGCCAGATCTGATCGGTGTGGAAGGCGTCGGAGATGTGATCGTCCTGCACGCGTGTGAGGTGCCAGATCAGCCACGCGATCGAGTTCGAGTCGCCATTGAGACGGGTGTTGAGTTCCTCGGCGGAAAGATCTTCCACCGCCGAGTGAACCGTTTCGTGGATCCGTCCGAACGCGTCGGTGAGAACGTCCTTGGAGTGCATGACGTGCTGCTTCCTCGATGGCGCGGATTTCACACCCGCGCACCCGTTCCATTCCGGCCATTCGGTGCTCTGAATATGCCAGGAGACTGGCCAGAAAGGCATGGTGACAGTGCGTCGGAAGTGTCGATACTCGTCTTCTGGGGAAGTTGAATGATGCCCGACCAATAGATCATTTAGCCGGTCCGGACCGGCGCACCCACACGGATCACGCACATCGCACGGAATGAAAGTGAGGCCCGCAGGACGGCGAACGAAGCGACGGGGGAGAACGTGCACGAGGAATTCCTGTGCCATGTCACCGCGTACGGAATCTGCGGCGGTGAGCGCGTCGGCGTACCGCTCGGAACGTACCGAGCGCCCACTCTGCCACTCGCGATGTGGTGGCTGCGCGACCGTGCTTCCTGGATAGCCGAACGGCTCGATCCGCGCCCCGGCAATCCGCATTTCCCTGACCATGCCATTGCCCCGGTCGCCGACACCGTCCCCGATGTGCCGGGTGCGCTGCGCGACTGGTGCGGCGATATCGAGCGGCAGGAACAAGTGGCCGAGGAACTCGCCGACGGGAAACTCGTCCGGCTGATCACTCGCGACGACACCACGGAATACGAGTTCCTCGCCGAGTCGGTCGACGCCCTGCGGATGCAGCGCACCCGCGCGTCCAGGGCCGCGCTCGTTCCCCACCCATGATCGACGCGGCGTCGATATGACTAGTAGCCGGTACGGGTGGCGCCGCGCTTACCTGCACAAACGCAGGGGGAGTGTGGTCATGCACAGCGCAGTCACCACACTTTCGGAGTCGCTCGAATGCACCGCAGTACCGCCTTGCTCGCCACCACTCTCGTCGGCGTCGCCGCCGCGCTGACCCTCGCCGCCCCGACGGCCGTCGCCACCGCGCCGGCCGGTTCCGCGCGCGCCGCGGGCCCCGGACAGGTCTGCTTCTGGACCGAGGCGGGCCAGCACGGCCAGGCCTGGTGTTACGCGCCACCCGGCTACGCCGAGGCGGAGAACGGCACCCAGCGCCACGCCTACTCCTTCGACTCCCGCGTCGACGGCACCGTCTACGCGATCAGCTACGGGCCGGGAAACAGCTGCCTCTACCGCGAGATCCGCAAGGACGACTACGACGAGAACTGGGAGGCGTGGGCCACCAAGTTCGACGGCGTCAGCGACAACAAGATGGGATGCGAAGCGGGCTGATCCGCCGATGACCCACCGACCGCGCCCGTGGGCACGGCCGTTCCCGGCGCTCACCGTGCTCGGCCCGCTGTCCATGGCCGGGCTGCTCGTCACCGGCTGTGCGGCCCGGGACCCCGGGCCCGCACTCTCCGCGGACGACACCGTCAAGGCCGCCACCCAGCTCCTCACCGACCGCTGCCTCACCGCGCAGGGCCTCACGCCGCCGCGCCCCGGCAGGCGGCCCGGCACGCAGGCCCAGGAGGAACGTCTGGCCGACGCCCTCTTCGGCGCCGGGCGCACGGAACTCTCCCTGAGGCTGCCGACCGGATACTCCGTGCGCGCCCACACCGACGGCTGCCTGGCCTCGGCACAGCGCGCCCTCTACGGCGACCAGCGCCGCTGGTTCCAGGTCTCGACCGTCGTCAACAACCTCAAGCCCGAAGCGGCCTACCGCAAGACCAGCCTCGCCTCGGTAAGAGCCGGACACCGCACCGAGGTCGCGGCCTGGCGGCGCCTTCGGGAGCACGCCCTGAACCGCGCGAGGGACCTCCTCGCCGACCAGGAACAGCAGCAACAGCATCAGCCGATTCCGCAGCAAGAGAAAGAGACGCAGTGATCATCAAGAACTCCGCCGCGCTCCTCGCGGCCGCCGCCCTCGCCTTGGGCGGCGCCGTCGCCACCTCGTCCTCCGCCTTCGGCGCCTCGTGCCCCAGCGGCCAGTTCTGTGCCTGGACGGACGCGAACTTCGGCGGTCAGCGCACCAACTGGTCGGGCGACGACCACGACTGGGAGGACCCCATCCAGGACCAGGACTCCTCCTGGGCGAACCATGGCATTTCGGGCCCTGGTATCAAGGACCACGTACAGGTCTACGAGAACCCGGGCCTCGTCGGTCTCGGCACCGTCTGCCTCGCCCCTGGCCAGGAGATCGCCTCCGACAGCTGGGGCAACGACAGCGGCGACTCCCATACGTGGAAAATGAGCTGCTGACCTCGCGCACCGCGTGACCGGACCGGAACGGGTGGCATGCCCTGCCGCCCGTTCCGGCCGGTTATGACTGCCGCACGCGCCACTGGGTATCAGGAGGTCTGCAGGGAAATTACTGTGCCGATCGATCCCATTGAGAGAACCGCATGACCGAGTACCTGGACGGGGCTTTGATGCCGACCGGTGCTGCCGACCCCGCCGAGCCGCTGCGCCGGGCGACGCAGTACACCGGAGAGCCGGGCTGCATCGCAGACGCGCGCGCCTTCGCCGAGGTGTTCCTCGAACAGCTGCGGTCCGAGTGGTGCGCCCTGATCGACGCCAGGTCACGCGGTGATCTGCTGCTCCTGGTCAGTGAGCTCGTCACCAACGCGGACCGTCACAGCCATGGCCCGTACGTCCTCGATCTCGAGGGATCGAAGGACGAAGTGGCCGTCACCGTCTACGACAGCAGCGTCGCCGTGCCCCGCCGCTTCGCCAAGGACCCCGCGCGCATCGGCGGACACGGTCTCGAGATTGTCCACGCCCTCGCCACCGAGGTCATCGTGGAGCGGGTGCCGGTCGGGAAGTGGATCAAGGCCGTCTTTAGACTGCGACCGTAATCGAACGGTTCTCGCGCGAGGAGACGACGACATCGACACGGCACCCGACCGCGAGCTGCTCAACGGCCTGGCCGAGGCGCTGCCCGGCCTCACCCTGATCGAGGACGGCGACGTGCTGTCCGGGCTCAGCCACGACGACGCGGAATGGGCACCGGTGGGCCGGGCGCTCGCGGCGGTCCGGGTGACGGACGCCGGCGAAGTGCAGCAGGTGGTGCGCGCCTGTGCCGTGCTGTCCGTACCCGTCGTGACCCGCGGTGCCGGCACCGGGCTCTCGGGCGGCGCGAACGCCACCGACGGCTGCCTGGTCCTCGACCTCTCGCGGATGAACCGCATCCTGGAGATCGACACCGAGAACCTGCTCGCCGTCGTACAGCCCGGTGTCGTCAACAACGACCTGAAGGCGGCCGTCGCCGAGCACGGCCTCTGGTATCCGCCGGACCCGGCCAGCGCCCCCTGGTCGACCATCGGCGGCAACGTGTCGACGAACGCCGGCGGCCTGTGCTGCCTCAAGTACGGCGTCACCCGCGACTACGTCCTCGGTCTCGAGGCAGTGATGGGCGGGCCCGCCGGCGAGTACGGCAGCCGCGTCCGGTTCGGCCGGCGCACCACGAAGGGTGTCAGCGGCTACGACCTGACCGGCCTCTTCGTCGGCTCGGAAGGCACCTTCGGAGTGATCACCGAGATCACGCTGCGCCTTCGTCCCGCGCCCGCCGCCGAACCCCGCACCGTCGTCGGCGCCTTCGACGGCCTCGTCGCGGCGGGCGCCGCCGTCGCGCTGTGCACCCGGCGCGGCCTCCAGCCCGCCGCCCTGGAACTCCTCGACCGGCACTGCATGCAGGCCGTCGAGGACTGGAAGCACCTCGGGATCGAACCCGGCGCCGCCGCGCTGCTCCTGGCGCGGATCGACGCGCCTGGTGACGCGGGCGCGGCGGAGGCGGCGGCGGTCGCCGAGGCGTTCGCGGACGCGGGGGCGCTCTGGGCCGAACAGTCCACCGACGCCGTCGAGGCCGAGGCGCTGTTCGACGTCCGCAGGCTCGCCTACCCCGCCCTCGAACGTCTGGGCCCCGTGCTGACCGAGGACATCTGTGTACCCCGCTCGGCCGTGCCCGCCATGCTGGCCACCGTCGAGGAGATCGGGCAGCGGCACGGGGTGCGGATCGCGACCATCGCGCACGCGGGGGACGGAAACCTCCACCCGCTCCTGATCACCCCGCCCGGCGACGCAGAGGCGCGCCGCGCGGCGCAGGCCGCGTTCGAGGAGCTGCTCGGCGCGGCGGTCGCCGCGGGCGGCACGGTCACCGGGGAGCACGGCGTCGGCCTGCTCAAGCGGGGCGGCATGCGGCAGGAACTCGGCCCCGAGGTCTGCGCGGTGCAGCGCGCGGTGAAGAACACCCTTGACCCGCTGGACCTGTTCAACCCGGGGAAGGTCGTCGGCGACCCCGACGCGAACTGACCCGGCATCGGGCCCTCTCCCGGCCCGCGGACTCCGGCCCGGCCGGCGCTTTCTGCAGCGCTTTGCCCGCCGCGCCGACCTAAATGAACTAATTGTGTGCTTATCCGACTTACGGTGCGTGTGTTGTCAGGGGGGCTGCGCGACGCGTCCCTCGCGGACGCGGGTTGGGATGCCGATGAGTGAGATCACCCGCAGAGGAGCCGTTGGTCTGGGACTCGGGATCGGCCTGGGTGCCGCCGCCGCGGGCCTTGCCGGATGCGGAACGGGCAGAGACGAGGACCGACCGCCTGCCGGCCCCGACCGCCAGCCCGACCGGGGCGCCCACCAGGGAAGGAAGGCCGCACCCCAGCTGATCGGTGACGGCTCGACGGCGTACACCGGCAAGCAGCCGAAGCAGCCCGAAGCGCCCGTCCCCCTTGAACCCGGCCAGCAGCCGCCGCAGTTCGTGATCTTCTCCTGGGACGGTGCGGGCGAGGTCGGCAAAGGCTTCTTCCCGCGCTTCCTCGAACTGGCCGAGAACCACGGCGCCCACATGACGTTCTTCCTGTCGGGCTTGTACCTCCTGCCCGAGTCGAAGAAGCGTCTCTACGACCCGCCGAACAACCCCGTAGGCGCCTCCGACATCGGGTACCTCACCGACGGGCACCTCAAGGAGACGCTGAAGTACGTGCGCCAGGCCTGGATGGACGGCCACGAGATCGGCACGCACTTCAACGGCCACTTCTGCGCCGGCTCGGGTTCCGTCGCCAACTGGACGCCCGCGCAGTGGCGCAGCGAGATCGAGCAGGCGGGCTCGTTCGTCAAGACCTGGCGTACGAACACGGGTTGGCACGAAGACGACCCCCTGCCGTTCGACTACGACACGGAAATCATCGGCGGCCGTACCCCCTGTCTGCTCGGCCGGGACAACCTGCTGCCCACCGCCCGCGAGCTGGGCTGGCGCTACGACGCCTCGTCGCCCGGCGGTGTCCAGCGCTGGCCCGAGAAGCGACAGGGACTGTGGGACCTGCCGCTCCAGGCCGTGCCGTTTCCCGGCCACACCTTCGAGGTCCTCTCGATGGACTACAACATCCTCGCCAATCAGTCGAAGAACTCCACGCGAGGGCCTTCCTACAACTACGCGGCCTGGCGCACGCAGGCCACCGAGTCGTATCTCGCGGGCTTCAAGAGGACGTACGAGACGAACCGGGCGCCGTTCTTCATCGGCAACCACTTCGAGGACTGGAACGGCGGGATCTACATGGACGCCGTCGAAGAGGCGCTCAAGCACATCGCCGGCAAGAAGGACGTACGCCTCGTCTCCTTCCGGCAGTTCGTCGACTGGTTGGACGCCCAGGACCCGAACGTGCTCGCCCGGCTCCGCTCGCTGGAGGTCGGAGAGGCACCCACGGGTGGCTGGTCGCAGTTCCTCGGTGACGTGGTCGCTGTACCCACCGGCGCCGCACGCAGCGGTGCCTAGGGCGTTGTGGCGTGTTGTCCGCCCCGCTGACGCACACTGGTCGGGACCTGATCAGTGACGGAGAGGCAGGCGCATGGACCGCTGGATCACCGCGGGAGTGGACGGATCGCCGGAGAGCTCGGCCGCCACGGCGTGGGCCGCGCGCGAAGCGGTCCGTCGCGGGTACGGGCTGCGCCTGCTGCACGCCTGGTCCCCGCTGCCGGACGTGGCGGCGGCCGCGCCCGATGCCGCGGCGCAGGCCGATTGGGCCAGAAGGGTGGCCGATGAGGCCGCGGCCGCCGTGGCGAGCGGTCACCCGCGGCTGCCGGTGTCGGTCGAGTCCCCGTCCGGCGCAGCCGTCCCCGCGCTCCTCGGCGCCGCCGCGGACGCGGAGCTCCTCGTCCTCGGCTCGCGGGGACACGGCGCACTCGTCGGCTTCCTCGTCGGGTCGGTCGGGCAGCAGGTCATCGCCGAGTCGGCGCGGCCCGTCGTCCTGGTCAGGGCCGACGACCGCGCCGAACCGGAGGCGGCGGGCCGCGAGATCGTCGTCGGCCAGGAGGGCGCGCCCGAGGACAGCCGCGCGGTCCTCGAGTTCGCCTTCGCCACCGCGTCCGCACGCGGCGCGACCCTCAAGGTCGTCCGCGCGTGGACACTGCCGCCCCTGTACGCGTACAGCCCCGCCTCGCTGAAGCTGCTCGACGAGGCCGGCGGCATGGAGCCGTACGAGCGGAAGGCGCTCGGCGAGGCGCTCGAACCGCTGCGCGCGCGGTATCCCGACGTGCCCGTGGTGGAGCAGGTCGAGATCGGCAGCGCCGGCCAGGTCCTTCTCGCGGCGGGTGCGGGGGCCCAGCTGGTGGTCGTGGGCCGCCGCGCCCGACGCTCGGCCGTCGGGTCCCGCATCGGGTCCGTCGCGCACGCCGTGATGCACCACGCGCCGTGCCCGGTGGCCGTCGTACCGCCCGCCTGAGCAGGGGACCTCAGCCGTCGGTGACGGTGATGGCCCGCACCGGACAGGCGCGGGCCGCCTCCCGCGCCAGAGGGTCGCCGGCGCCGTCGTCGCGACCCTCCAGCAGCTCGCTGAAGCCGTCGTCGTCCTGCGTGAACACGTTCGGCGCCGTCAGCGCGCACATGCCCGCACCCACACAGCTGTCCTTGTCGATCCGGATCCGCATGGTCTGCGCCTCTCTCACGGCTCGGGCGGTCACCACGTGACCGGGAGTTCGAGCATGCCCTGGATCGTGTCGCCCGGCTTGAACGGGATCTCCTCGGCGGGCGCCGCGAGGCGCAGCCCCGGCAGCCGCGCGAACAGCGACCGCAGGGCGATCTCCATCTCGGCCCGTGCCAGGTTCTGCCCCAGGCACTGGTGGACCCCGTAGCCGAACGCGAGGTGGTGGCGCGTGGGGCGGTGCCAGTCGAGGGAGTCGGGGTCAGTGAAGCTGTCGTCGTCGCGGTTGATGAGCGAGGTGGAGAAGACGACCCCGTCGTCCGCCCGGATGGTCTCGCCCGCGACCTCGATGTCCTCGGTGGCGACGCGCAGGATGCCGTCCGCGATGGACAGGAAGCGCAGCAGCTCCTCGACCGCGGCGGGCAGCAGCGAGTCGGCGGAGCGCAGCTCTTCCAGCCGGTCCGGATGGCGGAGCAGCGTGAACGTGCCGAGCGAGATCATGTTCGCAGTGGTCTCGTGCCCCGCGATCAGCAGGATCGTGGCGAGGCTGACGAGCTCCTCGCGGTCGATCTCCGTCTCGTCCGCGCCGCGGTGGATGAGCTCGTCGAGCAGTCCGTCGCCCCGCTCCCGCCGCTTGCGGTCGATCAACAAGCCCAGGTACGCGTCGAGCTGCCGGCGCGCGGCCTCCGTGTCCGTCACGTCCGGCCCGCGCAGCAGCCGCCGCGACTGCTCCTCGAAGAAGTCGTGATCGGCGTAGGGCACCCCGAGCAGTGAGCAGATCACCATCGACGGCACGGGCAGCGCGAACGCGCTCACCAGGTCCGCCGGCGGACCCTGCTCGACCATCGCGTCGAGGAGCCGGTCGACGGTCTCCTGGATGCGGGGCCGGAGTGCCGTGATCCGCTTGAGGGTGAAGCTCGGGATCAGCATGCGACGCTGGGCGTTGTGCTCGGGGTCGTCGACTCCGAGGAGGGCGATGCGCCGTTTGCGGGAGAGGGCGAAGCGCTCCGTGGGCATCGGGAAGGCGCGGTTCTCCCGGTCGGTGGACAGGCGCGGGTCGATGAGCAGGTCGCGCGCGACCGACTGGCCGGTGACCACCCACACGGTCCGCCCGTCGAAGAGCGAGACATGGGAGAGGGGCCGCGCCGAGCGCAGCGGATCGTAGGAGGCCGGCGGGTGGTAGGGACACGTGCGGTCCTGGGGGAAGGCGACGGTGTCCGGCGTGGGGGGTGTCACGGTCATGGTGACCTCGCAGGCGGTGAGTCTTCCTTGGTGATCTTCATTAGATGCCTCGGGCATCCAGTCGTCCACGCGAAGATCGGCCACTCCGCCCATCAGGGGCATCTGGCCGAACCCTGTTGTTCGGGTCCGGTCAAGGGCGTGTCCTGTCTGGTCGGGGCGTGTGGTCGGACCGGGGAGGCGGTCGGGGCATGTGCCACACGGCCGGAGCCGGTGGGGTGTCCTCGGGCGCGGCGCGGCTTGTTCGCGCCCCGTCGACCGAACGGGAGGCGACTGTGTCCACGGGGAAATGCGGATGATTGTGCGAGCGGCGGTAGGTATCGTCGCCGCACGTGGAACCACTGAACGAGAAACAGATCCGGTCGTCCTTCGTGAACTGCACGAAGGGTGAGGCCGCCCGGATGAAGCTCCCCCTCGACTTCGCCGAACTCCCCTGGGAGGACCTGGACTTCCTCGGCTGGATCGACCCGGGAGCGCCCCTGCGGGCCCACCTCGTGCGCCCCGGCCCCGACGGGCCCGTCGGCATCACCCTGCGGGTCCCCTCGGTGAGCCGGACCAGCGCCGTGAAGTCCAGCATCTGCCAGGTGTGCCTGACCGGGCACGCCTCCTCCGGTGTCGCCCTCCTCGCGGCGCCCCTGGCGGGAGCGCGCGGGCGGGAGGGCAACACCGTCGGCATCTACCTCTGCGCCGACCTCGCCTGCTCGCTCTATCTGCGCGGCAAGCGGCAGCCCAAGCTGAGGGCGGGCCGTTACGAGGAGTCACTCTCGCTCGACGAGCGGATCGCCCGTGCCATGAGCAACCTGGACGCCTTCACGGCGAGGGTCACCGGGGTCGCCTGACCGGGGTTCGGACAGGGTCTCGTCGTGACCGGGGTGTGCGGCTGGAGGCGTTGTCGTGATCGGGGTGCGGGACGGCTTGTCGTGACCGGTTTCGCGGCACGGGCCATGTCGTGGTTCGCGGCACGGGGCTTTGCCGTGACGGGATTTGGGGCGGGACGCCTTACATCGCTGCCGCGTCCAGCAGCGGGATGAGCTGCTCCTCCTCGTGGAGCAGGTGCCTCTCCAGTTCGTCCGTGAGCCGCTCCACCTCGGGGAGCACCAGGCCGGGGTCAGCGCCGTTGGTGGAGACCGTCTCCTGCAGCCGTGCGAGGAGTGCGGCGATCCGCTCGTGCTCCTCGCGCATCAGCTCCAGGACCGCGCCGAGCTCCGGGTGGCGCGAACCGATGAACGGGAACAGTGCGGCGTCCTCTCCGGCGTGATGGTTGTGCAGTCCCTTGCAGAGCGTGAGGCAGTTGACGCGGAGCTGGGCGCCGAGGCCGGGGCCCGACTCCGCGATCTCCCTGCGGATCAGGCCCAGTTCACGCCGGATCCCGTCATGGACAGCCTTGAGCCCGTCACCCCAAGTCGTCGCTCCCGTCACGTTCGGCGGGCCGCTCTCGATCGCGCGCAGGGCGACCACAGGGATGACCCGGGACGTCTTCGCCTGGTACTCGGCCCAGCCCGGATCGCGCTCGACGGCCCGGGCGAACGCGGCGTCGCGCTCCGCGCCGGCCAGGACCTCGGCCTCCGCCACGTAGGTGAACACGCCGTCCTCGACGGTGACGCGGGGGGTGGCCACGAGATTGTGGAACCAGTCCGGATTGCTGGGCGCTCCGCCGGCCGAGGCGATCACCAGGACGCGCTCGCCGCCGTCGGGGAGGAAGCCGACGGGTGTGGTGTGTGCGGTGCCCGAGCGGGCCCCCGTGGTGGTGAGGAGGAGGATCCGGCCACCTTCGAAGGGGCCTGAGAGCCGGCCGCGATTGGCTCGGAACTCGTCGATGACGTGCTGATTGAAATCGTTGGGCATTCTCTTCTTTCGTCTCCGGAACATACGAGAAATCTGGATCGCGGAAGCAAAAGAAGATCGGCGGGCCTCGCGCCCGCCCCGGCCTCACTCGGAGGCCGGGTGCCCTACTCGTTGATGGCCCATGGCCGACCCGGCAGTCACGGGGCGAGACCCTAGTTCATTCGGGCGGGGGGCGGCAATGCGTTTTTGGAGCGGGCTCCGGTGGGGGTCTGCTGCGGTGTGCATTTTTGGGTGCGGGCTCGGTGCGGGGTCCGCAGGTTCGTTTTGGGTGCGGGTGCGGGTGCGGGTGCAGGAGCAGGTTCGGGGCGGTGGGGCTGCTGATGTGTGTTCTCAGGTGCCGGTGCGGGCTGCTCAGGTTTGATTTTGGGTGCGGGGCCGCGGGGGCATGTACGTGCTCGCTGTTCTATGGGTGTGCGTTGGCTAGTTGGTCGCCTGAATGTGGTGCTGGTGGCTGCGCGCGCACATGCCCCCGCGTCCCCTCCCGTCTCGTACGCGGCTCACCGCGCGGTGGGGCTGCCGGTCCTCGGGCACGTTCTGTGCGCGGCTGTCCAGTCGGTGGGGGCTGCCGGTCCTCGGGGCGCGTCTGGTGCGCGGTGGTTCGCCGGTGGGGCTGCCGGTCCTGGAACCACGTCTTGTGCGCGGCTGTCCAGTCGGTGGGGGCTGCCGGTCCTCGGGGCGCGTCTGGTGCGCGGTGGTTCGCCGGTGGGGCTGCCGGTCCTGGAACCACGTCTTGTACGCGGCTGTCCGCTCGGGTGGGCTGCCGGTCCTCGGGGCGCGTCTCGTGCGCGGCTGTTCGCCGGTGGGGCTCCTGGTCTTCGGCCCCTCAGTCCCGTACGGGGCTGAGGGGCCGGCGGGGGATTGCGTTCGCCAGTCCGGGGCGGCCCTCGTCGGCGCCCCGGAGCGTGCTTACGTCCTACTGGACCTTCGCCTGGATCGCCGAGATGCAGGAGGCGATGGCCTGCTGGAGGTCTTCGAGGCGCTTGAGCATGTCGTCCTCGTAGACCTCGTCCTCGGCGTCGTCGAGGGTGAGTTCCTCGAAGACCTTCGTCGCCTTCTGCAGGCTGTTGTAGAACTTCGCCCTGCGCTCCTTCACCCGGAGGTCGGGGTCGCTCTCGACGGTCTTGGTGACGAGCTCGCGGACGCTGTCGTACGCCTCACGCGCCCACTCGCCCGCCTCCTCGCCGTCGTCCAGCTCGTCGATCAGGGAGAGGTGGCGCTCGGCCTCCTCGCGCAGTTCGCGCGGCGCTTCGATCTTCTGGCCGGCCGGTGTCTTGATCTGGCCGTTCTCCGCGATCTGACGCACGTACTCGACCCGGTCACCGGCCTTCGCCTCGGCGGCGACGGCCTTCTTGAGGTCGTCTGCCCGCACGATGTCCCTGACCAGCTCGGTGCGCAGGGCGGGGTCCTCCTCCAGGCGGTCCATCAGGGCCTTCCTGGCCGCCTCGGCGGTGCCTGGGTCGGCGAGGATCGCGGCGCGCAGCGCGGTCGGGTTCTCGGCGACCTCCAGAGCCTTGGTCGGGCGGATGCCCTCGGCCTCGGCGGCCGCCGAGATCGCGTGGCCGCGCGGTGACACGGCGATGGAGCGCGACGCGTAGTACGACAACCAGACGTCGGAGTCCGGGAGTTCGACGTCCTGGCCCGGGGCGAGCGCCTCGAAGTGCGGCACGAGTCCGTCGTCGGCGGCCTTGTCCCAGGCCTTGTAGTAGCGCATGACGCGCTCGGCCGAGCAGCCCGCCAGCTCGCTGAACCGGCGGGCCGAGACCTTGGGCGTCTCACCCACGGCCTGCCCGCCGGGACGCACACTGCGCGCCACCATGAGGGCGAACGCCCAGCCGCCGGTCCGGGCATAGACGCCGAAGGCGCGTGCGTCCTCGGCGATCGGCTCGGAGACCTCCGACGTGTCCTCCGGTGTCTCGTCCGGGGTGTTTTCCGGGGTCCCGCCCGGCACCCAGATGTTCGCCTCGGTCTCGGCGGGCCCGGCCTGCGCCGGGACGGCCTCTTCGGAGGTGACGTCCGTCGCGGCGGATTCGGTCGCTTCGGTCGGGGCGATCGCTGAGGTCACGTAGGGTCTCCTGAGGCGTCTCGGGCTGACGAAGGTTGACGCGCTACTTTATCCCTCCTAATGGACCGTTTTGTACGCGGGTTGTCGTGTGGGTCCTCAGGCTCGGTGCTCGATCTTGCCGGCCACCACCACGGTTTCGGCGACGGTGCCCGGGATGTCCTCGGGCGCGGCGCTCAGGATGTCGCGGGACAGGACCACGAAGTCCGCTGCCTTGCCCACGCTCAGTGAACCCCGCTCGTGCTCAAGGAAGTTGGCGTACGCGGAGCCCATGGTGTACCCGTACACCGCGGTCTCCACGTCCACGGTCTCGCCGGGCATCCAGGGCTCGCCGCCGGCCAGCGGGCGCCGGGTCACAGCCGTGTAGATGCCGACCATGGGGTCCATCTCGGCCACGTTCCAGTCGCTGGAGAAGGCGAGGACCGCGCCCGACTCGTGGAGGCTGCGCATGGGCCAGGCCTTGTGCCAGCGGTCGGTGCCGACGTTCTCGGCCCAGTCCTTGCCGGGGCCGGCGACCTCGGGGGCGCAGTGCCTCGGCTGCATGCAGGCGACCACGCCGAGCGCGGCGAAGCGCGCGGTGTCGGCCGGGTCGAGGCATTCGACGTGGACGACCTGGTGGCGGGCGTCCCGCTCACCGTTGACCGTACGGGCGTGCTCGACGGCGTCGAGGACCGTGCGGATGCCGCGGTCGCCGGTCGCGTGGACGAAGCACTGGAAGCCGCGCGCGTCGAGCTTGGCGAGGAGGCCCGCGAACTCCTCCGGCGGGTAGAACGTCTCGCCGCGGTGGTGGCCGCACCCCGTGTACGGCTCCAGGAGCGCGGCGGTGCGCGGCTCGACGACGTCGTCTATGTAGAGCTTCAGCGGTCCGACGCGCAGCCGGTCGTCGGCGTGGCGGTCCGCGGCGGCGGCGAAGTCGTCGAGGTCGGCGTCGGTGGTGCCGCGCGGGTGGAAGAGGGCGGCGACGATGCGCGAGCGGAGCCGGCCCTCGGCGCGGGCACGCTCGAACAGGGCGAGGTCGTCGATGGAGTTCTGCGGTTCGACGACGGTCGTGATGCCGAAGCGGATCGCGTCGTCGAGCGACTTGGCGAGGCGCCCGTACTGACGGTCGGCCGAGGCCCACGGCACGCCGAGCCGCTGGAGCGCCCGATGCCCGTCGCGTGACAGGCCCTTGACGGCGAAGTCCTTGATGAATCCGGTGGGTTCACCGGTCTCGGGGTCGGTCGCGGCCTCGCCGAACGGCAGGCTCGTACGGTCCCTGTCGATGCCGAGGCAGCGCAGCGCGGCCGTGTTCAGCCACGCGGTGTGCACGTCGTAGCTGAGGACGAACGCGGGGGTGTCGCCGGTCACCGGGTCGAGGTCGGCGGCGGTGGGCATCCGGCCGCCGGGGATCGCCGAGTAGTCGAACGCCTCCGCCTCGATCCAGGCGGCCCCCGGGTGTGCCGTCCGCCACACGCGGATCCGGTCGTGGATCTCGTCGAGCGTGTCCGCGCCGGACAGCTGGACGCAGGCGTCGTCGGAGCCGAGCCGTACGTGGTTGTGCGCGTCGATGAAGCCGGGCAGGACGAGCTTCCCGCCGGCGTCGACGACCTCGGTGCCGGGCCCCGTCCAGGCCTCGGCGTCCGCGTCGGCCCCGAGCCAGACGATCTTGCCGTCGCGCACGGCGAGTGCCTGCGCCTCGGGCAGCGCCGGGTCGACGGTGTGGACGCGCGCGCCGCGCAGGACGAGGTCGGCGGGGGCGGGGGAGTGGGACATGAGGGGTAACTCCTCTGGTGATACGGGTGTTCGGGAGAGGGTCTACGCGGCGGGGGCGACGGTCCGCCGGGCGAGCGCCCAGTACACGAGGGCGGAGACGACCGAGCCGAGCAAGGTCAGGTCGGCGCCGCCGAGTGGGGCGACCAGCGGCCCGGTCCAGAGCTCGGAGTCGCAGGTCAGCGAGGCGAAGACGATGCCGCAGAGCAGGGCGACGACACCGGCCGGGTGGTAGCCGCCCCGGTACCAGTACGCGCCGTCGCGACCGGTGTGCAGGGAGGGAGCGTCGTACCGGCAGCGGCGCATCACCATGTCGGCGAGGAAGACGCCGCCCCACGGTGCGAAGACGATGATCAGCAGGGACAGGAACGACAGCAGCGAGTCGGTGAAGTCCGTGAGGAACAGCGCGTAGAGCGAGCCGGCCACCGTGACGCCCGCGCTGATGAGGATCGCCTTGGAGCGGCTCCACGGGATGCCGAGGACCTGGAGGTTCAGGCTCGACGAGTACAGCGTGATGATCGAGTTCGTGACCGAGCCGCCGAGCACCAGGGCCAGGAAGAGGGGCTGGAACCAGCCCGGCAGCAGCCCCTCCGTGCCGGCCACCGCGTCGGACATGTCGGCCTGCGTGGCGGCGGCGACCCCCGCGACACCGAGCGCGACCGAGGAGACGAGCCCGCCGAGCGCGCCGCTCCAGGTGATCGAGCGCAGCGAGGTGGTGCGCGGCAGGTAGCGGGTGTAGTCGGCGGGCATCGGGACGTACGAGAACGGGCCCGCCAGCATCACGACGAACGCGAGGCTCCAGCCCGAGGCGCCGGGGACGCCGCCGGTCGACGCGCCGGTGTCGGCGCCCGGGATCAGGAACACGAGGAGCGCGGCGAAGCCGACGGCGAGGATGTACGCCATCCAGCGCTCGGCGAACTGCACGGTGGCGTGGCCCCACAGCGCGACGGCGAAGGTGAGCACCATCGTGACGGCCAGCGCGAAGGCGCGGGCGGTGGAGCCGTGCCAGCCGAGGTCCGCGCAGAACGCTTCGAGGGCGAGCGCGCCGACCACCGTGTTCACGATCGTGTAGCCGATCGAGACGACCCAGTTGAGCAGGCCGGCGGGCCAGTTCCCGCGGACGCCGAAGGGCGCGCGGGAGATCACCAGGGTCGCGGTGCCGGTGCGGATTCCGCTCAGTCCGGCGGCGCTGATCGCGAAGAACGCCAGGCCGCCGATGACGACGGCCGCGGTCGCCTGCCAGAACGAGAGCCCGAAGGACACGGCGAGGGCGCCGTTGATCACGTACGTGAAGGTGAGGTTCGAGCCGAACCAGAGCCAGAAGAGGTCCTTGGCGCCGCCGTGCCGTTCCTCGTCGGGGATGGGGTCGATGCCGTGGGTCTCCACCTGGAAGACCTCGTCACCGGTGGCGGCGACCGTCGGTCCGGCCTCCACGGGTCCGGGGTCCGCGGTGTGCTGCTGTGTCATCCCGCCGTCCTTGAATGTCGTTCTAACTTCTTGAACGGCATTCAAGATGCGCCTCCTCGTCGCATACGTCAAGACCCCACCGGGAAATCGCCGGATAGGGTCATGGCGTCGGGATCACGGATCAGGGAGGCGCGGCGGTGGCGGCTACGGCGCGACGGCGCGACGGGCAGGTCGCCCAGGAGCGGATGCTCGAAGAGGCGATGACGGCGATCGCCGAGGACGGCCTGGCGTCGCTCACGATGTCGGCGCTCGGCAAGCGACTGGGCACCAGCGGCGGCCACATCCTGTACTACTTCGGCAGCAAGGACCGCCTCCTCCTCGAAGCCCTGCGCTGGAGCGAGAGCGGCCTGGCCGACCAGCGCCGGGCACTCCTGTCCCGGCGCGTCACCGCCGAACGCAAGCTCGACCAGTTCGTCGAGCTGTACCTGCCCCGTGGCCCGCGCGACCCGCGCTGGACGCTGTGGATCGAGCTGTGGGCCCGCACCTCCACCGACGAGGCGCTGCGCGAGGCCCAGGACGAGCTGGACCGGGGCTGGCAGGAGGACCTGGAGACCCTTCTGGACAGGGGGGTCAGACAGGGACGCTTCGCACCCCTCGACACCGCCGAGCGCGCCTCCCAACTCCTCGCCCTGCTGGACGGATTGAGCACCCGCATCGTGATCGGCCAGCGCGGCGCCGAGCGGTCCGCGGTACTCGCCACCGCGCGCTCCGCGGCCGAACGGCTGGTGGCGCGGGCCTGACGGCCGGCGCGGTCGCGTCCGCGTACCCGTCGGGGGCGGGAAAAGGGGTGTGGCGTTCGCCGCTCACCGGCACTGGCATGATCGGTGTCATGGCAGATCGCGTAATCGCCGCGTGTGACGGGGCGTCGAAAGGAAATCCAGGGCCCGCCGGCTGGGCCTGGGTCATCGCCGACGGCGGGGAGACCCCGGTCCGCTGGGAGGCGGGCGCGCTGGGCACGGCGACGAACAACGTCGCGGAGCTCACCGCCCTGGAGCGCCTCCTCGCCGCCACGGACCCGGGCGAGCGGCTCGAGGTCCGGATGGACTCCCAGTACGCGATGAAGGCGGTCACGGCGTGGCTGCCCGGCTGGAAGCGCAACGGGTGGAAGACCTCGGCGGGCAAGCCGGTCGCCAACCAGGAGCTCGTCACCCGCATCGACGCGCTGCTCGAAGGGCGTGCCGTCGAGTTCCGGTACGTCCCCGCGCACCAGGTCGACGGCGACCGGCTGAACGACTTCGCCGACCGGGCCGCGAGCCAGGCCGCCGTCGTCCAGGAACCGGCGGGCACCGACTACGGGTCCCCGGAACCCCCGGCGTCACCCGACACGGTCGCCGGCCCGGCGAAGCGGAAGCCCAAGTCGGCCTCGGCACGATCCAAGACGGCCTCGACCCGCACGCTCAACGCCAAGTTCCCCGGCCGCTGCGTCTGTGGCCGGTCCTACGCGGCCGGCGAGCCCATCGCCAAGAACCCGAAGGGATGGGGCCACCCGGAATGCCGTACGGGTGCGGGCGCCGCGGAGTGACCCGGGCAGGTGGTCAGGGCCCGGTGGCCGGCGTGAGGACGACGGGATCCGCGTGACCCCGGCACCGGACGTCGCGCCGGGGCCGGACCTCGACCCTGATCCCGCGGCCCCGGTGACACCGGGCCCCTGGGACGGCCGCCCGTCCCTGTGGCTGCTCAGGACCCCGGGGCGCGGAGAACCGCAGCCCGCACTGGACGACTCCGCTCTCGACGCGGACGAGCGGGCCCGGGCAGCCGCCTTCGTGCGGAACTCGGACCGCGGCCTGTACCTGGCTGCACACATCTCCCTGCGTCGGCTCCTCGGCGCCTGTCTGGCGACCTCGCCGGGGAATCTCCGGTTCACCCGCGAGCCGTGTCCGCAGTGCGGCGGCCCGCACGGACGCCCGGCCCTGCCCGGCCCCCACCCGCCGCTGCACTTCTCCCTCTCGCACTGCGAGGGGCTCGTCCTGATCGGCGTGGCGGGAAGCCCGGTGGGCGTGGACGCCGAGCGGGTGCCGGACCCCGGGACCGTGGGTGACCTGGTGAAGGTGCTGCACCCGGCGGAACGCGCCGATCTCGCCGCGCTCCCGGCGGAGGCACGCGCCGCGGCCTTCTGCCGGGTATGGTCCCGCAAGGAGGCCTACCTCAAGGGCGTCGGCGTCGGCCTGGGCCGCGCCCTGGACGCCGACTACGTGGGTGACCGTCCACGCCACGATGCCGTCCACCCTTCCGGCTGGTCCCTGCGCTCCCTCGACCTCGGACCGCTGCGCGGCACACACGCCGCCGCGGTCGCCCTGCGGGACACCGCGCCGCCGGTCCTGCGCATCCTGCCCGACGCGTACCCGCACCCCCCTCAACAGGCGCGCCGCACATAACCGTCGCTGCCGGGAGTCGTCACGTCGTGGTCCCTGCGGACGATGTCCAATCGCCTTCCGAATGCGCGGCAGGCCTTGCGCAGGCCGGCGTCGGTGTACTCGATCACCACGACCCGGTCGTCGAAGGCCTTCGCGTACACACCGCACTCGTCGTAGGCGCCGCACTCCTCGGCGACGGCGAAGTCGGCACCCAACCGACGGCTGCCGGGGGCCAGTTCGGCGGTGTTCTTCTGGCCGACGGCGAGCCCGGCCCGGTGCCCGCGCTTCACCAGCAACGCCATGAACGCCGTAGCGTCCCGCGCGCTCAGCAGGCCCTTCGAGCGCGTGTAACTGTCGTAGTTGTCCGGCTCGACCGCGTCGAAGTCATGATCAGCGCAACCGTCGATCCAGGGGCCGACGCGGGCCGCCACCCGCGCGCGCTTCTTCGCCGTGCCGATGTCGAGGAGCGGCTCGTCCCAGTCCCGGTCGACGACGATCCGGCCGTTCCGGTCGCGCAGCAGCAAATCGTCCGGCCAGTCGTCCCGTTGGTCGGGCTGTGCCTGGAAGGCGTTGACGTAACAGATGTTGTACAGGCCGGGGGCGGGCCGCGCCGACCGGTCGCGGCTCACGACGCCGACGTCCTTCGCGGGCGGATAGGCGCCACCGATCTGGTAGTCGAAGCCCGCGTGCCGGGGCGGCGGAGTCCAGTTGCCCGCGCCGCCTTCGCCCTTTCCGTCCCCGGACGAGCACCCGACGACGAGCGAGGACAGCAGGGCGGTGATCAGGACGGGGATGAGCACGTTCGTGCCGCGTGACGCCATGCCCCATTTGATCACTGGCCCCACACTGCGGGACGGATCAGGTGGCCACCTGGATGACGCCCCACTTCACGGTGCCGCCCGATCCGTACATGACCAGGTGCATGTTGATGGTCGTGTCGGGGGAGCCGTTAGTGTTTCCGGTACCGGACCTTTCAGGGGAGTTGCGTTGACCAGACTGCGCTGCGCCGTGCTCGACGACTACCAAGGCGTGGCCTTGTCCATGGCGGACTGGACCAGAGTGGGGACGGACGTCGAAGTCCGTTCCCTGCAGCGCCACTTGCCGACCGAGGACGCCGTCGTCGCGGCGGCCGGCGACTGCGAGATCGTGGTCGCGATGAGGGAGCGCACCCCCTTCACGGACACCCTCTTCGCCCGCCTTCCGCAGCTGCGACTCCTCATCACCTCGGGGATGCGCAACGCCTCCATCGACCTGGCCGCAGCGGCCCGGCACGGGGTCACGGTGTGCGGCACCGCCAGCAACTCCGAGCCGCCCGTCGAACTGACCTGGGCGATCATCCTCGGCCTCGCCCGGAACGTGGTGCGCGAGAGCAACGCCCTGCGCGACGCGGGCCCCTGGCAGAGCACCCTCGGCGCCGACCTGCACGGGCGCCGCCTCGGCCTCCTCGGGCTCGGGAAGATCGGCACCAAGGTCGGCCATGTGGGCCAGGCCTTCGGCATGGACGTGGCAGCGTGGAGCGAGAACCTCACCGAAGAGCGCGCGGCGGCGGCCGGTGTCACCCTCGCGTCCTCCAAGGAGGACCTCCTGGAGAGCAGTGACTTCGTCTCCGTCCACCTCGTGCTCAGCGACCGCACGCGCGGCCTGATCGGCGCGGACGAAATGAAGCGCATGCGCTCCACCGCCTACCTGGTCAACACCTCGCGCGCCGCGATCGTCGACCAGGACGCCCTGGTACGTGCCCTGCACGACGGCTGGATCGCGGGCGCGGGCGCCGACGTCTTCGAGACGGAGCCGCTTCCGGCCGACCATCCGCTGCGCACCGCCCCGAACTTCCTCGGCCTGCCGCACCTCGGCTATGTCACCCGCCGCAACTACGAGGGCTATTTCGAGGGCGCGGTCGAGGACATCGAGGCGTTCCTCGCGGGGAGCCCCGTGCGCACGCTGACGGCCTGAGCGGGGAGAGTGGCGCCCCGGGCCGGGCGCGGGGCGAATGGGCGGGCCGGGTAGGGTCCGGCGGTACGTGTGATGCCACGGGGGCCGCACGTTTTCGGTGGTGACGGGGGCAGGGACGATGCGGCGCTGGATCAAGGTGGCGGTGGCGGCCGCGGCAGTCCTCGGCCTGGGTGGCTACATAGCGGAGCCGTACGCGCAGGACTGGTGGCTCGTCGGACGCGCCTGCGACGGGGCCCTGCCCCGCGACTCCGTCGCACAACTCACGCCTGACGACGCGCAGTTCACGAAGGGGGAGTCGCACGGCGTTCCGGAGCTCGGCTTCTACGGGTGCAGCCTCTCGTACGACGGGGACCACACCGAGGATGTGGCGATGATCGGTATGGCGGCGTACACCGGCCGCGACGACCAGGACCGGGAGTTCAAGAGGGTCTTCACGGAGGGCGGCTTCGAGCAGCAGATGGTGCTGTCGGGCGGGCTGCCCGGGATCGTCGACGGCTACGGAGTCATCCGGATCGTGACACGGTGCCCCGCGCTGGGCAAGGACACCGAGGGCAGGCCACGGAAGATGCTGGTCCGCATCGGGATGTCCAGGAACGTGGACAGGAGTGCCTCCGGAGCCGTCTACCGCACGGCACTGGCCCTCGCCGACTCGGCCTCGAAGAAGCTCGGTTGCGGTGCCAGGCCCCTCAAGACACCGCAGCGGACCAACGGTTTCGACACCGAGGAGCGATGGCGGCGGGCCGTGTCCCCGGCGAAGGCGGAGGGCACCGGGTGCGACTGGATGGCCGGAGCGGGTCTGGCGAAGAGCGAGGGGTGGCGTCTCGTCGCGGAGGCGAACGACACGGCACCCACGAGTAGTTGCAGGCTCCGCACAGATGGGGGCGACGGCGCGTACCGGGCCGGTATGACGTTCGGCGCCTGGTACGGGGACTGGAGCAACCGCCTCACGGCATCGGACGACAACGGCGAGCGCCGGCCCCTGACCGCCGCGGCCCGCTGCGACGGAGAGGCGGCCAACTTCGCGCTCGACGCGACGAAGGACACGCCCGGTATCGACAAGGCGGACCGGCGGCGCCTGCTCAGGGAGTTCGCCGAGGACCAGGTGCGGCGGCGCGGCTGCTCCGGACTGCGGTTCTTCTGACGGACAGCGACGCGGCGCTGTCCGTCAGAAACGCTCGACGTAGGTGATCCACAGGGCCCGTACGTAGTAGTCGTCCATCAACTGCCGCATGGCGGTGGCGCGTTCGGAAGGGATGCCACGCTCCTTCGCCCAGCGGTCGAGCACCGTGAACATCTGGCGCCGGCCGTCCGTCACATCGCCGCGCAGAGGTCCCGACGTGGGCCGGTCGGCGATGTCACCCATCGGCGGGCGGGTCGTGAGCCGGTGCGACGCGGGCCGGAAGGTGCCGCGGCTGTGCTGGCGTACCGACGTGTCGAACGCCGCGACGTCCTTGATCGTGCCGTCCTTCGCGTAGCCGGACCGCAGGGCCATGAGGGTGCCGATGCGGTCGGCCAGGTCCTGGAGGTCGTTGTCGGTCCAGGTCGTCGGGGTCGCGTACTTGTCGCCGGGGCGGTAAGAGGGGTCGCCGCCCTGCTGGGTCAGCCGCTCCAGATAGTGCGCGAGCTGGGCGCGGTGCGCGTCGTAGAGGATGGCGAACGACTCGGGGTTCTTGGCGAGTTCGGTGACCAGACCAGGGACGTCGGCACTCACGTCCGCGTACCGGTCCCCGTACTCGAAGGTGGCGTGGGCCTCGCCGGGGGAGAGGAAACGGCCCAGCCGGACCCAGCCGTGGCTGTCCAGGGCGGCTTCGGCCGGGGGCGCGGCAGGTCCGGTCACGTCGTCCGACGTGGCCCCCCCGAAGTCGTCGTCGCGGAGGGCATCCACCTCGTACTCGGCGAGCATCCGCGCCACCGAGGGTGCGAGGGCCGCCGGGATCTCGCGGTCGCTGAGGGCCGCGGCCACGGCGTAGGCGCTGCGGGCCTGCGCCATGGTGTGCGGCTTACCGGGCCCGGACGCGCGGGTGCCCGCGTCGATGACCCGGCCGAGGGTGCGGGCCCCGTCCCCGCAGAACCCGTCGTGCGCGAGAAGCTTCTTGGCACCACCGATACGGTCCATGCTGTCACCGGGGTCCAGCGCCTTCGTGGCTGCGGCGGGATCGGCCGCGAGGGCGCGCGTCGTGTCGGACACCGAGGTGCAGGGTTCGGCGTCCTCACCGGATCCGGTGAGGACCAGCGGCACCGCGACCGCTGCGACGACGGCGACCGCCACCGCCGACGACAGCAGTCGGTGAGCACGCAACCGGCCGGCCAGGCGCCGCACCGCAGTGGCACCGGCACCGCTCGCGGGTGTCGCGTCGCCGCGCTCGTCATCGCTCTTGTCGTCGTACTCGCTCACGGCGCCGCCGCCGCTTCCCCCATCGCGCATCCGGGCAGAGTAGCGGCCCGTGGAGCTGCGGGCGTGGGCGGGGGAGCGCGCCGGGGACACGCGGACGGAACGCCTGGCGAGGAACAGACTGCTGACGTGCCACTCGCTGATGAACTACCTCGTGGTGCACAGCAGTTGTCATCACAGGATTCGCGCCGCGGAGCATGCTGGCGCGTTCCGCCGCTGAGAGGCACGTGCGCGGCCCGGCGAAACCCGGACGTCCGGCCGCAAAACCGCAGCTCAACGGTTTTCGCAGGTCACGATGGGTGGCGTAACTTCGGCGCAACGCGGCAGGTGGGTGCGGTGGGGTAGCTTCGGGTCCGGAAAGCAGGTGACGAACGGTGGTGAACCACCCCACGCGTGACGAAAACCCCCGCACCCGGGTCGGCCCCCACACCTCGGCGGCACCCCACCCCGGGCCGAGCGGGCGCGGCGGGTCGCCGACACGCTTCGCCAGCAGATCACCTGCGGTGTCTACCCGCACGGGATGCTGCCCGACGAGCGTGAGCTCGGCCATGCGCTCGGCGCCACCCGCAACGTCATCAGGGAAGCCCTCGCGCTGCTGCGAGACGAAGGGCTGATCGTCCGCAGACGCGGCATCGGCACCCGGGTCGTGACGGCGAAGTACGGGCACCGCCTCGAACGCCTCACCGGCCTCGCGGAGACACTCGTCGACCACGGCACCGTGACCAACGAGGTGCGTGCGGCCCGGATCGTGCCGCACGCACCGAAGGCGGTCACCGAACGACTCCGGCTGCTCGACGGGTCCGGCGCCGTGTACCTGGAGCGTCTGGGGAGCCTGGACGGCCGTCCCCTCTCCGTCGACTCGACCTGGCTCGCCCCCGACATCGGCCGGCCCCTGCTCGACCGCGATCTGGCCCACCGGGACGTCTTCGACCTCATTGAGGAGACGACGGGACACCGCCTCGGCAGCGCGGAGGTCACCGTGCACGCCATCACCGCCGAACCGGGCACCGCGCGGCTCCTCGAAATCCCCGCGGGCGCGGCTCTGTTCGCATCGACCGCCTGACGTGCCTTGCCGACGGCCGCCCCGTGGACGCGGAGACCCTGCGGGTGCGCGCCGATCGCTTCGCTCTGCAGGCTCTGGTCCACCGGGGTCCCGTACCGCCCCGCACCTGACCGAAGTCCCCCGCACGCACCGCCCTTCCCGGAGGCACCCCCATGCCCATGCACCTCGACGTCCTCACCCTGTTGCTCCTCGCCCTGTTCGGGCTCGCGGGAGGCATCGGGATCACCGCGGTGGGGCCCGGCGGTGTGCTGCCCACGATCGGGATGTTCCTGCTGACGGGGCTCTCCCCGACCGGCGTCGCGGGCACCGCCATCGCCACGCATATGGCGACCGGCGTCCTCGGCACGGCCGCGTACACCCGCTCGGGACAGCTGCGGGACGCCGTCACGCGTCGCACGGCGACGGTCCTCGCCGTGGCCGCACTCGTCGGGACACCTCTCGGGGTCCTGCTCAACACCCTTGTCTCGGGGCGGGGGTTCGGGATGCTGCTCGCGTGCGCCGTCACGGTGACGGGTGTCCTGGTGTGGGTGCGCGAGCGCCGTACGCCGGTCGAGGGGAGCGAGCCGGGGGTGTGCCGCGCACGCTCATCGCTTCGGTGGGCTTCGGAGTTGCCGTCGTGGCCGGGCTCTTCGGCCTCGGCGGTCCGATGCTGAACGTGCCCCTCCTGGTCGTCTGCGGGCTCCCGGTGCTGTCCGCCCTGGCCGCGGCGCAGGCGCAGTCCGTGGTGATCGCGGCGATCGGCACGGTCGGGTACGTGCTGCACGGATCCGTCGACCGGGGGCTCTCCGCGCTGGTCGGAGTGCCGGAGCTGGTCGGTGTGATCGTGGGCTGGAGGATCGCCCACGCCGTGCCCGCACGCCGGCTCAAGTACGCCCTCGTGGGAACGCTCCTGGCGCCGGCTCCGTACCTCGCCCTCCACACCTGAGGTCCGGGCCCGCCCTGCCGGTCGCTGCGGGGCGGGCCCGGGGTGAGGAGCTCAGCCCCGCTCGGGTCGCGGCTGGAACGTGCCGCCGTACATCGGCAGTCGGACGCTGGAGCCGTACCTCTCCAGCTGGGCCCAGGGCCGGTTGAGGCCCGAGGAGCCGAACTCGCGGACGCGGGTGACCGCGTCCAGGTCGAGGACGTCCGCCAGGAGTTCCTGGCCGGGGCCGGCCTGCTGGCGCACCGTGCCCTCGGGGTCGACGATGACGCTGGTGCCGACGGCGGCGGGGTCCGAGGCGTTGACGTTCACCACGTAGACCTGGTTCGTCCAGGCGTTGGCGCGGGCGCAGACGATCTCCATGTCGCGGTCCCTGGTGGTGGTGAGGGTGGGCTGGACGATCACTTCGGCGCCCAGCCAGGCGAGCTGGCGCGCGGTCTCGGGGAACGAGCCGTCGTAACAGATCGCGAGGCCGATCCTGCCGATACCGGGCATGTCGAAGACGACGAACTCGCTGCCGGGCGCCGTCGTTTCGTAGGGCTGCCAGGGGAAGACCTTGCGGTAGCGCGCGACGATCTCGCCCTGCGGGGAGACCGCGAGGGCGGTGTTGTAGACGGTGCCGTCGCCGGCGCGCTCGTAGACGCTGCCGGGTACGAGCCACAGGCCCGTCTCGCGGGCGAGGTCGCAGATACGGTCGGTGAGCGGCCCGGGGACGGTGACGGCCGCCTTGTCCATCCAGTCCTCGCGGGCGTCGAACAGTGGCGCCTCCGCGGACAGCATCAGCTCGGGAACCACGACGAGCTGGACGTGCGGAAGCATGGCGCGGGTCGCGCGGACCCGGTCGGCGAACAGCGCCCACGTGGCCTCGGGATCGAAGGGGACGGGCGCGGTCTGTACGGCGGCGATGCTGAGCGTGCGCATGGATCAGTCCTCGGTGACAGTCAGTCGGGTGACGGCGGTGCGGCCGTCGCGGAAGAACGGGCGGAAGCGGTGGCGCAGCGTCAGCATCACGACCAGGCCGAGCAGGACGGAGCCGATGCCCAGGAGGAGCACGCCGCCGACGCCGAACAGTGAGGTGGAGCCGTACGCGGGGTCGGTCATGTCGATGGCGCTGCGGACGAACGCGGCGAGCATCATCAGGCCGCCGGTGAGCGGCAGCACTCCCTTGAGGAGCGCGTCGCGCCAGGACCGGCGCAGCTGCCCGCGGAACAGCCAGGCGCAGGCCAGGCCGGTGACGCCGTAGTAGAGCGCGATGAGCAGCCCGATGGAGAGGATCGCGTCGCCGAGGAAGGCGGGCGAGAGCCAGGTCAGGGCCGCGAGGAGAACCGCTGCCGCCGCGCCCATGAAGACGGTGCCGAACGAGGGCGTGCGGTGGCGCGGGTGGATGCGGGCGAACGCCCGGGGCAGCGCGCCGTGGACGCTCATCGACAGCGTGGCCCGTGAGCTGCCGACGACGCAGGTGAGCAGCGCGGAGATCGCGGACACGCACACGGCCAGCTGGACGCCCTTCGCGAGTGCCGTGCCGAGGACGGGCGGTCCGAGCGCGGACAGGACGTCGGCCGCGTTGCCGGCGTTGCCGAGTCCCAGGCCCGAGGTGCCCGTTCCCGCGAAGCCGATCGCGGCGACCGCCGTGAACAGATACGTGACCAGGAGGACGAGCGTCGAGATGAGCGCGGCCTTGCCGGGGGTGCGCTCGCTGTCGCGCGTCTCTTCGTTGACGGTGAGCAGCGCGTCCCAGCCCCAGTAGATGTAGAGGCAGAGCAGGACCGCTTTGGCGAACGCCCCGAAGCTGTCGAAGCCGAACGGGTCGAACCAGGCGAGCGAGGGCGTGAGCGCCCCGTGCCGGGCGAGCGCGGCGGCGCCGAAGCCGAAGAGGGCGACGAGCTGGAGCGCGAGCAGGACGTACTGGACGACCGCGGCGAGCTGGAGGCCGCGGTACGCGATGACGGTGATGGCCCCGATGAGCAGCGCCGCGGTGACGGCGACCGCGGTCTCGTCGGAGGCCAGTGAGTCCAGGCCGAGGAGCCCGAGGAGGTATCCGGCGCCCACCTGGGAGAGCGCGGCCATGGCCGTCACCGTGGCGAACTGGGTGACCCAGCCGCCCAGGAGCCAGCCGGACGCGGGGCCGAAGGCGCGCGTCGTCCACACGAAGGTGGTCCCGCAGTCGGGCATCTCCTTGTTGAGCTCGCGGAAGGCGAAGGCCGTCAGCAGGATCGGCACGAATCCGAGGAGCAGCGCTGCGGGCGCGAGGTGTCCGACGGCCACCGTCACGAAGCCGAGCGTCACGGCGATGCTGTAGGCCGGGGCGACCGAGGAGAGGCCGAGCGCCACGGAGGCGAGCAGTCCGACGGACCCGCTCCGCAGGCCCTTGGAGGGCGGCGGGGACGCGGTGGTGAGGGCGAGTGTCTGAGGGGGATCAGGGTTCACGGCGGCCTTCTGGTCGGCGGCGACGTTTCATTAAACGCAGATTTAACGAACGGGCCATGAGGCCTGTCAAGGGCGGGTTCGGTATCTTTACCCCGGCATCAGTGAATAGGGTTGGACGTGGGGCGGACGGAGGCGGTCGTGGGACGGCGCAAGGACCAGGAGGCGCGGCGCGCGCAACTGCACCAGGCCACGCTGCGCGCCCTGCACAGCCGGGGCCTCGAAGGTCTGCGGCTGCGCGATGTCGCCGAGGAGGCCGGGGTCACGTCGGCCGCGGTGCTCTACTACTACGACGACCTCGACGAGCTGATGTACGAGACGTTCCAGCGGGCGATCGAGCGCTTCAGCCGTGAGCGTGAGGAGAGCGCCGAGAAGTTCCCGGACGCCCGGGACCGGCTGCGGGCCTGTGTCGATCACGGCGTTGCCGACGGGCCGGACGACCTGCTGCCCCGGCTGCTCTTCGAGTACTGGCCGCGCAGCCTGCGCGACCCTCGGGCGGCGGCCCTCGATGCCACGCTGACCGAGCGTCAAATCGCCGTGTACTACGCCACGTTGGTTCTCGGCGAGGCGCAGGGGCACTTCGTGCTCGCCCAGCCCGCGGGGCAACTGGCCGCCGGGTTCGTGGCGATGGAGGACGGCTTCCAGATGGAGGTGCTCGCGGGGCGCCGCACGCGCGCCGAGGTGATCGCCATGCTGCACGCGTACGCCCGGATGGCCACGGGGTTCGACCCGTCGGCGTGAGGCGGCGCGCGCGGGTGCGCGGCGTCATGGTCCCCGGAACCCGCCGGGCCCTCGCCGTTCTCACACCCTTCAGAGTCCGAACCGGCGCGCCGAGTGCTCCTCCTGGGCGAGTCTGCGCAGCATGAGCAGGACCGGCTCGTACAGGACCGCCGCCGCGACCGCGGCCTCGACCTTCTCCACCTCCTCGGGGAAGGTGTCGAGCCGGTCGATGTCGTGCTCGGCGACGCGCTCCATGTGCCGTGCGTACGGGGTGAGTTCGGGTGTTCCGCAGGTGTAGCCGAGTCGGTTGAGCGTGGCGACCGTCGTGACGAGGGTGCGGTACGAGGGGGAGAGGCTGCCGATCTCGCGTGCGGTGTCCCAGCCGAGTTCCACCAGGAGCCGGTCGACGGCCGAGGTCGCTTCGACCGTGGCCGGGTCGCCCTCGGGTGCCGCGGGCGGCTGCGGCAGCGCCCACAGGGCCGCGCCCATGCGGATCGTGCGGCCCAGCGAGTCGTCGTCCACCGCTGCGAGCACCTCGCGAGCGGTCGCCACCGGCACCCGGCCGACCTGGATCAGTGCCCGCACGAGCCGCAGCCGGCGCAGGTGGGAGTCGTCGTACTCGGCCTGAGTGACCGTCAAGCGCCTTCCCGGAGGCAGGAGTTGTTCGCGCAGGTAGTACTTGATGGTGGGGATGGAGACCCCGCTCAGTTCGCTGAGTTCCGCGAGTCGCATCCCTTGCACCCCTCCTTGGACAGTGCCACTATCCAAGCACGGGTGCATGGGTAGCGGCACTCTCCAACCCAGGCGAATCGGGGGCGACATGGGCGCGAAGACACATGCCGGACGGGTGACCGCGGGCGCGCAGGGGGAAGTGGTGGTCTTCCTCATCGGCATGCGCATCAACCACTTCTGGGCGGTCCACCGGTGGCTGCCCGTGTTCGTCGCGATGCCCATGATGATCAGGGAACTGAACCGCGACCGCTCCCTCGGCCTCCTGCACCACATCCTGCTCACGGGCTCGCCGCGCACCTACATGGTCGTCCAGTACTGGGAGTCGAAGGAGAAGCTGCTCGCCTACGCCGCGGCCCCGGACAGGCGCCATCACCCCTGGTGGGCGCGGATCAACCGATACGCCCGCAAGAGCGCGCGGCACGTGGGGATCTGGCACGAGACGTACGTCGTACCCGAGGGCTCCTACGAGACGATCTACGGGGACATGCCGGCCCAAGGCCTCGGCAAGGCGTTCGGAGTGGCGGGCCTCAGGGACGGGGTGCAGGCGCAGGACCGGCTGCGGGTGTGAGCGGGAGCCCCTGATCCCGGGCCCGCCGTCGCGTCCGGTCGATTGTCAGTGCCACCAGGCACGATGGCAGCATGACAACGACTTCTGGTGAGTTCGTCCTGGCCGACGCCGCTGCCTACGCCCAGGCCGTCACGGACGCGTCCCTGGCGGCGGGCGCCTACTACACGGGCGGGACGTCCGCCCTCGACGACGACGCGTACGACCGGCTCGTGCGGGCCGTCGCCGCGTACGAGGCGGACCACCCCGACGAGGTGCTGCCGCACTCGCCGACCGGCAAGGTCGGGGGCGGTGCCGTCGAGGGGGACGTGCCGCACACGGTCCCGATGCTGAGCCTGGACAACGTGTTCGACGGTGAGCAGTTCACCACCTGGACCGCGTCGGTTGCCCGCCGGATCGGCCACGAGGTGACCCGGTGGAACGTCCAGCCCAAGCTGGACGGGCTGGCCATCGCCGCGCGCTACCACGAGGGGCGCCTCACGCAGCTGATCACCAGGGGCGACGGGACGGCCGGGGAGGACGTCTCGCACGCGATCGGCACCGTCGAGGGCCTGCCCGACCGCCTCACCGAGCCGCACACGGTCGAGGTGCGGGGCGAAGTCCTCATGACGATCGGCCAGTTCGAGCACGCGAACGAGGTGCGTACGGACCACGGCGGCGCCCCCTTCGCCAACCCGAGGAACGCCGCGGCGGGCACACTCAGGGCCAAGGAGCGCGCCTACACGGTGCCGATGACGTTCTTCGCGTACGGCCTGCTGCCCCTGCCCGGCACGTCGGCCGAGCACGCCGAGGCGCTGCGCTCCCTGGCCCACGGCGAACTGATGGACCGCGCGGCCACGCTCGGCGTCAACACACCGGCCACGACGGCCGTCTCGGGCCTCACCGTCGACACCGTCGAGGAGGTGCTCGCGCGGGTCGAGCACATCGCGGGCCTGCGCGCCGAGCTGCCGTTCGGCATCGACGGGATCGTCGTCAAGGCGGACCTCGCGGCCGACCAGGAGGCCGCCGGATCGGGCACGCGCGCCCCGCGCTGGGCCATCGCCTTCAAGCTGCCGGCCGTCGAGAAGATCACCCGCCTCCTCGACGTGGAGTGGAACGTCGGCCGTACGGGGATCATCGCCCCGCGTGCCGTCCTCGAACCCGTCGACATCGACGGCAGCACGGTCACGTACGCCACGCTGCACAACCCGGCCGACATCACCCGGCGCGACCTGCGGCTCGGAGACCACGTGATGGTCTACAAGGCGGGCGACATCATCCCCCGCATCGAGGCGCCCGTCGCCCACCTGCGCACCGGCGACGAACAGCCGATCGCGTTCCCCGACGTGTGCCCGCAATGCGGCTCCGGCATCGACACGAGTGAGCAGCGCTGGCGCTGCGAACGCGGCCGGAACTGCCACCTGGTGGCCTCGCTCTCCTACGCGGCGGGCCGCGACCAGCTCGACATCGAGGGCCTCGGCGCCACCCGTGTCGTCCAGCTCGTCGAGGCGGGCCTGGTCGCCGGCCTCGCCGACCTGTTCGCCCTCACCCGTGACGGGCTCTTGGCGCTCGACCGGATGGGGGAGACCAGCACGGACAACCTTCTCGCCGCGATCGAGGCCGCCAAGGCCCAGCCGCTGTCCCGGGTGCTGTGTGCCCTCGGGGTGCGGGGCACCGGCCGGTCCATGTCCCGTCGTATCGCCCGTCACTTCGCCACGATGGACCACATCCGCGCCGCGGACGCCGAGGCGATGCAGCGGGTCGAGGGCATCGGCGCCGAGAAGGCTCCGGTGATCGTCTCCGAGCTGGCCGAACTCGCCCCGCTCATCGACCGGCTGGCCGCCGCGGGGGTGAACATGACGGAACCCGGTGCCACCCCGCCCGCCCCGGAGGCCGAGACGGACGGAGCGGGCGAACCGGCGGCCGCCGCGGGCCCGCTGGACGGCATGACCGTCGTCGTCACGGGAGGCATGACCGGCCCTCTGGAGAAGCTCAGCCGCAACCAGATGAACGAACTCATCGAGCGGGCCGGCGGGAAGTCGTCCTCCAGCGTCTCCAAGCGCACCTCGCTCGTCGTCGCCGGTGAGGGCGCGGGTTCCAAGCGGGCCAAGGCCGAGGACCTGGGCATCCGTCTCGCCACACCGGACGAGTTCGCCGAACTCGTCGCGGACCTCCTGCAGTGACGAGGCGACGCGAGGGGGCCCGGTCGCGGTGCAGCTCTGCTCCCAGCTGGACGGCCCGCTGTCGGTCACGGCCGTCTGCCTGTGGGAGCTGCCGAGGATGCGAACCCGCCACGGAGTCGTCCTGCGTGGCTGATCTCGGCCGCATCGTGTTGGCCCGGCGGGGAGTTGACTCCGTGTGATCCAGTCGCACGGACAGCAGATCCCCGCCGATCCCGCCGGCCCGGGTCCCGGTGAGCATCGGGCCGAGAGGGAGCGCCGCCCTCGGGCCTGGCGCGAGTACGGGACGCTGCTGATGGCGATCGTGGGGCTCACCCTGTCGCTCTCCACCTTCCTGGCGGCGGCGCTGCGATGACCCCGGCGGTGGTGGGCCCCTACGTCCGCGCCGCGCCCGCGCCGCGGCCCGCACGACTCCAGGAGCGCCGAAGGCGTCGGCGCTCCTGGAGTCTCCTGGCCCTGCGCACCCCGATCTGGATGCCACGAGGAGGCACGCGGCGTGATCATCGTGGCGGGCCCCGGTGGGCTCGGAGGCGCGGATCGCCCGGCTGCAGAGAAAGCTCTCACCTTCTTCACAATTTGTTGCAACGTCCACACCGGGAGTGGCGGACGTGACAAGGCCCCGACGGTCGCCGGCCGGGGCGCCGTAGACTCGAGTCATGGATCACACGCGGCTCGCGCGGCTCGGCGCCGGAAAGTACCTGCTGGTCACGAGCTTCCGGAAGAACGGCAGCCCGGTGGCCACCCCCGTCTGGGTGGTCAGGGACGGGTCCGCGCTCGGTGCCTGGACAGCCGCCGACTCGTGGAAGGTGAAGCGGATCCGGAACCGCGCGGAGGTTCTGGTGGGGCCGTGCGACGCCCGCGGAAACCCGACCGGCGATCAGTCGCCCGCCACGGCGGTGATCTGCTCCCCGCAGGACACCGCCCGCTATCGCGACCTGATCCGGAGCAAGTACGGCCTGCTCGGCAGATTGACGCTGCTGGGCAGCCGTCTGCGCCGCGGCCTCGACGGCACGGTGGGCATCCGCATCACGCTCGACGAGTGAACACGGCGCTCAGGCCGCTTCCCGGTCCTCGGACCGCATGCCACCCCGAGCCGTCTCCGCACGGAACGCGACCACCATCTCCCGCGCGTGCCGCAGCCCGATCCGTGTGAAGTCGGCCTCGAGAACGTCGAGTTCGGCAAGCGTGGCGCGCTGGTCGCGGCCGAGCCGGGAGCGCGACTTGACCAGACCGAGCCGGCACAGCGCCGCACCGCGCGGCTCGTGCAGAGCGCGGAACTCCGCGAGCGTCGAGGCGTAGGTGTCGCGGGCCGCCTCGTAACGCCCGTCCCGGTAGAGGACGTTGGCGCGCATCTTGTGGTTGTACGCGAGCGCGCTCGCCAGATCCATCGCGCGGCAGACGCCCTCGGCCTCGGAGAGCAGGGCCAGCGCCCGGTCGGGTTCGCCCCGCACGGACAACACATCGGCCACGCCGCGCAGCGACCAGGCCCGGCCCCGCGCGTCGTCCGCCTCGGTGGCCACCCTGACCGACTCCTCGAAGAGTTCCAGGGCCTTGGTGTGGTCGCCGGTGTTGCGGTGCATCTGGGCGATGCCGGACATCGCCCAGACCATGTGCCGGGGTTCGCCGTGGGCCCGGCCCTGTTCGAGCAGCTCCTCGTGGAGGGCGGCGACCGCCGCGTAGTCGCCCTGGATGCGGCCCGTCTCCGCCAGGCCCGCGAGCGCGTAGCCGTGGGCGAGCCGGTCGTCGCTCCCCGCGGCCAGGGTGACGGCGTGCCCGAGGAGCCGCCGGGCCAGACGCAGCGAGCCGCACTGGCGGGCCAGCGTGCCGCCGCTCCACAGCGCCCACGCCATCGCCCCCGTGTGCCCGGCGGTGCGTGCGCTGCGGTAGCTGCCGCGCCACGCGTCGCCCGCCTCGCGGACGCGGCCGAGCCGCCGGTTCGCCTCGGCGAGCGCCAGGGCGGCGCGCGCCCGCTCCAGGGGGCCCGCCGCCGTTTCGAGGGACCGGTCCGCTGCCGCGCGCACGTCCTCGTAGGAGGAGTTCACCCCGAGGGCCGTGCGCAACTCGCCCTGATACTCCGGGGCGAATGCCTTGCCGTACATGTAGCCGTGTCCCTTCGCCGGTCCCGTCGTGCCGCTGCGTTCCGATCAAGAACGTACGAGCGGCGAGGGGCCCGGCGGATCCGTCCACGTATGTGTTGTGCCGTACGACTTGAGTGCTACCTGGCGTCGGCCGGTCATCAAATGGACGGACGGGACGTACGGAAGGCCGCCCGTCTCCGAGGGGGTGGGGAGGCGGGCGGCCTGGTTCGGATTCCGTGACGGTCCTACGCGTCGACGGCGGTCTTACTCGTCGATGGCCGCGCCGAACAGCGCGTCCGCGGACGGTGCGCCGAGCGAGCCCGCGCCGTACGTCCACGAGCCGGAGGCGGTGACGCCGCCGGTGCCCGCCGAGAACACCCAGACCACGCCGTCGTTCGTGTTCTCGCCCGGTGCCGCGCAGAGCAGGCCGAAGCGGCCGTCGCGGTTCGGGTCGGTGAGGCGGACCTGGCCGCCCCACTTGTCGCCCTTCTCCGGCACGCCCGGCACGTTCGCCGAGTTCTGGTCCCAGGACTGCGCTCCGGTCCCGGTCAGGCCCGAGGGTGCACCACGCAGCACCCACACGGCGCCCGCGTCGGCGACCGTGCCGATGTCCTCGCCGGCCGCGCCGATCGCCACGTCGGCGTACCCGTCCCCGTTCGTGTCCGCGACGGACAGGTCCGTGCCCCAGCCGTCACCGCGCTCGGCGGTGCCGGGCACACCCGGGGAGTCCTGCGTCCACCACTGCGCGTCGGACGACGGCCCGTCGGGGCCACCCAGGCGCACGCCCACCAGGCCGCCGGTCATCGAAGCGCCGCCGTCGTCGGGGGAGTTGGGCTCGCCGGTCACGAGGTCGTCGTACCCGTCGCCGTTGATGTCGCCCGACGCCGCCACGGGGCCGCCGCGCAGATCGCGCTCGTAGGTGAGGCCGTCGGCGTGCCCGGACAGGTACGACGACCAGCCGTGTCCCGGCTCGGAGCCCGTCGTCACGCCAGAGACGACGAGGTCCGCGAAGCCGTTGTTGTCGTAGTCGCCCGTGGTCAGAGACAGGGGCACGATGTCGCGCTCGTCGGCGAGTTTGGACAGGCGGCTCGTGGAGCGGCGCTCCAGGGGTGCCTTCGACGCGGGCTGCGGCGCGGAGTCGTAGGCGAAGAGCTCCAGGTCATCGCGGTCGAGGACGGCGAGGACGTCGCCCGGCGTGTCGTTCGTGAAGTGCGCCGCCGTGACGCCCGTGCCGAACTTCTCGCCGGCGGTGGGTTCCTGGGCCTGCAGCCAGTCGCCGGCGGCGCCGGCGAGGCCGGCCTTCGAGCCCCAGAGGACGGCCACTCCGCCCGCGTCCGCGGTCGTGCCGATGTCCTCGCCGGGGATGCCGACGATCGCGTCGTCGTAGCCGTCCCCGTCCAGGTCGCCCGTGGCCACGGCCTTCCCGAACGCGTCACCGGTCTCGGCGGCGCCGGCCACGCCGGAGGTGGACTGGCTGAAGCGGGCGACGTGGGTGGTCCCGATGCCTCTCGACGACCCGTACTGCACGGTGACGAGGCCGGCGCCCTTCTTCCCGCTGACGGTGGCGCCGGGCGCGCCGACCAGGACGTCCTCGTAACCGTCGCCGTTGAAGTCGCTGTTGCGGTCGTCGGCGTGCGTGCCTCCGGGCGTTCCGGCGTAGGCGGAGGGAGCGGTCGCGATGGCCGCACCGGACAGAAGGAGGAATGACGCCGCGGCCAGGGCGGCGGAACGGTTCTTGCGCACGAGCGGCTCCTGATGAGAAGGACGGCCGGGCAGCGCGGGGGATGTCCGGAAAGGGCCCGTTCCTTGTCCGGCGCCCTGTTTGACAGTGCATGAGGAGGAAGGGTTGTACGGGAGTTCGCCCCGGGTTCACCCTCATCTCGGAGATCAACTGGCAAACGATCGGGGTGAATTGGTGCACAAGGCCCTGAACTACCCCAGCGATTGATTGTTTGTGCAAGAAATCGCCATGCATCTTGCAGCAACGAGCTTCCCTCGGCACGGTATCCCCGTCGCGTCATCCCCGGCGCGCTCGTAGACGCTCGTAGACGGGAGATCCCTTGTCCGGGAGAGCTCACAGAGAGCACAGATCCGCACAGCGCCGCACCACCCCGCACCCCTCGCGCCATGGCCGGGCCCGCGCCGTGCGCGCCCTGTCCGTGGCCGCCACCGCCGCGGCACTCGCGCTCGGTGGCCTCGCGGGACCGTCCGCCGCACCCGCCGCCGCGGCCACCACCCCGTACCCCAACCTCGCACCGACCCCGCCCATGGGCTGGAACAACTGGTCCTACTACGGCTGCGACATCAGCGAGGAAACCGTCCTCGCCAACGCCCGCGCACTCGTCTCCTCCGGCCTGGCCGCCAAGGGCTACGACACCGTCACCACCGACGACTGCTGGATGACGCACACCCGCGACGCCGACGGCGACCTCGTCCCCGACCCCACCCGCTTCCCGCACGGCATGGCCTACATCGGCGAGCAACTGCACGCCATGGGACTCAAGTTCGGCATCTATGAGGACGCCGGCACGTCCACGTGCGGCGGCTACCCCGGCTCGTACGGCCACATCAAGCAGGACGCCGACCTCTTCGCCAAGTGGAAGGTCGACTATCTGAAGCTGGACGGCTGCAATGTGCCCGTCCCCACGGGCCAGAGCGCGGACGACGTCTATCACAAGCTCTACGGCGACATGAGCCAGGCGCTCCTGGACACCGGCCGGCCCATCGTCTACTCCGTCTCCGCGCCCGCCTACTTCGAGGGCGAGAAGGACTGGCACCACGTCATCTCCTGGTCCGCTGAGGTCGGCAACCTGTGGCGCGAGGGCGCCGACGTCGCCATGGAGTCGTCGTCCGCGCGCGGCAAGTGGGCCTCCATCAAGTACAACTACGCCTACAACGTGCCGCTCGCCGACCTGCAGAGCCCCGGCCGGTGGAACGATCCCGACTTCCTGCTCGCCGGGCAGTCCGGGCTCACCGGCGACGAGATCCGCAGCCAGATGTCGCTGTGGTCCGTGATGGCGGCCCCCCTCATCTCCAGCACCGACCTGACGAAGGCCTCGTCCGAGGCGATCGACGTCCTCGGCAACAAGGACGTCATCGCCGTCGACCAGGACACCAAGGGCCTCCAGGGGCGCATCGTCCAGCAGGGCGACGGCTACGACGTGCTGTCCAAGCCCCTCGCGAACGGCGACCGGGCCGTGGCCCTGTTCAACTCCTCCGACGAGGCACGGACGATCGAGACGACTGCCGCCAAGGCCGGTCTGCCCGCCGGATCCTCGTACCTCCTCAAGGACCTCTGGTCCAAGCGGACCACGCAGACCACAGGGACGATCGCCGCCGACGTTCCCGCCCACGCGACCGTGCTGTACCGCGTCCACACCGGCACCGCCCACCGTGTGCAGCCCGCCACCGCGATCACCTGGACGCGGACCGGCGGTGAGGGCGCCACCTCCACCTGGAAGGTCGCGCTCGCGGACCACGGCCCGACCGGACTCACCGGCGCGCGCCTGCGTATCAGCGCCCCCGAAGGCTGGCACCTCAGCACGTCGAAGGTGTCCCTCGGCAAGGTCAGGCCGGGCGGCTCGGCCGCCGCGACCATCACGGCGAAGGGCCCCGACGCCAAGCCCGGCACCACCGTCACGACCCTGACCGCGACGGCCCGCTACCGTGCGGGTGGCGCCGGTGACGGCTCCGTGTCGGGAGGCGCCTCGATCGTCACCGACGTGCCGTACCCGAGCCTGGACGCCGCCTTCAACAACGTCGGCGTGACCAACGAGGCGGCGCCGCCCGCCGAGGGCAACTACACGACCGGCAACTTCGACGGCGGTGGCGACAGCTACTCGGCCCAGGCCCTCGCCGCGGCCGGGGTCACTCCCGGGGCCAAGGTCAGCAAGGACGGCGTGACCTGGACTTTCCCGGCCGCCAAGCCGGGCACCCCGAACAACGTCGAACTCGCCGGCCAGTCGATCACCCTCACCGGCAGCGGCTCCAAGCTCTGGTTCCTCGGAGCGGAGGCCGGCTTCACCTCGGGCCAGGTCAAGGTCACGTACACCGACGGCACCACGAGCACGGGCAGCCTCGGCTTCCCCAACTGGTGCTGCACGGCGGGCACGGAGTACGGCGCGACGACGGTCGCCACGTCCGACCACCGCAACACCCCGACCGGCCCCGCCAACTTCGGCACCGGCTACAAGCTGTTCGGCAACTCCGTCCCGCTCACCGCGGGCAAGACGATCCGCACGGTCACCCTGCCCGACGCGGACGCGATCCACGTGTTCGCGATCACGGTTCAGTAGAGCCCGGGTGGGCCGGCGCGCCGGATGCCGCGGTCGCGGTGTCCGGCGCACCGGCGTGGACGTACGGTGGCGCGATGGACGGACTCCGCGAACCCGTGACCGCAACGGACATCTCGACCCGAAGGCTCGAACTCCTGCCGCTCCACGTGGAGTTCGCCGATGAGATGGCCGCGGTGGTCGGCGACCCGGCTCTGCACACGTTCATCGGCGGCGCGCCGCTGTCGGCGCGGGAGCTGCGCGAACGCTACGGGCGCCTGGTCGCGGGCCCCCCGGACCCGGCCGTCTCCTGGTGCAACTGGGTGCTCCGGATCAGGGACGAAGAGTGTCTGGCCGGCACGGTCCAGGCCACGGTCGGCCCCGGCGACGACGGGCTCGAAGCCGAGATCGCCTGGGTCGTCGGAGTGCCGTGGCAGGGGCGCGGCCTGGCCACGGAGGCGGCGATCGCACTGGTCGACCGGCTCGGGCGGCAGTCCGTACGCACCGTCGTCGCGCACATCCACCCGGACCACGCCGCGTCGGCGGCCGTCGCCACGGCGTGCGGACTGACGCCCACGGACCGGATGCACGACGGCGAAGTCAGGTGGCAGCGCACCTTGGGATGACACACCTTGAGCCGGCGCACCTCCAGGTGACGGCTCGCCGGTTCCCGGGGCCGTCACCTCGGGGTGTGTGGGGACAACAGGGCGTCAGTGCTGCTGGGCCTTCTGCGGAGTCGCCTCGCTGGGACGCACGACGACGTACCCCTCACCCTCCAGCTTCAGCTGGACGGCCTCGCCCGAACCGCCGCGGATCATCGACCCGATGGACTGCGACCGGTGCAACGAGGTGTGCAGATGGGCGGTCCAGCCCACGACCGCGTCCGTGTCCACGAACACCGGCTGCTGCGGCGATACGGGGATGACCAGCGGGTTGCCCTCGCAGATGAGCCCCAGTCGGCCCTGGCCGGTGAAGACGCTGTTGAACAGGCCCCCGCCGGATATTCCCGCGCCCTTCACGGTCTTGATCTCGTACGAGAGCGTGGAGTCGAAGCACAGGACGTTCCGCCCGTTGACCGTCAGGGCCTCGCCCGGTTCGACGTCGACGATGAAACAGTTCTGCGCCTCGTGCGCGAACCAGGCCTCGCCCTGCCCGCGCACCGTCATCAGAGGCAGGCCCTCGCCCGTGACCGCACGCTTGAGCATGCCGCCCATGCCCTGGCCCTTGCGCTCGAACTGCAGGTTCCCGCGGTAGGCGACCATCGCTCCCTGACGGGCCATCATGTCGCCGTTGACGGTGTAGCGGATCGACTTGGCGTTCTGTGCGGTCATTCCCGGCGCGGAGGCGGGCTGTACGACGTGCTCGCTGGAAAAGAGATCACCCTTCATGCGGGCATCGTGTCCCGGACGGGTCCGTTCCGCCAAGGTCGGGCGGCGTACCGGCCGGAAACCGACCAGTGGCGGGGCGGCCGTCGGGGCACGACTCGCTTGTCAGGCGCGGGTCTTCGCCAGGAGTTCGGTGATCTCCCCGGTCGTGCCGGTCTCGCCGAGGCGCGGGAAGATCCGCTCGATGCTGTTGCGGTGTGCCTCCACGTCCAGGTCCGTCATCGCGTCGGCGGCCAGGGTGACGTGGTAGCCGTGCTCGTGGGCGGCGCGGGCGCTGGACTCGACACCGATGCTGGTGGCGACGCCGGTCATCACGACCTGCGTGATGCCGCGGCGGCGGAGCTGGAGGTCCAGGTCCGTGCCGAAGAAGGCGCCCCAGTTGCGCTTGGTGACCGTGATGTCCTCCGGGTGGCCGGACAGTTCGTCCACGATCACGTCCCAGCCCTCGGGCCGGGCACCGGTGCGTCCCTGGGTCTCGTTGCGCCCGGGTACGGCGTCCGCCCCGTCGGCGGCGGCGCTGACGCGCACGAGGACGACCGGCAGGCCGTGCGAGCGGAAGGCGTCCGCCAACTCGACCGATCGGGCGACGACTTCGGCGCCGGTGTACGGGGTGGTGGGCGCACCCACAATGCCCTTCTGGAGGTCGATGACGACGAGGGCGGTGCGCTCGTCGAGGGTGGTGAGAGCCATGAGTGGGGCCTTTCGGGGTGGTTCGATGCCGGGTGGGAGGGCCGGGGTCGACCGTGACGGGTGTGCGTTGCGGTCAGGCTTCTGTGAGCCGTTCCAGCAGGGTCAGCGCGGTGACGACGGTCAGGCGCTCCTCTTCCGAGTACTGGTCCTGGAAGGCGCGGGCCAGCCATTCGCCGCGGGCCTGCCGGGTGCCTTCCGCGCTCTCGCGGCCGGCGTCGGTGAGGGTGACCAGCTGGCGGCGGCCGTCCTCGGGGTCGGGCCGGCGCTCGATCAGCCCGTGCTGGTCGAGCGCGGCGAGCGTGGCGGCCATCGACTGCGGCCGCACGCCCTCGGAGGCGGCGAGACCGCTGGCCGTGGCGGCTCCCGCCTTGCTGAGCCGGTTGAGCGCGGAGACCTGGGACGGGGTGAGGTCCTGACTGTCGGAGACCTCGCGCAGGCGGCGCCGGAGGCGGCTGAACATCACGCGCAGTTCGCGCGCCGCACGGTCCGCGGATTCCGAGATGCCCTCGGCGTGGTCGATGCCCTCGGCATTGTTCATACGCCCACGCTAAAACCTTCAGTCCAAGCTGTCCAGTCTGAGCTGAAGATCTGGAGGGGCGAGGTCCGCGACACGACTCCTTCAGATCCCCGAGGACCAGGCCCCCCGCTCCCGCCGCGACAGCCGTGACGAACGCATGGAGCGCGCCGCCACCAGGGCGATCAGGCTGCCGCCGATCACGAGCAGGCCCGGCCCGACGCTCCGGGTGTTCACGACCCTGGAGATCGCGGCGTAAGGGCCGGTACCGGACGCGGTGCCGGTGTTGTCGGCCCAGGCGTCGGCGGCCCCGCCCATGTTCGTCCCCGTGCCCACTCCCGTACCCGTCCCGCCCCCGCCCGGAGCGCCCGCCTCGGAGCCTGCGGGCGGAGCGGACGGTGCCACGTCGTCGCCGGGCCGTGCCTGTCCCGAACCCGCCCCCGCCTCCGAGGCGTCGCTCCCTGTCGTGCCGGTCAGGCGTACGCCGAGCGCGGTCATCGCCGCTCCGACGGGCTGGAAGAACGTCGTGCCCCCGGCGTCGCAGTCCCCGTTGCCGCCCGAGGTCAGGCCCAGGGCGAGCCCGTCGGCGAACAGGGGGCCGCCGCTGTCGCCCGGTTCCGCGCACACCGTGGTCTGGACGAGGCCCGTGACCGTCCCCTCCGGGTAGTTCACCGTCGCGTTCAAGCCGGTCACCCGGCCGGAGTGCAGCCCCGTGGTGCTCCCGCTACGGAAGACCCGCTGGCCCACCACCGGGTCGGCCGCCCCGGTGATGCGTACTCCTCGGCCTCCGCCGATGGCGACGACATCACTCTGGGCGCGCGGCACCCCGTCGTCGTAACGCACGAGGGAGAAGTCGTTCCCGGGGAACGTGCCGCTCACCGTGGTGCCCAGTGCGGTGGCGTCGCCGGGCCGCGCGAACCACGTCGTGCCGACCGGGCCGCAATGCCCGGCCGTCAGCAGGAACGCGTCCCTGCCGTCGGTCACGTCGAAGCCCGCCGAGCAGCGCCCGCCGCTCGCGAAGATCGGCGACGCGCCGTCGACGCGGGTGGTGAACGTGCCCCGGGTGCGCTCCATGCGGACGGACGCGCCGATGGTCCTGGCGACGGCGGCCAGCCGCGACCAGTCGCCCGCGGAGACGGTCGAATCCGCCCGCACCACGACCTCGTTCGAGCCATAGTCCATCGACCACGCCGTACCCGGCACCCGGGGAGCCGCACGCAGCGTCGCGGCGGCCGAGCGCAGGTCGCGCATGCTGTGGCGCACGACCTCGGCCCGCGCCCCGGCCCGCCGCACGTCCGCCGCCGCGCCGGCGTCGGTCACCGCGACCACGGTCCGCCCGTCAGCGCCGAGCCAGCTGCCCGCCGTGCGGGCGGCGCCGAGCTGCGCCACCAGCCGTTCGCCCACCGGGACGGGTGGACCGGAGGCGCCGGGTTCGTTCGCCATGGCGCGCGTGACGAGCAGGCTTCCGCAGAGCAGGCCGCCCACGGCGGCAAGGCGTGTGATCCGCCGGGCGGTGCGTCGCGCGTGCCTCATCCAGACTCCCCAACGTGCGGAACGGCGTACGGGTAAAAGGTCAACGACCCTGAGAGGGAAGGGCGTTGAGAAAGCCGACCGGCCCGTCCCCTCGCTTCACGTACGTACGGACGGGGCGCCTCGTTCAGTGGGGCACTGCCCTGACGCCGCGCCGTCGCCGATCCGGGGGCGGGCCGATCGAGTGGACGCGCGGCCCGTGCGACCTGCGAAAGCCCGGCCCGGGGAGCGCTCGGGCCATGGGGAGTGCAAGGATGTCGCCATGGCAATCAAGGCATATTTCGACATCACCATCGACGACAAGCCCGCCGGGCGCATCAGCTTCAACCTCTTCGACGACGTCGTCCCGAAGACGGTGGAGAACTTCCGTGCCCTGGCCACGGGCGAGAAGGGCTACGGCTACGCGGGGTCGTCGTTCCACCGCATCATCCCGCAGTTCATGCTCCAGGGCGGCGACTTCACCGCCGGCAACGGCACGGGCGGCAAGAGCATCTACGGCGAGAAGTTCGCCGACGAGAACTTCCAGCTCAAGCACACCAAGCCGGGCCTGCTCTCCATGGCCAACGCGGGCCCGAACACGAACGGCTCGCAGTTCTTCATCACCACGATCGTGACCGACTGGCTCGACGGCAAGCACGTCGTGTTCGGTGAGGTCGCCGACGAGTCCAGCATGGAGCTCGTCAAGAAGATCGAGGCCCTCGGCTCCCGCAGCGGCGCTCCCTCGGCGAAGGTCACCATCTCCGAGTCCGGCGTTCTCTAGCCTCCGCAACGACGCCTGACCGCCGGCCGCTCGACGGCCGGCGGACGGACACGGTCGACGGGCCGGGGCAGCCGATCAGGCCGCCCCGGCCCGCTCCGTGCCCGCCTTCTCACAGAGCCACAGCGCCACACCGCTCAGCGCCGGCGCCCCGCGACCGGCACGTCGAGCGGCCGGGCGAGACCCACGACTCCCTCGTCGAGTCGCTGGAGATGCCGCAGCACGCGGAAGGTGACCGTGCCCGAGCGCAGCGCCCCCGTCCCGTCCGCCTCCAGCATCGAGGCGATGCTCGCGCCCGCCTGGACCTCTCCGCCGGTCTTCTCGTCCCGCACATGCGCGTCGATCACGCCGATGTTGTGGGCGATCCGCACCCCGGCCCGTTCGAGCCGCGGATCCGCCGCGATGGTCTTGCTGTACGGCACCAGCTCGGCCGTCGCCGCCAGGGACCGGGCGTGATAGGCGCAGGTCTCCAGGAGCGCCACCAGATAGCGGGCCGTCTGCCGCCGCACGCGGAGCGGCGTGATCGGGTGCGTCAGCGGCTTCGTGGAGGCGCGCAGATCCTCCAGGGCCGTGTCCAGGTCCCGCGCCTTGTCGAGCAGATCGACCGCGGGTCCACCGCTGAGCTGCTCCACGGCGGCTGACACGACGTCCCCGAGCCTGACCAGGACGGTGCTGAGGAGTTCGTCGGTACGGCGGTCCGTGTGCACCGGCAGCACGAGCACCGCGGCGACGATGCCGCACGCGGCGCCGAGCGCCGTCTCCTCGATCCGCAGGACCAGCACGTCCAGGCTGTAGGTGTTCAGCAGCGTGTAGAGCAGGCCCAGCATCGCGGTGACGAAGAACGACATCAGGGCGTACGACAGCGGCGCGGTGAAGAACATCGCGAAGATGAAGAGCAGGACGAGGGCGAACGCCGTCCAGGTGTGGTTGCCGACCACGCCCGCGAGCGCGACACCGGCGACCACGCCGAACACCGTTCCGAGGAGCCGGCGGTAGCCCTTGACGAGGATCTCGCCCGTGGACGCGGTGTTGAGGAAGACCACCCAGCACGTCAGGACCGCCCAGTACCAGCGCTGGCTGGACAGGAACTCGCCGCCGACGATGGCCAGGGACGAGCCGACCGCGACCTGGAACGCGGCCCGCGTCGTGGGCCGCTGGAGCCCGGTGCGGGCGTCCGCGTCGTCCTCGTCCTGCTCGGAGCCGGTGATCGCGAGGTCCTCGGCGTCGAGTTCCTCGCGGGAGCGCGTCGTCGCCGGGGTGTCGTCGGACTCGTCCTGCGGTCCGTCGAGGGCGACCCGCAGACCCATGACCGCGCGCGCCGCCTCGCCGATCCCGCGGAAGACGTCCTGCACGGCTGCGGAGCCGCGCGGCAGGTTGTCCTCGTCGCGGTAGGCGAGCAGCCGGTTGCGTACGTGCGCGAGCGCCGTCCCGCGGCCGCCCGACACGGGGCGGGCGACGAGCAGGTGCAGGGCGTTGAGGTCGCGGCGCAGGGTCGCGGTCGCGTCGCCGTCGGCGTACAGGCGCTTCGACGGTTCCGGTACCGGTGCGTGCGGCAGGTGCAGGGTGAGGGTGTCGGCCCGTTCGGCGCTGCGGGCGTTGAGCAGCAGGACGCCGAGCCGTTCGGCCGCGATCTCGGCGTCGGCGACCCTGCGTTGCACGAGGGCGGCCGTGGCCGGGTCCCGGGTGCCCTCCTCCAGGCGGCCCTGGATCATCAGCGCCGTCTCGTGCAGGCGTGCGGTGCCCCGCCGCAGGTCGTCGAGGACCTTCTCCAGCTGGTCGGGTTCGGCGTCGAGCAGTTCGGCCTGGGTGTCCACCAGCTGCGCGAGCCGCGCCCTGAACGCGTCACGCAGCCGGCCGAGGACCCGCTCGGGTGTCTCGGGCACGACGGCGAAGCGCACCACCGCGCTGCACGCGAAGGCGATGGCCAGCGTCGCGTAGAGCAGCGGCAGCGACGACACCGTCGCGCTCACGAACAGGGAGACGAAGTAGATCTGAAAGCCGATCAGACCCAGCGCGGTGCCGCGGTCACCGAACCTGCGGCTGTAGACGGCCCCGAAGATCAGGACGATGAAGAAGAGGTCACCCGCGATGACCATGTTGTGCAGCAGCGCGGCGAGCGACACCGCCGCGAGCGCCACGGGCAGGCCGAGGGCGAGGGTGACCGCCTGGCCGCGTACGTCCTTCTCCCTGATCGCGAAGGTGGCCACCATCGCGGCCATGGCTCCGGCGACCATGTGGGTCACATCGGTGTGGAGCGCCGCGAGGACGGCCAGGGTGAGCGCGATCGCGCCGACCGTCCGCAGTCCCGCCATCAGCCGCAGCAGCCCCGGATCGGATGCCACGAACCGGTCCCACGTGCCACCGATTCCCGTCAGCCGTGTCAACGCCCTCACTCTGCCGCACTCTCCTGATCCAGCCATGATCCGCGGACGCCTCAGCATCCCATGCGCGTCAACAGAGCTCCGAGGCCGGTCGTAGGAGGTGGGAGGCGGTACGAGGCCGTCGGCGGCAACGGTGTCCAGGGCTGCCAGTTGCCGTCGTATGTCCGGAGTTGTCGTCAAGTGTCGTCAGATCGGGAGCCCGATCAGGCCACGCCCGCTCCGGGACGCCTCGGTCACCACCTCACCCCAGTCGCGGACCAGCATGGCGAACTCCTCGAAGTCCGCGATCCAGCGCCCGGGTCGGTCCGCGTGAACCGCGTACGGCGCGCGGAGGCTTTCGAGAAGGGGTGCGGCAAGGGCCCACGCGCGCGCCAGGTCCGGGACCTGTTCCGGCGCACGGACGACGAGCAGCCGAGGGTGCCACGGGTCCGGTTCGGCGGGGAAGAGCCCGACGGCCGGCTCCTCCTCCGCGCTCGCGTCCGTGTCGGCGTCGTCGGGGCCCGGCCAGAACAGCCCGGCCAGGAACGCGTCGAGCGCCGCCCGCAGGTCGGGTTCGGCGAAGGCGCGGACGTCCTCCCACGCCTGGCCGGCCCAGAAGTGCGGCTTGAACGATCCGAGGGTCCGGAAGAACTCGTACAGGGCGCACCACGGCGTAGCGGGCCGCCGCACCCAGCCGTGCTCGACCGGCGCGTCCGCGTCACCGTCGTCGCGGTTGTCGAGGTCGTCGTCCGGGTACGCGGCGTCCTCCAGCATGCCGAGGCGCTCCGCGGCGGGCGTCCGCCCCAGGTGATCCCAGTCGACGACGAGAACGGTGATGTCCAGACCCATGAGGTGAGGTTATAGATCGTCCTGGCGGGAGCGGCCGGAGCTCACCTCACGGGCCTGCGCACCCACACCTGCCTGTCGCTCGCGCCGGGTGCGTCGCCGGGGCCCGACGTGCCGAGGTCCAGCCAGCCCCAGGAGCGCAGCAGCGCGGAGCCCGGCGCCTCGGGCAGGGCGGGGCCGGGCCGGGGCACCGCCGCGACGGTCAGGTCGGTGTCGTGGCGCGCGAGGAGCCGTGTCCGCAGGTCCGTCGCGACGCCGTGGCGCCGGTGCGCGGGCAGCACCATCAGCTCGGCGAGGACGAAGGCACGTCCGGACGCGGTGAGTTCCTCGAACTCGGTCGGCACCTCGCCCCGGAAGCCCGCCCACCAGTCACCGGTGCGGTCGGCCCGGTACCCGTAGAGGCAGCCGACGAGTCCGCCCGAGTCGGCCACCACCATGTCGAATTCGGGCTGCCGGCCGTGCTTCTCGAACCGGGTCAAGAACTCCTGCCGGTCACGGTACTCGGCTCCCGCGGCGCCGTGGTACGCCGAGACGTACACGTCGGCGACGGCTTCCCGCTGCTGCTCGGCCTGCCACCGCGACAGCCGCCGCAAGTACACCTGAGCCATACGAGCCTCCCGTCGGGCCGCGGGACATGCCCGGGCTCAGCATGGTGACACTCACGGGCGACGAGGGGAACGGGGCGTGACGCCTCACCGTGTGAACTCCCGCTGATATCAGCGTACTTGGGGAAAGGTGTGTCTGGAAGGCGCGGCCCCGCGGCGTCAGGAAAGGGACCGCACGGTCTGCCGCACCTGGGTCGCGACGGTGTCCGGCAGGGGCGCGTAGTGGATCCGGGTCAGCGCCTGCTGGCCCTCGTCGCTCGCGGTGTAGGTGAGGAAGGACTTGAGTGCCGGGAGTGTCGCGGCCCGGTTGCCTTTGTCGCACACGATCTCGTACGTGACCAGGACGATCGGGTACGCCCCCGCGGCCGAGTGGCCGTAGCGGAACTTCAGCGACATGTCCTTGCCCTGACCGGCCACGCGGGCGGCGGCGATTCCCGCGGACGCGGACTCCGGCGACGGAGCGACGGGCTCGGCCGAACCCGTGTCGATGCGGACGGTCGGTACGTGGCTGCTCGCCGCGAAGGACAGCTCGAAGTAACCGATCGAACCGTACGAGGAGTTGACCTCGGAGACGACTCCGCTGGAGCCGTTCGCCGACCCGCCGCCCCTGGCCTGCCAGGACTTCTCCGCCGAGTAGGGCCAGGCGGCCGGGGCGGCTCCGGCGAGGTAGGCCTGAAGGTTCTGCGTCGTGCCCGAGTCGTCCGAGCGGTGCACCGGGCGGATACGGGTCGAGGGGAGTTTTGTGCCGGGGTTGAGCGCGCGGATCTGCGGGGCGTCCCAGGTGGTGATCCGGGTGTCGAAGATCCCGGCGAGGGTCGGGGCGTCGAGGACCAGGTCGTCCACGCCGGCCAGGTTGTAGCCGACGGCGATGGGGCCGCCCGCCATGGGCAGGTTGATGGCCCGGCCGCCGGCGCACGTCTGCTTCGACAGCTCGACCTCTTCGGGCTTCAGCGCACTGTCCGAGCCGCCGAACGCGGTCGCGCCGCGCAGGAACTGGGCGGCGCCGGCGCCCGATCCGAGCGGGTTGTAGGCGATCTGCACGCCGGGGCAGGCGCGTTGGTACTGGTCGATCCAGTACTTCATCACGTTCTGCTGGGCCGTCGAACCCGAGCCCGGCACCTGGCTTTTGCCCGCGCAGTCGATGCCGGCCACGGGGGAGGCGTCGGCCGACGACGCGTGATCTCCGGTGGCACCCGGGCCGCCCGTCCCGCACCCCACGAGCAGGAGCGTGGCCGCGAGGGCCGCCGCACCCGCCGGAGCGCTCCGCTGGATCACACGTCTGGCACGGGCGCTCTGCACTGTCGTTCCCCCTGATGAAACCGCGATCGGAAGGACAAATGCTGACCGATCATGGAGGTAACGGGGTGACGCGAGGGTGAACTCCAGGCGAAGCACCACCGTACGAAGGGCGAGCGGGGCCCGACGGGGGCCCCGCTGTCCCCTTGCACTTCCGCTGCCGCTCGGTTCAGCGCCCGGTTCCTGCTCAGTCCTTGTAGTCGGGCGCGATCCGGTCGAGCAGGCGCAGCATCGCCGCCCACGCCAGGTCGTACGCGTCCTCGTCCTGGAAGTCGGAGTCGGCCTCCGCCTCGCCCGCGAGCTGACGGGCGGTGTACTCGCACACCTCCGGCGAGGGAACGGTGAGCGGGACGCCGCCGGCCTGCGCGGTGACCTGGATCTCGCAGGCCTTCTCCAGGTAGTACATGCGCAGGAACGCCTGGGCCGCGCTCCCGCCGACGGTGAGCAGGCCGTGGTTGCGCAGGATCAGCGCGGGGTGGCCGCCGATGTCGTCGACCAGGCGCTTCTGCTCGTCCAGGTTGAGCGCCACACCTTCGTAGTCGTGGTAGCCGACCCGGTTGTGGAACTCCATCGACATCTGGTTCAGCGGCAGCAGCCCGCCCTGCTGCGCGGCGACGGCGCAGCCCGCCTTGGTGTGCGTGTGCAGGACGCAGTGGGCGTCCTCGCGGGCGGCGTGGATCGCGCTGTGGATGACGAACCCGGCCGGGTTGACCGGGTAGGGGGTCGGCTCGACCGGGTTCCCGGACAGGTCGATCTTGACCAGGTTGGAGGCGGTGATCTCCTCGAAGAGCAGACCGTACGGGTTGATCAGGAAGTGGTGGTCCGGGCCCGGCAGGCGCAGCGAGATGTGCGTGAAGATCAGGTCGGTCATGCGGAAGTGGGCCACGAGCCGGTAGACGGCGGCGAGTTCGCGGCGCAGCCGCAGCTCCGTCTGCGCGGCGTCCTGATCGGCGGCGGGGGTCAGCAGGTCGGTCACGAGACGGCTCCTTCGAGAGTCGGGTCGAACACGGGGGTCAGCGGGCGGCCGGTGCGGTGCCAGGCGATGACGTTCTCTGCGGGCGCACACACGTATGCGCGCTGCGAGGCGTCGGACAGGAACGCGCTGTGCGGGGAGAGCTGGATGCGCGGGTGGGTGCGCAACGGGTCGTCGGCGGGCGGGGGTTCGACCGGGAACACGTCGAGTGCGGCCCCGCAGAGATGCCCGTTGTCCAGCGCCCGCAGGAGCGCGTCGGCGTCGACGAGTTGACCGCGCGAGACGTTCACGAGGAACGAGCCCGGCCGCATCCGGGCGAGCAGCGCCTCGTTCGCGAGACCGTGGGTCTGCGGGGTGAGCGGGGTGTGCAGGGACAGCACGTCGGCGCGGCCGACCAGCTCGTCGAGGCCGAGCCGGTCGACCTCGGGCGGCCAGCCGGCCGGGTCGGCGTGCGGGTCGAAGGCGGCCACGCGGCCGAAGACGGGCGCCGCCATCCGGGCCACGGCGCGTGCGATACGGCCGAACCCGACCAGTCCGAGGGTCAACTCGCCGGCCCGGCGCGGCAGTTCACCGAACTCCGTGTTCCAGCCGCCGCTCCGCACCGTGGCGTCGGCGTGCGGCAGGTGGCGTACGAGGGAGAGGGTGGCCGCGAGCGCGTGCACGGCGACGTCCTCGGTGGCGGCGTGCGGCAGGTTGCTCACCCACAGGCCGCGGCGGCGGGCCTCGGCGGTGTCCACCATGTCGTAGCCCGCGGACATCGTGGCCAGCATGCGCACGGAGGGCAGCCGGTCCAGGAGGGCCGCGTCCACCGGGGCGTAGCCGACGATCAGTGCCTCGGCGTCGTGCGCGGCCGCCGCGATCCTGGCGGGGTCGCGGCTGCCGACGACGCGGACCTCGAAGCCCGCGTCGCGCAGCAGGCGTTCGCCAGGCTCGACATCCAGCTCCTCGGGGTCGGTGAAGACCACCACGGGCTGACCCATCTCAATTCTCCCCACGCCTGGAGCGACAAATTCAGGGCGACGAATGATTCGTCGGTCGCTTGGGTGTTGAAGTTACGTTTCGTCTTCCATAATTGTCCAGTCCGCATGAGACGGGCGCCCGTGACAGGCCTCACGGGTGTCCGGTGCCCGCGCCGCCGTGGTCGACAATGGGCGCCGACCCCGGGTGCGGCCGTACCCGGGCAGCCGAGCTGAGGGGAAGCCCCGGTGGACCTGGACCACATCGACCTCGCCGTCGTCCGCGAACTGCAGGTGGACGGCCGTCTGACGTACGAGACGCTGGCCCAGCGGGTCGGCCTCTCCCGGCCCGCCACCCGGGCCCGCGTCCAGCGGCTGCTCGAGGGCGGCGGTGTGCTCGTGGCGGCCGTCGTGCACCCCGCCGTCAGGGGCCTCACCGCGTCGGCGCATCTGTCGATCGGTGTCCGCGGTCCGGCCGGGCCCGTGGCGCGCGCCATCGCCGCCATGCCCGAGGCGCCGTTCGTCACGCTGACCGCCGGCGGTTACGCGGTCATGGCCGAGCTGCGCACGAAGGGGATCGCCGATCTGGACCGGGCGATCGAACGCGTCCGCTGCCTGCCGGGCGTCGACGTCGTGGACCCGCTGATCTCCACCCGCCACCTCAAGGACCCGTATCTGCTCGCGGGGGAGCCGGCCATCACGGAACTCGACGAGACCGACCAGCTCGTCCTGCGCGAGCTGGAGGCCGACGGCCGCCTCCCCTTCGCCGAGCTCGCCGAGCGGGTCGGTCTGTCGGCCGGTGCGGCCCGCGCGCGCACGCTGCGGCTCCTCGACGGTGGCGTCGCGAAGGTCCTCGCGCTGGTGCGCCCCGAACTTCTCGGCCTCGGCATCCTGTGCGGCTTCGCGGTGCGCGTCGAGGCGGAGCGGGACGAGGTCGCCGCGCGTCTCGCGGAGCGTGAACAGGTCTCCTTCCTGTCCTCCTGCGTGGGGCGCGCGGACCTGGTCGGCACGATCACCGTGGAGTCCCTCGCGGCGATCCGGACGGCCGTCGAGGACATGCGGGCCGTGGAGGGTGTGCGTGCGGTGGAGAGCTGGGTGCACCTGGAGCTCATCAAGGAGCGCTACGAGGATCCGACCGCCGAGTGACGGCAGGTCGGATGATACGTAAGTGATGGCTCGCCTGGACTTACGAAAAGTTTCTCAGCGGTACATCTGGTCAAGTCAACGTCGGTTGCCTATCGTCCATGCGAACGAATCAGTCGCCGCGCCCTTCTGTGCGCGGCGGCCCTCAAGGTCTTCCCACGGTCGAAAGCAGGCCCCCTCATGCACCACCCCCTCGATGACGCCGACCGCACGCTCCTGGTGACCGGCGCGGCGGTGGCCACCGCCGGCACCCCCGTACGCGCCGAGGCGCTCGCCGTCCGGGGCGGCCGCGTCGTCCACGTCGGCACCGCGGACGCGGCGCGCGCCGCTCTCGGCGGCCGGATCGACGAGAACCTCGAACTCGACGGCGGCCTCGTCCACCCCGGCTTCGTCGACGCCCACTGCCACCCCGTGATGTACGGGCAGGCCCTGGCCTGGGTCGACTGCCGGCCCGAGCGCGTCCCCGACATCGAGGCACTCGTCGCCGTCCTGTCCGACGCCGCCCGCGAACTCCCCGCCGGAGTCCCCGTGCGCGGCTTCGGCTACGAGCACCGCAGGCTCGCGGAGCGCCGCCACCCCACCTGTCACGACCTCGACCGCGTCGCCACCGACCGCGAGGTGTACGTCATGAACGCCTCCGGTCACGGCGGCGTCGTCAACTCCCACACCCTGCGCACCTGCGGCGTCACCGCGGGCACCCCCGACCCGGAGGGCGGCAGCATCGGCCGACTGCCCTCCGGCGAGCCCGACGGACAGCTCTGGGACGCGGCCTGCGACCTGCTCACCGGGCCCGGCGGCGTGAAGATCGGCAACCACGGGCCGAACTTCCACCTCTCCGAACCCGACGCGATCATGGCCGACCACCTGCTGCGCGCCCAGGAGGTCTTCCTCGCCGCCGGTGTCACCACCGTCGGTGACGCGCAGGCCTCCCGCCGTGAGATGGAGACCTATCTGAGGGCGCGCCAGGACGGCTCGCTGCGCCTGCGCGTCTCCGCCTACCTCACCTCCGCGCTCCTCGACACCGCGCTCGACCTGGGAGTCGTGAACGGCTTCGGCGACGACCACTTCCGTGTCCAGGGCGTGAAGTTCTACGCCGACGGCACACTCGGCGGCTGGACCGCCTACTTCCCCGACGGATACGCGGCGGACTGCTGCCACCACGGGCAGCTCTACCACTCGGCCGAGGAGTACGCCGAGCTCGTCGGCCGCGCCCACCGTGCCGGTCTGCAGACCGCCACGCACGCCCAGTCCCCGTACGCCATCGGCATGGTGCTCGACGCCGTCGAGAAGGCACAGGCCGACCGCGAGCGGCCCGGCATCCGCCACCGCATCGAGCACTCCGGCCTGCCCACCGACGAACAGATCGTCCGTATGGGCGAGTTGGGCGTCGTACCCGTCATGCAGCCCCAGCACCACCTGCGGACCGGCGACGGCACACTCACCGCCGTCGGCGACCTCGGCCACCGCTACAACCCGGCGGGCGCCTGTCTCGTCGCGGGCGTTCCCGTCGTCTTCAGCTCCGACGCGCCCGTCGCGCCGCCCGCCCCGCTGGAGGCGATCTCCGCGGCGGCCACCCGGCGCACGGTGCTCGGCACCGTCCTCGGCGACGCCGCGCTGCGCATGCCCGTCGCGGACGGCCTGCACGCGCACACCGCGGCGGCGGCCAGTGCCCTGCACCGCGAACACGCGGTCGGCGCCCTGGCCCCCGGCATGCTCGCCGACTTCGTGGTCCTCGACAGCGACCCGCTCACCGCGGACCCGGCCGAACTCGCCTCCATCGGTGTACGCGAGACCTGGATCGGCGGCGCGCGCGCCTGGGCCGCCCCCGGCCGCTGACTCTCCACCGCGCAGCTCCGTACTGCACCGCCCTCTCCGCCCCCTCCCTTTCCCTGCCTCTCCTGTCCCCGGAGGCTTCATGCCGACCCAGCCCGCCGCCACCCGACAGAGCCCGTACAGAGCCGCCTTCGCGGCTCTCGCCGGCACCTCCATCGAGTGGTACGACTTCTACGCCTTCGCCACCGCGGCGGCGATCGTCTTCGACGACGTGTTCTTCCCGCCGGACATGTCGCCCTACCTCAAGACCCTCTCGGCGTTCGCGACCTTCGCCGTCGGCTTCCTGCTGCGCCCGCTCGGCGGCATCGTCTTCGGTCACATAGGCGACCGCGTCGGCCGGAAGAAGACCCTCGTCATCACGCTCGTGATGATGGGTGTCGCGTCGTTCGCGATCGGTCTGCTCCCCACCTACTCCCAGGTCGGCGCGCTGGCTCCGGTCCTCCTCATCGCGCTGCGTCTCATCCAGGGCGTGGCGATCGGCGGCGAGTGGGGAGGCGCCGTTCTGATCGCGGTGGAGAATGCCCCGCCCGGCAAGGCCGCGTTCTTCGGTTCGTTCGCCCAGCTCGGCTCATCCGTAGGCGCGTTGCTGTCGACCGGCGCCTTCAGCCTGATGAACCTCTTCGGCGACGACGCGTTCATGAGCTGGGGCTGGCGCGTGCCGTTCCTGGCGTCCTCGGTCCTGGTGATCGTCGGCCTCGTCGTGCGGGTGAAGCTCGAGGAGTCGCCCGTCATGTCCGAGGTGCGCGACGAGCACGCCGCCGAACAGAAGCTGCCCGTCGTGGAGGTCTTCCAGAGGGCGTGGCGCACGGTCCTCATCGGCGTCTTCGCCCTGGCCACCGCGACCGGCGGCTACTACGTGGTGACGAGCTTCCTGCTCTCGTACGGCACCGGTGACCTCCACCTGTCCGAGTCCATGCTCCTCAACGGCCTCACCCTGGCGGCGTTCCTGGAACTCCTGGTCACGCCGTGGCTGTCCTGGCTGGCGGACCGGGTGGGCCCGCACAAGGTCGTCATCGTGGGCCTGGCCGGCGTGATCGTCCTGGCGATCCCGCAGTTCATGGTCCTCGGCACCGGCAGCGTCGTCCTGATCTGGCTGCTGATGCTGGCGATGCGCCTGGTGATGTCCGCGCTGTACGGGCCCATCGCCTCGATCCTCGCGGAGGGCTTCGCCCCGCACGTCCGCTACACCGGCATCTCGCTGTCCTACCAGGTCTGCAACATGGTCTTCGGCGGCCTCGCGCCGCTCGCGGCGGTCTCCCTCGCCGCGGCCGCGGGCGGCCACTACTGGCCCACGGCGCTCATGCTCATGGCCATCTCGGCCGTCGGCATCTGGTGCACGGCCCGACTCCGGCGCCTGCGGGTGCCGCAGCCCGGGGAGGGCGTGGCCGCGGTGACGGAACGGGAGGTGGCGAGCGGGGTCTGAGCATCGCCACAGCTCACCGCGGCCGGGCAGGGCCCGTGCACGCCGAGGCGCACCGCGCGCCGGGCGGCACGGATCCGGCCCGGCCGCGGTGCTGTCGTCACCCCGGCGTCACCCCGCGCCCAGAGCCTGCCTCCTGCGCCGGTCGAGTTCCCCCTGTACCCGTGCCACGTCCTGCGCGTAGGGGCGGTAGAGCAGGGTGAGGACCGCGCCGTTGACGAGCATCAGGATGACGAGGACCCACAGGAACACGGGCCGGAGTCCGACCACGTCGCCCAGAAAGCCCGCGCCGAGGCTGAACGCCGCCCAGGCGATCGCCTCGAAGACGGACACATAGATCGCGAAGGCGGCGGCACGCTGCTCGGGCGGGGTGACCGCCATGACCATGGGCCGGTTGACCGGCGGGTTGATCCCCTGGGCCACGCCCATGAGGCCGAAGAAGACCGCGAAGAGGGCGATGCCGTCGTACTCGATCTGCGTGCCGAAGAAGGCCGCCACGGCGAAAGCGAACTGCGCGCCCTGCAACACCGCGACCAGCCCGTACCGGGGGCTGCGGCGCGCGGCCCAGTCGGCCGCGAAGCCGCCGAGAAGGGTGCCCAGGAAGTAGCCGATGCCCATCGGGAGCAGCACCACCGAGGCGACCTGCGTGCTGAAGCCGAACACGTCCACCAGGTAGACCACACCGAACGTGGAGATCAGGAGGTGGCCGGACAACAGCCGGGACACCAGCAGGATGAACAGGCTGCGGACCCTGAACAGCGCCACCGCCTGCGACCAGGTGACCTTGGCGGCGTGCGCCGCGCGGGCCTCCTGGCCCAGGTCGGCGAGCTGCCGCTCTGCGGCCCCCCGGCCGGGGTCGCGGAACCACAGCCAGATTCCGCAGCCGAGCAGGATGTTGAACGTGCCGATGCCCCACAGACCCCATCGCCAGCCGTTGTCGACGCCGGCCAACTGCCCCTTGAGCGGCCCGATCACCGAACTGACCAGCGCCACGGCGCCGTACACGAATCCGACCGCGCGGCCCCGTGACGAGCTGTCGAAGAGGTCGCCGATGATCTCGGTGATGACGGGGTGGGCGGCCGCGTAGCCCGCCGCGAGGATCGTGTAGAGCACGAGGAGCTGGGCGAAGTTCTGGGAGAAGCCCGCGGCCACACCCCAGACACCCCACAGACCCGTCGCGAGGACGAGGACGCCCTTGCGGGACCAGCGCTGTGCGGCCCACACCCAGAACGGGCCCGTGAAGACCCCCACGATCTTGCTCGCGGCGGTGAGGACGCCGAGCGCCCCGAGCGAGATGCCGAGCGACTGCCGGATCAGCGGGAAGAGGCCGCTGACGAGGCTCGCCTCGGTGCTGTCGACCAGCAGCGCACCGCCGAGCAGCGACAACTGGCGCCCGCGCCGGGGCACTCCGGGTGGTCCGATGTCCTTGGTCGTTCTCGCTGGCCCATCGATAAGCTCGGGCATGGCGCCACCCTTTCTTGGCATGGTTCTTCGCTGGAGCGTGCGGGAGGGGAGAGGTGCCTGCCGGTGACGGGGTGGCCGCCCCGTCACCGGCGTTCTTTCGGTGGTGCGGCGGCTCGGGCCTTCCGGCCCGGGCCGCGGTTCGCTCAGAGCGCGGCGAGTTCCTCGGCGACCATCCGCAGCCGCGGCGCCGGGAAGAGCCCGCCCGCCATGGCGGCGACATCGATGAGGGGCGTCGGCCCCAGGATCTGCAGGAGTTCGGAGTCCACGACACCTGGCAGGTGGCGGCGCAGGACCTCCACCGCCACCGGGTCGGAGATCAGAGCCCGGATCGGTGTGCGCAGCGAGAAGCGGCCCTGCGGATAGTCGTCGGCGCGCGGCAGGGGCTGCGCGGCGACCTCGGCCTGTTCGCGCTGGGCACGCACCAGCAGATGCTTCTCGGTGACGGGCCCCACCGCGGGGAGCCCGAGCCGCTCGTACTGGCCGGGCGGCGCCTCGTTCGCCCGCATGAGGTCCACCATCAGACGCGCCATGCGCAGCTCCACCGTGTCGTCGGCGAGCGGGGTGAGCTGCTCGGGATCGGACTCCAGGTCGTAGAGCAGCGTGCCGTGCTGGTACGGGTTGAAGAGCGTGCGCCCTGAGACGCGCAGCGTGCGGACGCCCTTGGTGAAGCCGAAGGGTTCGGCGAGCTCCAGGTCCGCGAGTTCCTGCGGCGTGAAGCGGCCGCGCATGTGCGTCGGCATCAACGTGTGCTCGTGCAGTGGAGCGTTGTCGGGGGAGACGGGCGCCCTCATGTAGACGTGGCGGCCGTCGGTGACATTGACGTGTCCGCCGTGCATGCCGAACAGGCCCGCCTCGCGTACGGACGTGTCCGAGAGCGGCGCGCCCTGCATGTCGCCGGGCCGCGGTACGTCGAAGAACTCCAGGAGGGTGGGCGCCAGGTCGATGGTCTGCACGAGGTCCCGGCGCCGCTCGCCCGTCGCGCCGGTCCGGGGATCCCAGGCGAACAGGGGCAGATGGACGAGTTCGTTGTACCAGGGCTGCACGCTCTTGCCCCACCATCCCTTCTCGCCGAGCAGCAGACCGTGGTCCGTGCAGACGAGGAGCAACGTGTCGTCCCACAGGCCGAGTTCGTCCATCGTGTCGAGGACCCGCCCGAGGGAGTGGTCGCACATGGACAGCAGCGCCGCGTACTCGTAGCGGGCGTGCCCGACCTGGTCGTCCGTCTCCACCACACGCTTGTAGTCGGGCCAGTCGAAGTGCGGGCCGTCGTAGTCGTGCGGATAGAGGTCCTTGAAGCGCTCGTGGCTGAAGAAGGGCTCGTGCGGGTCGAAGGTCTCCATCTGTACGAACCAGTTGTCCGCGTCGCGATTGGTGTGGACGAACTCCAGCCCGGCGTCGAATGTCAGCGTCTGCGGATGACGGTCCTCGGTCGCCATGTGCGGCCGGTTCACCCAGTCCTGCCGGTAGATGCCCCCGAACCGGACCTTCTTGAGGTCCTCGGGCATCTCGGGATCAGCTACCTGCCCCTTCCACGGGTCGCCCTCCTGCCCGCGGAAGAACTCCCAGGTGTTGTACCGGCCGTGATAGGTCGCGCCGCCGTCCTCCCAGTAGTGGGGGTGGTCGCTGACGAGGTGGGTGTAGACGCCGCTCTGCTTGAGCAGTTCGGGCATGGAGTCGTCGAACGGCTCCAGCGGGCCCCAGCTGCGGTGCAGGAAGTTGTGCCGCCCCGTGTGGATCTCACGGCGGGCCGGCATGCAGGGCATCGAGCCCGCGTAGCAGTTGTCGTACGTGACGGACCGCTCGGCGAGCCGGGCGAAGTTCGGCGCGTGCGTCCAGTCGCCGCCGTACGGCGGCAGCATCCGCCGGTTGAGGCTGTCGAACATCACCATGATCGCCTTCATGCGGCGTCCCCCGTCTGTGTCGGTGTACGGCCTTCGGACTCCGGCCGTCCGGTCTCCAGGCGCCGCAGCATCCCTTCGAGCCAGGCCACCCAGCGGTCGACGGACGAGGCGCCGTAGGCGTGCAGCTCGTCGCTGATCTCGCGCGCGAGGTCCTGGTCGAGCTCGGGCAGCGGATTCTCGAATCCGATGCGCCGGTCGCGGTCGCGATTGCCGGCGATCTGGGCGCGCCGGTACGTGAGTTCGGTCCTGATCAGCCGGATCGCGGCGTCCCTGTCGAGCGGGGCGGCGAAGCTGAACCTGGCCAGGAAGTCGGCGTCCTGGAAGCGGCTGGGCGGGTCGTAGGGGGAGCGCACCCACTCCATCAGGACGTCGCGCCCCCGTGGTGTCAGCCGGTACACCTTCGCGTCCGGCCGGCCCTCGCGCGGATCGACCTCGTACGCCACCCAGCCGTCGTCGACCATGCGCCCGAGCAGCCGGTAGATCTGGCTGTGATGGGCGCGCGAACGGAGGAACTGCCCTTCAGTCTCCACCCACTTGCGCAGGTCGTAGCCGCTGAACGGGCGGTACGACAGCAGCGCGAGCAGGACGTACTCGAACTTCACGAGCCTCACCCCTATGTGCACAATCACCTATGTGCAGGGATTCATATCGCCGGGGGTGGGGGCAGTCAACAGATAGGACAGGCTCTTATCAAGGCGTTCACAGTCGGCCCGAGGTGTCCAAGAGCGCGGGGCGCCGTCAGATCGGCTGTGTCCGGTGGATGCTGTACTGCTCCATGAGCTTGGCCCGCGTCGCCCCGAGCCGGTACGCGAGGATCTCGGCGACGGTGCGGATCAGGGTCATGCCCAGCGCGGGATCGGTGTCGCAGAGATTGCGCACCGCCTGTGCGTCGAACTCGTAGGCGCGCACCGGGCTGAACGCCTCGGCCCCGAAGTCCCATTGGTGCGGCGGGAACAGCCATGACCAGCCGAGCAGATCCCCCGCGCCCAGCGAGGCGACGGTCACCCGCTTGTGCTCGGTGACCTGGTGGTCCAGTGAGACCGCGCCCGAGCGCACGACCCAGAACCGGTCGGCGATGTGGCCCTCCTCGAAGATCCGCTCGTCCTCTTCGAACGACACCTCCTGGGCGAGCGTCATCAGTCGCTCGCGGTGCTCGTGAGGAAGAGCGGGCAGCAGTCGCGTCGCGTTCGTCATGGACAGGCCTCCTCGCCGAGGTTCCCCACCTTCCATTGGAGCCGCCACGGGCCGATTGAGCACCCCGGGGGCGGCACCGAATCCCGGGAACTACGCAGAGTCACCCACCGGCTTCGCGGCGACAGTGGAAAGCCACTCCACGACGTCCGAGGCGTCCTGCTCGCGCGCGATGTCCAGGGGCGTTCTGTCGCCGTAACCGATCCGGCCGGGATCCGCCCCCAGTCCGTACAGATACTGGGCGGTGGCCAGGCGGCCGCCGTGGCAGGCGCACCAGAACGCGCTGGACACCTCCTCCGGCGTCGGCGGTTCCCCGGCCGTCGCGCAGGCCTCGACCCGGTCGAGCAGACCGAGCGACGCGGCCTGCTCGAACGTGACGTGGGCGCCGTGCTCGACCAGCCGGAACGCCGCGCGCCACTGCCCGAAGGCGCAGGCGTCGGCGAGCGGAGTGCCGTCGCCGATCACCGCGCCCGGTGCCTCTATGTCCGCGCCCGCCGCGACAAGGGCGTCGACGGCGGCGACGTCGTCATTGCTCGCCGCCCAGTGCAGCGGCGTCTCGGTGTGCGCGCCGGAGAACCGCGCGTCGGGGTCCGCCCCGGCCTCCACCAGGGCGGCGAGAACCTGCGGACCGCTGGGGAAGTGGCCGGGCCAGTCGGTCGCGATGTGCAGCAGCGTGCGGACCCCGGAGCAGTCCGGGCGGGCGGTCTCCGCGATACCGGCGGAGGCCAGCCCCCGGTTCTCGGCGAGCAGCCGCCGCAGGGCCGGTACGTCGCCCTGGCGGATCGCCTGCGTGACCGCGACGGCGAGGGGGTCCTGCGAGTCGATGATCGTCGTCATGGGGTGCTGTGCCTTCTGCCGGGACGGGATGGGGCAGGACGGGGCGGGGCACCGTCATTGTGGCAGTGCCCCGGCGGGCCGTCCCGGGAGCGGCGGGACGGCCGGCCGGCGTCAGCGGGGCGACGAACCGCGTGCCCGCAGCAGGTCGGCCATGAGCTGCATCTCCGACTCCTGGGCGTCGACCATGCCCTGCGCGAGCCGCCGTTCCATCGGATCCTCGCACCGCCGGGCGCAGGCGCTCGCCATGACGACACCGCCCATGTGATGCGCCGTCATCAACTGGAGGTAGAGCACCTCGGCGTCCTTGCCCTCGGCCTTGCGCAGCCGGTCGAGCTCGGCGCCGGTGGCCATACCCGGCATGAGCGCGCCGTCCTTCCCGGCGATTGCGTCGTCCCCGTGGTCATGCGCGTGACTGCCGCCCGTCCACGCCATGTAGCCGCCGTCCGGCGAGACCTTCGGCAGCCCCCCAGAGGTCCAGCCGGCCCAGCAGCATGCCGCGCTGGTTGGCCTGGGTGTTGGCGATGTCGTAGGCGAGCCGGCGCACCTCCTCGTCGTCCGTGCGGTCGCGGACGACGAACGACATCTCCACCGCCTGCTGATGATGGACGGCCATGTCCCGGGCGAACCCCGCGTCCGCGGAGCCGACGGCCGGGGGCTCGGCCGGCGCCGGCTTCTCGGCGCCACTGCCCGGGGCGGCCAGGACCCACAGGGCCAGGGCGAGGGCGACGAGGACGGCCGCGCCGGCGAAGAGGAGCCGGACGGGAGCGGGCGGCCCGGCCGCCTCGCCGGACCCGGCGGTGTCCGTCGGCGCCGTCATCAGCTCCCCTCCAGGCCGTTGGTGCAGGCGGCGCCGGGCTCGGGGGTCTGCGCACCCTGCACGTACTTGGTGAAGAACTGCTCGACCCGCGGGTCGGACGCCTTGTCGACACTGAGCTGGTGGCCCCACGCGGACAGCATGATCGGACCCGTCTGGTCGTCGACGGGGCTCATCAGCGAGTAGGGGGTCTTGGCGACCTTCTCGCCGAGCTTCGCGACGTCGGCGTCACCGGCCCTGTCGTTGTACGTCACCCAGACCGCGCCGTGTTCGAGGGAGTGCACGGCGTTCTCGTTCGGTATGGCCTTGGTGTAGACGGTGCCGTCGCACGTCATCCAGGCCTGGTTGTGGTCTCCGCCGACGGGCGGGTTCATCGTGTAGGTGACGGCCTTGGTGACATGGTTGCGGCCGAGCTTCTTCGCGTCCCAGCTCCTCTCTCCCCGCACGGGCTCCTTCGCCGCGGCCGTCTGCTGCTCGTCCTTGTCGTTCGCGCGGTCGATGGCGTACGCGCCGAAGCCGACGAGCCCGGCGACGATGACCGTGCCGAGCGTGATGGTGATGACGCGGTTGCGCCGGTCGCGGACCTGCTGGGCGCGGCGCATCTCGTCGATACGCGCCTTGCGTGCGGCGGCCGCTGCCTTCTTGCCGGTACTGCTCATGGGTACGACTCCTCGCCGCCGCGCGGTGTCGTGGCGCGGCGGTTCTGCGGGACGGGTGATGTCGTGGTGTGCGCGAGCGCGCGTGTGGCACGGCGGGGCGATGAGCGCCCGCGCCGGCCCGACATCGGCCTAGGTCCGCTGAATCTGGAGGACGTGGAGATCAGGGGCGGTGCCGGAGGGCGGAAGGCCCGAGAGGCCCGGGGGCGGGGCGTCCGGCATCGCGGTGGCGGGCATCCGGGGCAGCACCGCCGGGTGCGGCTGCGCGGGTGCGGAGAGCACGGCGCGCACACCCCGGGAGGCCGGGTCGCAGCACCTGTCCCCGGCCGGGCAGTCGCCCCGGTGCGCGACGGTCTCCACCGCGTGTGGCCGCGCGGATCGCGCGTGATGCGGAGTCGCGCTCCCGGCCGTGACAGAGGCCACTGGGGGAAAGGAGCCGTCCGCCGTGCCGTCGGTGCCGTGGGCCGCGGGGCCCAGGCACATCACCAGCGCCGCGAGCAGCACGCTCAGGGCAGGGCAGAGCGCCGCGATCCGCGTGGCCCACCACGCGCCGCGTCTCGCACGCTGCGCCCTGCTTCCGGTCATCACGGGTGATGTTAAGCGGTGCCTGTGAGCGCCCTGTTGGGCAGGGGGCGACGCTTCCGGGTCTCTACGCGGAGTGGTGGGCGAGTACCGCGTGCGGGTCGGGTGCGCCGGGGTCGGGCGCGGGGTCGGCGTGCACGAGCGCGCCGGTGAGCTTGGGGACGGCGTGCAGCAGGGCGTGCTCCGCGGCGACCGCGACCTCGTGGGCGGCCCGCACGCTGAGCGCGCCGTCGACGACGATGGCGACCTCGGCGCGCAGCCGGTGCCCGATCCAGCGCATCCGCAGTTCGCCGACGGCCAGCACGCCGGGTACGTGTCCCAGGGCGTGCTCGGCGCTGTCGACGACGGCCGGGTCGACGGCGTCCATCACGCGCCGGAAGACCTCGCGGCAGGCGTCGCGCAGCACCAGAAGGATGGCGGCGGTGATGGCCAGTCCCACGAGCGGGTCGGCGAACCGCCAGCCGACGGCGGCCCCGCCCGCTCCGATGAGAACGGCGAGCGAGGTGAATCCGTCCGTACGCGCGTGCAGTCCGTCGGCGACCAGCGCGGCGGAGCCGATCTCACGGCCGACGCGGATGCGGTAGCGGGCGACCCCTTCGTTGCCGAGGAACCCGATCACGGCGGCCGCGGCCACGGCCGGCAGGTACGTGATGTCGCGCGGGTTGATGAGCCGGTCGACCGCCGTCCACGCGGAGAAGGCGGCCGAGGCGGCGATGGTCAGGACGATGACGAGCCCGGCGACGTCCTCGGCGCGCCCGTACCCGTAGGTGAAGCGGCGGTTGGCGGCCCGCCGGCCCAGGACGAAGGCGACGCCGAGCGGCAGCGCGGTGAGGGCGTCCGCCGCGTTGTGGACCGTGTCGCCGAGCAGCGCGACCGAGCCCGAGAGGACGACGACGACCGCCTGGGCCGCCGCGGTCACGCCCAGCACGGCCAGCGAGATCCACAGGGCACGCAGGCCACGGGCCGAGGCTTCGAGCGCCCGGTCGGTCTTGTCGGAGGTTTCGTGGGAGTGCGGGGTGAGGACGTGCGCGAGCCGGTGCCGCCACCGGGCCGCCGTCGAGGCGGGGCCGTGGTCGTGGCGGTGATGGTGACCGTCGCCGTGGTGATGCGTGCCGTCGTGGGGCGCGTGTCCGTGCTGAGGGCTCAAGAGTCGGGCCTTCCTGGACGGGCGGAGTGCGGAGGTCGGAGTCGGAGGCTGTGGGATCGGGACCGTGCTGGACACCGGAAGGCGTCCCGTTCCATTATGTGCGTATGAGCGCACGCATGCACCTATCACCTGCGCACGGTGCGCACCCGCAAGATCCGGGCGACGAGCAGCTTGCCTACGCCGCCGATCTCCTGGGCCTCCTCGCCGACCGCACCCGTCTCGTGCTGCTCCACACCCTCGGCGGTGGCGAGGCGGATGTCACGACGCTCACCGAGACGTGCGGCGCGGCCCGCCCCGCCGTCAGCCAGCACCTGGCGAAACTCCGTCTCGCGGGCCTGGTGACCGTCCGCAAGGAGGGCCGCCGCATGGTCTACGCGCTGCCCGACGGGCATCTGCGACGCCTGGTGAGCGAGGCGCTGAACCTCGCGGACCATCACCTCGGATCCCCGCCAGCGTCGCGCGGTGAGGTCGACCCCTTGGTGTGAGGGGCGCGAAGGACCGTCGGCCATCGGGGCGGTGCGGCCCCGATGGCACCTGAAACCAGGGGCTCATCTCCGCCCCGATGCGCTCATGCGGCCGTGACGATGACGTGGTGTCAGTTCCCCGCCGGTGAATCCTCGTCGAGCACGTACAGCTCCGGGAGGTTGACGACGATCGCCTCCTGCGTGCTGCGGGCGATCACCACGACCGCCTCCTCGTCCGGGCTCGGGTTCTCCTCGCGGTGCGGGACGTAGGGCGGCACGAAGATGTAGTCGCCGGGTGCCGTGCGGAGCCGGACCTCTTCGGGAGTGCCCGTGGAGTCGTCCAGGAACACGAACTCCGGGTGGCCCTTCACGACATGGATCGCCGTCTCCGAAGCCCCGTGGTGGTGGTTGGACGAGGCGGTGTCGGGCGCCACGTGTGTCTGGCCCATCCAGATGCGCTCGGAGCCGACCGTGCTGCCGCTGATCGCCGCGAACCGCCGCATGCCGCCGGTCTGCGCGGTGTCGCCGTCCAGTGCGCCCGCGCGGATGTGGTGGAGCCGGGCGCGCAACGGCAGCGGTGCGTCGTGGTCCGGGAGGTCGGGGTGGAACGCGTCGCGCTCGGGGGAGTCGCCGGGGTGTGAAGGTGTGGCCATGGCAGTCCTGCTCGTCGTGGGCGGGCCGTCGGCGGTGGCCCGGCGTGGGGAGCGGTGCGCGCGCCGGTGTGGTGGGTGCCGATGACGACGGGGACCGGGGAGTTCCGGCTCGCTCGGTGCCGTGCCGTGAACGCCCAAGATCCACGGCCGACCGTAGAGAGCCGGTCGAAGGGATGTCAAGGTTTGTCCGTTGCCGCGGCTACGGGTCCTGGTCGCGGCCGGAGCCATGTGTGGCGGTGGTCCGGCAGGGGCGACCGATGGGCCGACCCCGAAGTCCGGACAGCAATCTGATGCATTGTCAGGACTGGCTGGAACACGAGGAGTTCATGGGCGCCGCAGGGGCGACGTACACCCGCATGCGGGCGAGCCGGCCGTCGGCGGTCGTCCAGTCGGCGGTGGACGTGCCGACGTGGCGCCAGCCCGCGCGCTCGTACAGCCCGATGGCGGCACTCGCGGCCGTCTCGACCTCCAGGACCGGTCTCTGCCCGCGCGCTGCGCCGGTCTCGATCGCCCGGTCGAGCAGCAGCGCGGCCACTCCTCGTCGCCGGGCGCGTGTGCTGACGAAGAGCCGCGCCACGGCGAGCAGGCTCCGCTCCGGCAGCCCGGCGGTGGTGGCCAGGGCGGGTCCTGGCGGGGTGAGCGCCATGTGTCCCACGACATCGGCGCCCGCCACGACGACCCAGGCGTCGGTCATGCCGTGGGGAGTCAGCCGGCCGGCCGGATCGGCGGGCCGGTCCACCGGATAGCGGTCGGCGGCCTGGATCCCGGCGAGGGCCTCGACGCAGCGGGGCAGGTCGGCTTCGGTGCGCAGGCGCACCGTGAGTTCGTTCGTGTCCGTCACGCCGGGGATCCTGGCATCAGGGCGGCCTCGCGGGGGCACTGCGTCCCGTGCGGGCGGGCCGGATCACCGCATCCCGTGGGGGCTCGCGGGATCACTGCGTCGTGCGGGCTTGCGGTCACTGCACCCCGTGGGGCCGGAACTGGATGCTGATCCGGCCGCCCGCGGCCCGCGTCGTCTTCGGGATGGCGTGTTCCCACGTCCGTTGGCAGGAGCCGCCCATCACGATCAGATCGCCGTGGCCCAGCGGCCGGCGGACCACGTCGCCGCCGTCGCGCGGGCGCAGCAGCAGGTCGCGCGGCGCGCCCACGGAGAGGATGGCGACCATGGTGTCCTCGCGGGCGCCGCGGCCGATGCGGTCGCCGTGCCAGGCGACACTGTCGCGGCCGTCGCGGTAGTGGCACAGCCCGGCCGTCGTGAAGGGTTCTCCGAGCTCGGCCGCGTAGTGCGCCGACAGTGTCTGCCGGGCCTCGTCGAGGACGGGGTGCGGGAGTTGCTCGCCCGCGCCGTAGAAGGCGAGCAGCCGCGGCACGTCCACGACCCGCTCGTACATCTGCCGTCGCTCGGCCTTCCACGGCACCTCCGTGGCCAGGTGCTCGAACAGGGCGTCGGCGCCGCTGAGCCAGCCCGGCAGCAGGTCGATCCAGGCGCCGTCGCCGAGCACGGTCCTGCGGACCCCGTGCAGCGGGCGCAGTCGCACGTCGTCGCCCTGGTCGAACAGGGACCCCTGGAGTTGGTGCGTTGCCATGGGACCAGCGTACTCCTAAATTCGAACGTGTGAACTAATTAGCTGGACGCGGACACCCCGGGCCCTGCGAAACTGGGCGTGTGGACGAGATGAGACGGTTCCGTCGGGCGGCCGGAGCGTGGGCGGCGCACGGAGGTGACGACGGGCCGGCCGCAGAGACGGCCCGCGAGCTGGCCGTCGCGGCCGGTGTGCGCAAGGTCGTCCTGGTCGAGGGGGAGAGCGACCTGGTCGCCGTCGAGGCACTGGCGCGGCGGCGCGGGCGCAGCCTCGACGAGGAGGGCGTCGCGGTGCTGCCGCTGGGCGGCGCGATGAGCATCGGGAGATTCCTCGCCGTGTGCGGCCCGCACGGGCTCGACGTCACCGTCGCCGGTCTGTGCGACGCGGGGGAGGAGCACTACTTCCGCAGTGTTCTGGAGCGGACCGGCCCGCGCCCCCACCTCACCCACGCGGACATGGAGCAGCTCGGCTTCTACGTCTGTGTCGCGGACCTGGAGGACGAGCTGATCCGCGGCCTCGGCGCTGACACCGTGCAGGAAGTCCTGGACATCGAGGGCGACTTGAGGTCCTTCCGCACCTTCCAGAAGCAGCCGGCGCAGCGGGAACGGGGCGTGGAGCGGCAGTTGCGCCGGTTCATGGGGACGCACAGCGGACGCAAGGCGCAGTACGCGCGCTCACTCGTGGAACGGCTCGACCTCGACCGGGTGCCACGCCCTCTGGACCGGCTCCTCGCGCATGTCTGACTCCGGCATCCCGCACATCCGACTCCGGCCTCCACACATTGGACAGGGGGCGCACCGCCGGCCGCGGTACGCATGTCAGGTCCCCCTGCTCGTACAACTGACCCCGTCGCCGTGAAGGGCGGTCAAACAGGCAGCAGCCGCGCGATCAGCGCGCTCAGCTGCTGGGCGTTGCGGCACTCGTGCATCTCGACGATCTCCGCGTACGTGTCGGTCGCCGAGTCGCCGGTGTCCCACAGCGAGTGCCGTTCGGGGTTGAGCCAGTACACCTTGCGGGCGCGCCCGGCGACGTCCCGCAGCGCCCCCGTGTTGGGGTCGCTCATGTTCGTACGGGCGTCGCCCAGGACGAACACGGTGCTGCGCGGGCCGACCGCGTCCGCGTACCGCTCTGCGAACTCGCCCAGCGACGTGCCGTAGTCGCTGCTTCCGTGCCAGCCCGTGACGGCCGCCGCCGAGAGGATGCGCGTGCTGAGTCCCTCGGGCCCGGCCGCGTCGCGGCCGATGAGGTCGGTCACCTCGTCGACGCGGTTGACGAAGGCGAACACCCGCACCTTGCTGAACTGGTCGTGCAGTGCCTGCACCAGCAGCATCGTGAAGTTGGCGAAACCCGCGACCGAGCCGGACACGTCGCACAGGAGGACGAGTTCGGGACGCGCGGGCCGGCGGCGGCGCAGCACGGGCCGCATCGGGACGCCGCCCGTCGACAGGGACCCACGGAGCGTGCGGCGCAGGTCGATCCGCCCGCGCGCGGCCCGGCGCCGGCGGGCGGCGAGGCGGGTGGCCAGCTTGCGGGCCAGGGGCTGAACCGCCCGGCGCAGCTCGTCCAGCTGGGCGCGCCCCGCGATGAGGAAGTCGACGCGGTCGGCGGTGGGCGCGATGGCGCGGCGGGCGATCTCGTCGGCGCCGCGACGCTCGGCGACCCGGCGTCGCGCCTCGGCGCCCACGCGCCCGCGGAACGCCTGGATGCGGCGGCGGATCTCGTCCGCCTGGAGCCGGTCGGTGAACTCGTCCTCGCCGGCGGCCCCCGCCCGGATCCCCGCGAGGATCCGGGCGAGCAGGGTCTCCGGGCGCAGCCGGGCCAGCGTCTGGTGCGAGGACCAGCCGTCGGAGCGGTCCGATGGACCCGATCCTCCGGACCCGCCCGAGCCGCCCGCGCCGTTCGCCGTGCCGTAGCCGCCGAGGCCGTCCACCGCCTCGGCCGCCAACTGGTCGAGCAGTTCCTGGTCGTTGGCGGCGAGCGCGGCGGCGAGCCGCTCGCGCAGGTCGGCCGTGTCGGAGTCCTGCCACGGACGCCCGGCGCCCGGCTCGTGCCGGGTGTCCTGCGGGGCGCCGACACTCCGGGGAAAGTACAGATCGAAGACGGGGTCGAAGACGGACCGCTGCCCCTCGCTGTGCAACAGCGCCGCCGCCAGGCCCTCCCGCAGGTGCTCGCGGTCGGTCAGGCCGAGCGCCTCGACGGCGAGCCCGGCGTCGACGGTCTCGCCGGTGCCGATCCGGACCCCGTGCGAGCGCAGCGCCTGCACGAGCGCGGTGAGCCGCTCCGGGACGCCGGCCGCCGTCGCGCTCACACGGCGTCCAGGTCCAGCTTGGCCGCCGCCTTCAGCACGTCCTCCTGATGCTTGAGGACGACGCCGAGCGTGTCGCGTACGACCTCCTCGTCGAGGGTTTCGGCGCCGAGGGCGAGGAGCGTGCGGGCCCAGTCGATGGTCTCCGCGACCGACGGCACCTTCCGCAGGTCCATCGCGCGCAGCGCGCCGACCACCCGCACCACGGCCTGCGCCAGCGCCTCGTCGAGACCCGGCACCTTGAGACGTACGATCTGCCGCTCCAACTGCTCCTCGGGGAAGCCGATGTGGAGGAACAGGCAGCGGCGGCGCAGCGCCTCGGACAGCTCGCGGCTCGCGTTGGAGGTGAGGACGGTGAACGGGCGGCGCGTCGCGCTGATCGTGCCGAGCTCGGGCACCGTCACCTGGAAGTCGCTGAGCACCTCCAGGAGCAGGCCCTCCACCTCGACGTCGGCCTTGTCGGTCTCGTCGATGAGCAGCACCTTCGGGTCACTGCCGCGGATCGCCGTCAGCAGCGGGCGCGGCAGCAGGAACTCCTCGCTGAAGATGTCCGTGCGGGTCTCGTCCCACGACTCGTCGCGGCCCGCCGTGATGCGCAGGAGCTGCTTGGCGTGGTTCCACTCGTACAGGGCGCGCGACTCGTCCACGCCCTCGTAGCACTGGAGCCGGACGAGGGTGGCGCCCGCGACCTCGGCGACCGCCTTGGCCAGCTCGGTCTTGCCGACGCCCGCGGGGCCCTCGACGAGGAGCGGCTTGCCGAGGCGGTCGGCGAGGAAGACCGTGGTGGCCACCGCGGGGGACGCCAGGTAGCCCGTCGCGGCGAGCCGCGCGGACACATCGTCGACGGACGTGAAGTACCCGGACGTCATGCGTGAGCCCCCTCCTCGTGCGGCGCCGCGCGCCGGCTGTCCCGGCCACTGGATCAGTTCGGTGTCGGGCTCCACAACAGGGACGCGGAGTTTGCGTCGTAGGTCACGTGCCACAGCTGTACGGAACGCCCGAACCGGCCTCTCCTCGCGGGCCCGAACTGCTGGGTCTCAATCCGAGACCCTCGTATGCTGACGGCATGAGGCGGACCTCCTTTGCCAACTGGCCCTGCTCCATCGCCCGCACCATGGACCTGCTCGGCGACTGGTGGACGCCGCTCGTCCTGCGCGAGGCGTTCTACGGGATCAAGCGGTTCGACGTGTTCCAGGAGGAGCTCTGCATCGCGCGCAACACCCTGGCCGACCGGCTCCGGCGCCTCGTGGACGAGGGGCTCATGGAGAAGCGGGCCTATCAGCAGGAGCCGGTCCGCTACGACTACGTCCTCACGGACATGGGGCGCGACTTCTTCGGCGTGCTCGCCGCCATGAACAGGTGGGGCGACCGCTGGCTCGCGGAGGAGGCCGGACCGCCCGTCGTGTTCCACCACGACCGGTGCGGCCAGGAGGGCCACGCCGAGGTCGTGTGCAGCGCATGCCAGGAGCCGATGACGGCCGAGAACACGCGGCCCCGTCTCGGCCCGGGCTATCCGCCCCGGCTGGCCGAACGCCCGGACATCAAGGCGCGTTTCGCCGACTGACTCCCCGTGGCCCCACCCCTGTCCTGCCCTCTTGACGAGTGAGTCTATCTACGCAACTCTCATGCTCAGGGCCGCTTTCGACGGGCCTCGCACAGTGAACTTCCCGCAGACGGAGAGGCAACCGGCAATGGAGTGGACGGGCGCGCGCTACGCCGACAAACCGACGGTCGAGGTCCGCAGAAGAGTCCTGGCGTCGCCGGAGCGGGTGTGGGAGTTCGTCTCCGACATCGACCTGATGCCCACGCTCAGCGCCGAACTCCAGTCGGTCGCCTGGCTGGACGGGGCGACGGGGCCCGCGCTCGGCGCGCGGTTCGCCGGGCGCAGCAAGCACGAGTCGCTGGGGGAGTGGCAGACCACCTCGTACGTCGTCCGGTGCGAGGCGCCCCGCGTCTTCGCCTGGGCGGTCGAGGATCCCGAACAGCCCAGCGCCCTGTGGAGGTTCACCCTGACACCGCTCGACGACGGCGGCACCGAGCTGGCCCAGTGGATGCGGCTCGGCCCCGGCCGCTCCGGGCTCTCCCACGCGATCGACCGGATGCCGGAGAAGGAGCAGAAGATCGTGTTCGTGCGGCTGCGGGAGTTCGAGCGGAGCATCACCGCCACGCTCGACGCGATCAAGGTCCTGGCCGAGGGCGGCCCGGCTCGGGAAGGGCGGGGCGAGTGATGCGTACGTCCACGACGATCGAGGCCTCGGGCGGCAGTTGGCGCGAGACGGTCGACTTCGTGACCGAGGCCGAACGGCTCGGGATGGACATCTGCTGGGTGGCCGAGGCGTGGGGCTCGGAGGCCCCCTCGCCGCTCGGATACCTGGCCGCGCGCACGGAGAGGATGCTGCTCGGCTCCGGGATCATCCAGCTCGCCACCCGCACCCCGGCCGCGATCGCCCGCGCGGCGATCACCCTCTCCAACATCTCCGAGGGCCGCTTCCTGCTCGGACTCGGCCCGTCGGGGCCGCAGGTGATCGAAGGCCTGCACGGGGTCCCCTTCGCGCGGCCCCTGACCCGCATGCGCGAGACCGTCGAGATCGTCCGGCAAGCCGTGGCGGGAGAGAAACTCGCCTACGAGGGCCGGGAGTTCACCCTCCCCCTTCCGGGCGGTGAGGCGAAGCCGATGCGCCTTTCGATGCGGGCCGAGCACGACCTGCCCGTCTATCTGGCCACGCTCTCGCCCAACATGCTGAGGCTGACCGGTGAGATCGCGGACGGCTGGCTCGGCACGAGCTTCGTGCCGGAGGGTGCGCAGGGGGCCTACTTCGACCATCTGGACGCCGGGCTCGCGGCGGCCGGCCGTGAGCGGTCCGACCTGGACGTCTGCCAGGGCGCCGAGGTGGCGTTCGCCGAGGACGAGGACGCGCTGCGCGCGATGCTCGCGGGCCGCAAGAAGGAACTGGCCTTCAGCCTGGGCGGCATGGGTTCCGCGACCACCAACTACTACAACAACGCCTACAGCAGGCAGGGCTGGGCCGACACGGCGGCCGAGGTCCGCGCCCGCTGGCAGGCGGGCGACCGTGACGGCGCCGCGGAACTGGTCACCGACGACATGGTCCTGGCCACCACCCTCATCGGCACCGAGCCCATGGTCCGCGAACGCCTGCGGGTCTGGAGCGCCGCGGGCGTCGACACGGTCCGCCTCTACCCGTCCGGTGACACCCTGGAGGCCCGTCTGACCACGCTGGGCAGGGCGCTGGATCTCGTACGGGAGGTGGGGCGCGGCGAGCGCTAGTCAGGAGGTCTGCGGGCCCGACGAGTCCGCATGGTTGCTGAGCTCGATCAGGTTGCCGTCCGGGTCCCGCACGTACACGCTCAGGATGGGGCCGGTGGCGCCCGTGCGTTCCACCGGCCCTTCCTCCAACAGGACGCCATGGTCTGCCAGTTCGGCGACGATCCGCTCGACGGGCTCGTCGACGATCAGGCACAGGTCCGCGCTGCCGGGTGTGGGGCGGGCCGCCTTCGGCTCGAACTCACGGCCCGCCTCGTGAAGGTTGATCTTGCTGTGCCCGAAAGTCAGGGCGCGGCGGCCGCCCCGGAAGGTGACCGCCTCCATGCCCAGGACCTCCGTGTAGAAGGCGACCGTGGCGTCGAGGTCGCGCATGGTGAGGACGAGGTGGTCGAGTCGGTCGATCCGCATGACGCAACCCAATCAAGCATTGGGCGGCTTGTCGACGCACGCGCCTGAACGCTGCCCGTCCGCTGCGCGGGCGGCCACCGTGTCGCCGTCGGGGGTGTGCGCTGAGCCAGGGCGTGCGTTCAGCCGGAGCGTTCGTTCGCCGCCTTTTCGATCAGGTCGGCGACCGCGGTCGGCTGTGAGGCCAACGAAGCGTGCCCTGCGGCGAGTTCGATCACGGCGCGCGGGTTCATCCGCTCGGCCATGCGGCGTTCGGTGGCCGGATTGATCATGCGGTCGTCCGTCGACACCTGGTACCACGTCGGCTTGACCCGCCAGGCGGGGGCGGTCACGGTGTCCCCGAATGTCGAGGTCAGGGGCGCTTTCTGGGTGACGGCCATGACGAAGGCCTCGTCTGCGGGCAGGTCCTGGCAGAAGCTCTCGTGGAACTTGTCCTGCTTGATCCACAGGTAGCCGTCGGAGTCGGGTGCGAGGTTCTCGATCGCCGCGGGCGCCGGCTCCTGGCTGATCTGCCCAGGGCTCTCGCCCGCATCGGGCGCGAACGCGGCGACGTAGACGAGGCCCGTCACGTTCGGCAGGTCGCCCGCCTCCGTGATGACGGCGCCGCCGTAGGAATGCCCCACCAGGAGTACGGGGCCGTCCACCTGCGCGACCATCTTGCGGGTGCGCTCGGCGTCGTCCGCCAGGGAGGTCAGGGGGTTCTCCACCGCGTGCAGAGAGCCGAAGCCGCGGTTGCGCAGCTCCACGACGACCTTGGCCCAGTGGGCGGCGCCGCCCCAGAACCCGTGCACCAGAACGACAGTCGGCTTGTCCGCCATGACGGCACACACCTGTTTCGGGGAGAGCGGAGAGCGGTCCATCTCACGCTAAGCCCGAGGTCACGCCCCGGCCACCGGTGACGGCGGCCGGGGCCGTGACCTCGGCTCCCAGGGCCGGCCCAAGGTTCCTCGGGTCAGCCCAGCACCCTCCCCAGCGCGGCGAGCGCCGACTCCAGTTCCTCGCGGGTGATGGTCAGGGGCGGCGCCAGACGGATCGTCGAGCCGTGAGTGTCCTTGACCAACACGCCCTCGGCCAGGAGGAGTTCGCTGATCCGGCGCCCCGTTCCGATGGCCGGGTCGATGTCGACGCCCGCCCACAGTCCGCGGGCCCGAAAGCCGGTGACGCCCTTGCCGGTGAGGGCCTCGAGCCCGGTGCGCAGCACCTTGCCCAGATCGGCCGCCCGGCGCTGGAACTCGCCGGTGGCGAGCAGGTCGACGACGGCGGAGCCGACCGCCGCGGACAGCGGGTTCCCGCCGAACGTGGAACCGTGCTCGCCCGGCCGCAGCACCCCCAGGACGTCCCGGCCCGCGACGACCGCCGACACCGGCACGATGCCACCGCCGAGCGCCTTGCCGAGCAGCAGCATGTCGGGGCGTACGGCTTCGTGGTCGACGGCCAGTGTGCGGCCCGTGCGGCCGAGGCCCGACTGGATCTCGTCGGTGATGAACAGACAGCCGGCCCGCCGCGTCAGATCGCGTACCCCGGTGAGGTAGCCGTCGTCCGGGATGACGACCCCGGCCTCGCCCTGGATGGGTTCGAGCAGGACGGCCGCCGTCGTCTCGTCGACCGCCGCTTCGAGCGCGGCCAGGTCGTTGTAGGGGACCACGCGGAAGCCCGGCGTGAACGGCCCGAACCCGGCGCGGGCCGACTCGTCGGTGGAGAAGCTGACGATCGTGGTCGTCCGGCCGTGGAAGTTGCCGTCGGCCACGACGATCGTCGCCCGGTCCACGGGGACGCCCTTGACCTCGTACGCCCACTTGCGGGCGACCTTGACGGCGCTCTCCACGGCCTCGGCGCCCGTGTTCATCGGCAGGACCATGTCGAGGCCCGTCAGCTCCGCGAGGCCCTCGGCGAAGCCGGCGAGACGGTCGTTGTGGAAGGCGCGCGACGTCAGCGTGAGCTGGTCGAGCTGGCGGTGGGCGGCCTCGATCAGGGCCGGGTGGCGGTGGCCGAAGTTGAGGGCCGAGTAACCGGCCAGGAGGTCGAGGTAGCGGCGGCCCTCGACGTCCTCGACCCAGGTGCCCTCGGCGCGGGCGACGACCACGGGCAGGGGGTGGTAGTTGTGCGCGAGCACCGGTGTCTCGGCGCTGATGAGCTCGGCCGAGGAACGCGGGGCCTTGACAGGGGCGACGGTCATGAACGGATCTCCTGGGTGCAGCACTTGATGCCTCCGCCGGCCTTGTGGAACTCGGAGAGGTCGACGGGGACGGGGACGTATCCACGGTGGTCGAGCTGGTCGATGAGCCCGGTGGCCTGCGGGGCGACGAACACGTGCCAGCCGTCGGAGACGGAGTTCAGGCCGAAGGCCATCGCGTCGTCGCGGGTGGCGAGCACGGCGTCCGGGAAGAGCCGCGCGAGCACCTCGCGGCTCCCGGGCGAGAACGCCTCCGGGTAGTACGCGACGGTGCCGCCGTCGGGATCGTCCGGGTCGTCGAGGGCGAACAGTGCGGTGTCCAGGTGGTAGAAGTACGGGTCGACCAGACGCAGTCCGATGACCGGCACGCCGAAGAACTCCTGCGCCTCGTCGTGCGCGGCACGCGTCGTACGGAATCCGCTGCCCGCGAGGACGTAGCGGCCCGCCGGTACGAGATCGCCCTCGCCCTCGCAGACCGACGCGGGGTGGTGGACGTCGTAGCCCGCCGCCTTGAACCACGTCTCGTACTCCGCCGACTCCGGTCGGCGTTGTTCGGCGTGGAAGTTCGAGCCGAGGACGCGGCCGGCCACGACGAGCGCCGAGTTCGCGGCGAAGACCATGTCGGGCAGGCCCGGGACCGGCGGCACGGTCTCGACCGTGTGTCCGTGCGCGCGGTAGGTGTCGATCAGGTGCTGCCACTGCGCGAGGGCGAGCGCGGTGTCGACCCGCACGTCGTCGCGCATCCACGGGTTGATGGCGTAGTGAACGTCGAAGTATCTGGGCTCACACACCAGATAGCGCCTGGGCACAGACGGGTACCTCCGCTTCCTGCGGGACGACGATCAGAGGGTGTCTCCACGGTAGGAAGCGGGGGTCGCGCTCGACAAGACCAGTTGAATGCGTATGCCCGCAGTAATGCTGCGCAGAACGGGAGGTCAGCGCTGGATTGCTGCGTCGTCGGGGGCGGGCTCGCGGGCGCCGGCCTCCGCGCTGTCCGGCAGCAGGTGGGAGAGCACCATGTAACTGATCGTCTTGCGGATGAACGGCTCGGCCCTGATGCGTTCGAGCACCTCTTCGAAGTGGCCGACGTCCGTGGCCCTGACGTGCAGCAACGCGTCGGCGCCGCCCGTCACGGTCATCGCGGAGGTGATCTCCGGGTGGTTGCGCACGACTTCGGCGAGCCGACGGGGCGGCGCCGCCCCGTCGCAGTACACCTCGACGAACGCCTCGGTGCGCCATCCGAGGGCGGCGGGCCGGACCGTCGCGGTGTATCCGGTGATGACGTCGTTCTCGCGCAGCCGGTCGGCGCGTCGTTTGACGGCGGTGGCGGAGAGGCCGATGGCCGCGCCGATCTCCGCGAAACTCGTCCTCGCGTTGGCGATCAGGGCCGCGACGATCTTGCGGTCGAGGTCGTCGAACGCCACATGCTTGCTGTTCATGGCCGGTGGTCCTTCTCGTGCTGGTCACGGGCGCGCAGGGCGAGGGCCACCAGGGCGGCGTCCTCGGGGCGCCGCACGTCGCGGCCGGTCAGCTCGGCGAACCGGTTGATCCGCTGCTGGATCGTGTTGCGATGGCAGTACAGGGCGGCCGCGGTGTCCGCGACGGACCCGGTCCCGGCCAGATGCGACCGTACGGTATCGAGGAGCCGCCTCGTCTCGCCGGCGGGCACAGATTCCGTGTCGAGGCCGCTGAGGACGTCGTCGGCGAGATCCCGTCCGAACCCCTCGGCGCGCTGTACCAGGACATCGAGCCAGCTGTCCTCGAGCCGTCGGGGCCCTGCCGCGTCCGACGGCAGCACGCGCGCCGTGGCCGTGGCGAGCACCACCGCACGAGGCACCGCGGCAAGGCCTGCCGCGGCGGAGGCGACCCCGCACGGCGTCTCCTGGAGCAGCGCGAGGACGGACTCCGCCGTGGTGCGCCGGCCCAGCTGCACGGCGAGCACCAGATCCGAGGCGACCTCCTGCAACTGGACAGGAGTCTCCGCCGTGCGCAGCGCCGCGGCGGTCCTGCGCAGTCCCGCCCCGTGCTGCGGCGGCGCCACCGCGCACAGGAACCGGTCGTCGGCCTGGAAGCCGAGGGCGAGCGCCGCGTCCCGCACCACCGTCGGATTGCGTCCCTCGCTGTCCAGGAGCCGGGCGAACCACATGCGCCGCTCGTCCGCCGCGCGGCGTCCCATGTCGAGGATGGTGCGCTGATACGCCGTCATGATGCCGGTGACGTGCTTCTCCACGGCCTCCCACACGTGGTACGCCGACGTCACCAGCTCGGCCCTGTCCTTCTCGCCCGCCTTGTCGACGAGAGCCGCCCAGACGACGCGGAAGTCGAGGCGCGCCGCCGAGAGGAGGGAGTCCAGCGGGACACCCTCACGGGCGCGCCGCTCCCCGACCCGTTCGGAGACGGTGGCGATGCGCTCGGACAGGGGCAGCCCGGCGACCGTGCGCAGCAGGAACTCGAACGCCTCCCACGCCGTGGCGCGGAACTCCTCCTCCGAGACGCGGTCGGCGTAGGGGGCGCGGACCGGCCGCACACACTCCACCCAGAGGCCGACCAGGCTGTCGATGTCCTCCAGGCAGCGCCGGGCCAGCTCGGTGACCCGGGGATCCGGGGGCGGGAAGAGGATGGGCTCACTGTTCATGTGCACAATCCTGGCCGCCTCATCGGCGCCAAATCAACGTTGGCTTCGCGCCACACCCCGTGAATTCTTGGAGTGTCCGGCAGGCCGTGGCCGGAATTCCACCGCATGGAGGGCCGGGAAACTGTGCATTTGACCCCTCGCGAGCTGGAGCGGATCCAGCTGTTCACCGTCGCGGAACTCGCCCGCCGCCGCAGGGCGCGCGGGCGGAGGCTGAACGCCCCGGAGGCGATCGCCCTGATCTGCGACGAGGTCCTCGAAGCCGCCTGGGACGGCCTGACCCTCGACGAAGTGATCGCGGCGGGCCGCAAGGTCCTCACCGAGGACGATGTGATGGACGGGGTGCCGCAGATGGTGACCACGATCCAGGTCGAGGCGCTGTTCCCGAGCGGTACGTCGCTGGTGGCGATCGACCACCCGATCCCCACCGTGGACGGGAGCGGCGAGCCGGGGCCGGGCGCCGTGCGCACCGCGCCCGACCCGGTCCTGATCAACACGGGCAGGCTCCGTTCGAGGCTGACCGTCCGCAACAACGGCGACCGCACCGTCTACCTGTCCTCGCACTACCCGCTCGCCGAGGCGAACGCGGCCCTGGAGCTCGACCGCGAGGCCGCCGCGGGAATGCGGCTCGACATCCCGGCGGGCACCGCACTGTCCTTCGAACCCGGAGCCGTACGCGAAGTCGACGTGGTGACGGCACGCCATGAGGAGGCGTCATGACACAGGTCGACCGCCGCACGTACAACGCCCTCTACGGGCCCACGACCGGCGACCGGATCCGGCTCGGCGACACCTGTCTGTGGGTCGAGGTGGAGCAGGACGACGGCACGCCGGGCGACGAACTGCTCGGCGGCTGCGGCAAGACGGTCCGCGACGGACTGCTGGCATCGCCGCGCTCCGAGCGGGACTCCGCGCTCGACATGGTGGTCGCCGGAGTGGTCCTGATGGACCCGGTGCTCGGCGTCCGCAAGACCGACATCGGTATCAAGGACGGCCGGATCGTCGCCGTGGGCGGCGTCGGCAACCCGGACGTCATGGACGTCGACTTCGCCATCGACTCGCACACTTCGGTCATCCCGGGCGAGGGCCTGATCGCCACCCCCGGCATCGTGGACAGCCACGTCCACCTCTCCTCGCCCGAGGTGGCGCCCGCCGCGCTGTCCGCCGGAGTCACCACGCTCGTCGGCATGGGCCTCGGCGGCGTGTGGGAGATCGGCTGCAACCCGGCGCACAACCTGCACACCCTGATGGCGTCCTGGCGCGGCACCCCGCTCAACATCGCCTTCCTCGCCCGGGGTTCCTCCACCTCCCGCGCCCTGCTCGACGAGTCCGTGCTCGCGGGCGCCGGCGGCTTCAAGATCCACGAGGACTTCGGGGCCACCCCGCGCATCATCGAGACGTGTCTGGGCACCGCGGAACAGGCGGACCTGCCCGTCGCCATGCACACCGACTCCATGAACGAGTCCGGCTATCTGCGCGACACCATCGGTGCCACCCGTGGCCGCACGGTGCACGCATACCACGTGGAGGGCGGCGGCGGTCACCCCGACCTCCTGGAGATCCTCTCCGAGCCCAACGTGCTTCCCTCGTCGACCACCCCGACGGTTCCGTACACCGCCAACACCGTCGGCGAGCTGTTCCCGATGACGATGACGGTCCACCGGCAGAACCACCACTCGCCCAGCGACATCGAGATCTCCAAGGGCCGCATCCGCGGCCACGCCATCGCCGCCGAGAACGCCCTGCACGACCTGGGCGCGATCAGCATCGTCAACTCCGACTCCATGGGCATGGGGCGGATGGCCGAGACGGTGCGCAGGACCTGGCAGCTCGCCCATGTGCAGGCCCTCGCGAACGGCGCCGGGGGAGTGGAACACTCCGCCAACGCACGAGCGTTGCGCTACCTGGCGAAGATCACCCTGAACCCGGCGATCGCGCACGGCCTGGCCCACGAGGTGGGATCCCTCCAGCCGGGCCGCATGGCCGACCTCGTGCTGTGGCACCCCGCGTGGTTCGGCACCAAGCCCGAACTCGTCGTCAAGGGCGGCTTCGTGGCCTGGGGCAACACCGGCTCCGGCTCCGGCTCCACCCGACTGACCCAGCCCCGCACCTACCGCCCCTACTTCGGCGCGCTCGGCGACGCCCCCGCACGCCTCTCGCGGATCTTCGTCGCGCAGGCCGCCCTGGAGGACCGGGCCGCCCGCGCCGCACTCCCGCAAGGCCTGCAGTACGCGCCGATCGCCGGCGCACGCGGCCTGACCCGGGCCGACATGCTGCACAACACCGCCACGCCACGCGTCCATGTGCCGCGCGAGCCCGCGCCGGTCCTGGTCGACGACGTCCCCACCGGAACCGACGCCGTCACCGAACTGCCCCTCGCCCAACTGCACCACTTCGCCTGAGGGACGGACCCACCCCATGCTCCTCGACCTGCTGGTGCGCAACGCGCGCATCCTCACCCTCGACGACGACCGGCCCACCGCCCGCACCCTGGGAGTCCTGCACGGCAGGATCGCGGGACTCGACGACGACGTCGAAGACCTGCCCGCGCGCCGTGTCCTGGACGCGGGCGGCGCCACCCTCGTCCCGGGCTTCAACGACGCCCACTGTCACACCGCGTGGTTCGGCCTCACCCTCGCCCAGCTCGACCTGTCCAAGGCCCGGTCGGTGGACGAGGTGTACGCCGCCGTCGCCGACCACGCGGCAGGAATGCCGCCGGACGCGTGGGTGACCGGCGCCGGACTCGACCACCACAAACTCGGTGGCGTCCAGCCGCACCGCGACGCCCTAGACCGCGCGGCGGGTGGCCGCCCCGTGTGGCTCAAGCACACCTCCGGGCACGCCTGCGTCGTCAACTCACCCGTTCTGGAGAAGGCCGGCGCGCTCGCCGACGGGTTCGCCGATCCGACCGGCGGCGTCGTCGCCCGGGACGCGGACGGACGGCCCAACGGACTCCTCGAAGAGACCGCGCAGCAACTCGTGCAACGCCAGGTGCTGCCTTACCCCGTGGCCACCCTCGCTGACGCCATCGGCGCCGCCACCCGGCACTACCTCGCCGAGGGCGTCACGAGCTTCACCGAGGCCGGCATCGGCGGCGGCTGGATCGGGCACAGCCCGGTGGAGCTCGCCGCCTACCAACTCGCCCGCGACAGCGGCGCGTTGCACACCCGGGCCCAGGTGATGGCCGCCTCCGACGTGCTGCACCCGCTCACCGCGCACGCCGACGACGCCATCACCCTCGGCCTCGACCTCGGCATGCGCACCGGCTTCGGCGACGACCGGCTCTCGCTGGGCCCCGTCAAGATCTTCCTCGACGGCTCGCTGCTCGGCCGCACCGCCGCCGTCACCGAACCGTTCTGCGGCTGCCCCCACGACACCTCCGCCACCGGATACTTCCAGGGCGATCCCGAGGCCATGGCCGACACCGTGGTGGCCGCCCACCGGGCCGGCTGGACCGTCGCGGCCCACGCCATCGGAGACCGGGCCGTCGATCTCGCACTCGACACCTTCGCCCGCGCCCGGCGGACCCACCCACGCCCCGACGTGCGGCACCGGATCGAGCACGCCGGCGTCGTGCGGCCCGATCAGCTGTCCCGCTTCGCCGAGCTGCGCGTCGTGCCCGTGCCGCAGCACAACTTCCTGTACGCCTTCGGCGACGCCATGGCGGCGGCCCTCGGGCCGGAGCGCACCCCGTACTCGTACCGGCTGCGTTCCCTGCTCGACCTGGGCATCGTCGTGCCCGGCAGCTCCGACCGGCCGGTCGCTCCCGGGGCCCCGTTGCCCGCGATGCAGTCCATGGTGGAACGCCTCACCGAGACCGGCGCGGCCTACGGCGCGGACGAGAGCGTCACGGCACTCGCCGCGCTGCGTGCCTGGACCGTCGGCTCCGCGCACGCCACCGGTCACGGCGACCGCAAGGGCGTCCTGCGCCCCGGACACCTGGCCGACTTCACCGTCCTGGACGCCGACCCCACCCGCGTCTCGCCGGACCGCATCGGTGCGATCCGGATCCTGGCCACCTCCGTCGGCGGCACCGTCGCCCATGACCCGCTCGGCCTGACCGCCTCCAGCTGAGGCACCCTCCCCGCTCCACCGTCCCCCGACCCTCCAGCGGTCACCGTCCCCCGGGAGATTCCGTGAGCTCCAACAGCACGACGCCGCCGACAGGCCGCACCGTCGCAGGCACCGCCGACATCAAGCGCCTCCTGTCCGCCGCGTTCATCGGCACCGCCCTCGAGTGGTACGACTACTTCCTCTACGGCACCGCGGCCGCGCTCGTCTTCAACAAGCTGTTCTTCCCCTCGCTCGACGCCACGACGGCGACCATCGCCTCCTTCGTGACCTTCGCCGTCGGCTTCGCGGCCCGGCCCATCGGCGCCGCGGTCTTCGGCCACATCGGCGACCGCTACGGACGCAAGGCCGCGCTGATCATCACCGTCGTCATGATGGGCGTCGCCACCGGCTGCATCGGCCTCCTCCCGTCCTACGACACCATCGGCATCTGGGCCCCCGTCCTGCTCGCCGTGCTCCGCTTCGTGCAGGGCATCTCGGTCGGCGGGGAGTGGAGCGGCGCGATGCTCCTGACCCTGGAACACACGCCGAAGGAGAAGCACGGAACCTATTCGGCGGTGCCCCAACTCGGCTCACCCGTCGGCACGTTGCTCTCCAGCGGCGCCTTCGCCCTGGTCGGCCTGCTGCCTGACGACGCCTTCTACGCTTGGGGCTGGCGCATCCCGTTCCTCGCCGCCTTCGGCCTGCTCGTCTTCGCGCTCTACCTGCGCCTGCGCATCGAGGAGTCCCCGGTCTTCCGCGCCATGATCGAGGAGGCGGAGAAGAACGGCCCCGCGCCGGCCCCCCTCGTCGAGGCCTTCCGCAAGACCTGGGGCCGCATGATCATCAGCGTGCTCGCGGCGTTCCTCGGCATCGGCGGCTTCTTCCTGCTGACCACCTTCATGATCTCGTACGGCACCGAACAGCTCGGCATCGCCAAGTCCGTGATGCTCAACGCCACACTCCTCGCCGCCGTGGCCGAGATGGTCGTGATCTACATCGGCGGCCGGATCGCCGACCGCGTCGGCCCCTGGAAGGTGTGTGCCGTCGGCGGTGTGCTGTCCGTCCTGGTCGCCTTCCCCGTCTTCTGGCTCGTCGACACCGGCCAGACCGCCCTGGTCATCCTCGGTGTGACGCTCGGCGTCGCCGTCATCTCCATCCCCTACGCCACCATCGGCGCCGTCGTCACGGACCTGTTCCCGGAGACCTTCCGCTACAGCGCCGTCGCCATGTCGTACAACCTCTCCGGTGTCCTCGGCGGCTTCGTCCCGCTCGTCGCCGCCTGGCTGACCGGCGTCACCGACGGCGCGTCCTGGGGTGTCGCCCTCCTCCTCGTCCTCATCGCCGCCTGCACCGCGGCCGGCTCCTTCCTGGCCGGCCCGCTGCTCGGCAGCCGGTCCGCCACCCCGTCCGAGAACACCTCCGCACCTCAGAAGGCCACCGCATGACCCAGCACCACCCCGCCCGTCCCGGCGGCCAGGTCCTCATCGACCAGCTGTCCGCACACGGCGTCGATACCGTCTACGGCGTGCCCGGCGAGAGCTACCTCGCCGCGCTCGACGCTCTGCACGACGCCCCGGTCCACATGGTCGTCTGCCGCCACGAAGGCGGCGCCGCCTACATGGCGGAGGCCCACGGAAAGCTCACCGGGCGCCCCGGAATCTGCTTCACGACCCGGGGCCCAGGCGCCACCAACGCGCTGGTCGCCCTGCACACCGCCTACCAGGACGCCACACCGATGGTCCTCTTCATCGGCCTGGTGCCGCGCGGCCACACCGACCGCGCCTCCTTCCAGGAACTCGACCTGCGCGGCACGTTCGGCGCGAGCGCCAAGCTCGTCGAGACGATCGACGACGCCGCACGCATCCCCGAGTACGTCGCCCGCGCCTTCGCCGTCGCGACCGGCGGCCGGCCGGGACCCGTGGTCCTGGGCCTGCCGGAGGACATGCTCACGGACGTCGTCCGCGTCCCCGACGCCACCCCTCTGCCCGTCCCCGGCGGCGGCGCGACCGCGGCCGAACTCACCCGTCTCGAAAGGCTGTTGACGACGGCCGAACGTCCCCTCCTGTTCCTCGGCGGCGGCCGCTGGACCCCGGAAGCCCGCGCCGCCGTACGGGACTGGGCCGAGGCGTGGGCCCTTCCCGTGGCCGTGGACTTCCGCTGCCAGGACCTCATCGACAACGAGTCCGAGGTGTACGTCGGCCCGCTCGGCTACGGACGCGACGACGCGCTCGCCCGGCGGGTGCGCGAGGCCGACCTGCTGCTGGCCGTCGGGACCGCACCGGGTGACGTCGCGACCGACGGATTCACGCTGCTCCCCACCGACGGCACGGGCCCGCGGCTCGTCCAGGTGCTGCCCGAACCACAGCCGCCGGGCGCCCTGTACCCCGCCGAACTCACCCTGCTCGCCGCCCCCGAGGCCTTCGCCGACGCGGTACGCACCCTGCGCCCGGGCAGCCCTCTGCCGTGGGCCGTGCGGACCAAGCAGGACAGGGCCGCCCACCTGGCGTTCCGCACCCCGGTCCCGGAGGACGATCCGCTCGACCTGGCCACCGTCTTCGCCACGCTCGACGGCCGGCTCCCCGAAGACGCCGTCATCACCTTCGGCGCCGGCAACCACGCCATCTGGGCGCAGCGCTTCCTCACGTACCACGACGGCACGCGCCAACTCGCCCCCCGCAACGGGTCCATGGGATACGGCATACCAGCCGCCGTGGCGGCCGCGATCCACGATCCGGACCGCAGGGTCGTCTCCGTCGCGGGCGACGGCTGCTTCCTGATGAACGGTCAGGAGCTCGCCACCGCCGTGGCCGAGGGTGCCAAACCACTGATCATCGTGCTGAACAACGCCAAGTACGGCACCATCCGCCAGCATCAGGAGCAGGCCTACCCGGGACGGGTCAGCGGCACCGGCCTCGGCAACCCCGACTTCGCCGCGTACGCCCGTGCCTTCGGCGCGCACGGCGAAACCGTCACCGTCACGGACGAGTTCGGGCCCGCGCTCCAGCGGTCCCTCGACAGCGGCAAGGCCGCCCTCATCGAGCTGAAGGTGACCGACGGGCGCCTCGCCCCCGGCGTCACCGTCGCCTCCCTGCGCAAGGAGAGCTGCCATGTCTGACCTGACCCTGCACAACATCGTCGACGGCCGCAGCGCCGAGGTCACCGACCGCATGGAGCTGACCGACCCCGCCACCGGAGAGGTCTACGGCACCGCGCCCCGCTCGTCCGCCCCGCACGTGGACGCGGCCGTGGCCGCCGCACGGCGCGCCCTGCCCGTCTGGCGCCGGAGCACCCCAGCCCAGAGGCAGGAGGCACTCCTGCGCCTGGCCGACCTGGTGACCGAGCACGCGGACCGGCTGGTCGACGCGGAGGTGCGCAGCACCGGCAAGCCGCGCGAGGCCACTCGGACCCTCGAAGTCGGCCGTGGCGCCGACCAGTTGCGCTTCTTCGCGGGCGCCGCCCGGGTCCTGGAGGGCGTCGCCGCCGGCGAGTATGCGCCGGGCCACACCTCGTACGTCCGCCGCGAGGCCGTGGGCGTCGTCGCCCAGGTCACGCCCTGGAACTATCCGCTGATGATGGCCGTGTGGAAGCTCGGCCCCGCGCTCGCCGCGGGCAACACGGTGGTCCTCAAGCCGTCCGACACCACCCCCTGGTCGACCGTCCTGCTGGGCGAACTCGCCGCGCGCGTCCTCCCGCCGGGCGTCGTCAACATCGTGTGCGGCGACCGGGACACCGGACGCGCACTCGTCGCCCACCCGGACGTCGACATGGTGGCCATCACCGGCAGCACACGGGCCGGCTCCGAGGTCATGGCCGAGGCGTCCCGCGAGGTCAAGAACGTCCACCTGGAGCTGGGCGGCAAGGCCCCGGCCGTCGTCTTCGCCGACGTCGACCCCGTCCGTACGGCCCGCGCCCTCGCTGACGCCGCCTTCTTCAACGGCGGCCAGGACTGCACCGCCGTCACCCGGATCCTGGTCCAACGCGCCTCCCACGAAGCCCTGTTGGCGGCTCTCGTCGAAGCCGCACGCGACACGACGACCGGCGCGCCGGACGAGGACGCCTTCTACGGCCCGCTCAACAGCGCCGCCCACGCGGCACGCGTCGAGTCCGTCATCGCGACGCTCCCTGGGCACGCGCACGTCGAGACAGGCGGAACGCGCCTCGACCGTCCCGGGTACTTCTTCCCGCCGACCGTCATCTCCGGCGTCCGGCAGGACGACGCCGTGGTGCAGGGCGAGATCTTCGGCCCCGTCGTCACCGTCCAGCCCTTCGACACCGAGGAAGAGGCCGTCGCTCTGGCCAACGGCGTCGACTTCGGCCTGGCATCCAGCGTCTGGACCGCCGATCTGGGGCGCGCCATGCGACTGAGCGCCGAGCTCGACTTCGGCTGCGTCTGGCTCAACTGCCACCAGGTGGTCCTGGCCGAGATGCCCCACGGCGGATACAAGCAGTCGGGCATCGGCCGTGACCTGAGCCGCTACGGGTTCGACGACTACACGCGGATCAAGCACGTCATGGCCGCGCACGCCGCGCCCTGACGCGCACCGCCGTCGCGGCGCCCGGCCTGCTACTTGATCAGTGCGTTCGCCACGACGACGATCAGGCCGAGCAGCGCGTCGCCCAGGCCGAGGAAGAGCGACCGGGCCCACGTCATTCCGCCGGCCCGCGCCGCCGTCAGACCCCAGCCGAAGAGCAGGACGACGTTGAAGCCGAGGGCGACGTACTCGATCCCCGGGTAGTTCCACCAGCCGAGTCCCGCCCCGAAGAGCATCACGAGCGTCGGCAGGGTGGCGAGGAGCAGCGGCCACTCCTCGGCGAGCGCCCGCACCGCGGCGAACGCCCCGTGGTGGGTCTCGTCCCCGCGCCGGGCGATGAGGTGCGCGTACCCGTGTGCCAGGGCCGAGGCGAACGCGGTGATCAGGAGCCACTTGGCGTCGTACAGGCGGTCCGCGCGTGACGAGCGCCCGTACGGGGTGAGCGCGGCGACCATGGAACTGGCGAGGACGGCTCCGTAGACGCCGCCGAACAGCACGTTGGGCCGGGCGGCGCCACGGCTCAGGGTGCGGCCGCATCGGCGGAGGGTCTGGCGGGTCTTCATGGCGGGATCCTCGTGGGCGTCCGTGGGGCGCTGTGCCGGGGCGACGGGGTGGGCGGAGGGGGCCGGCAGTCAGGGGCGAGTGGTCGGCCGTCCGGCCACTTTCGCCCGGGGCCGGTGGGGGTGGGTCGGAGCGACACGCGTGGAATATGCCGGTTTATCCAGAGTTTCCAGACGACCGGGCAGGGGCGCGTGTCATTGAAGTTGAGTCCGGGTTCAGGTACGTTGCGCATGCCTGCCGAATCCGCGACCAGGAGGCTGTCTCTTGAGTACCCGAATCAGCGCCGTCCTCTTCGACTTCGGGGGAGTGCTGACCACCAGCCTGATCGAGGCGTTCGAGGCCTTCGGCGCCACGCTCGGCGTGGATCCGCGGCTCCCGCTCAGGCTGCTCGCGAAGGACGAGCGCTCCGGCGCCCTCCTCGTCGAGCACGAGGAAGGCCGGCTCGGCCAGCGTGAGTTCGAGGACGGCTTCGCCGAGCGGCTGCGCGCGCACGGCGCAGACATCCAAGGGCCCGGCCTCCTGTCCCTGATGCAGGCCGGACTGCGCCCCGACCGGGCGATGCTCGACCTCGTCGCCGAAGTGCGGAACGCGGGACACCGCGTGGGCCTGCTCTCCAACTCCCTGGGCGACGACTGTTACGCGGGCTTCGACCTGGAGTCCATGTTCGACGCCGTGGTCATCTCCGGGGAGATCGGCGTACGCAAACCCTCCCGGCGCGCGTACGCCATCGCATGCGAGCGTCTGGGCACCGAACCCGGCGAGACCGTCATGGTCGACGACCTCGAACACAACATCGTCGCGGCACGACGCGCCGGCCTCGCAGGCATCCTCCACCGCGAAGCGGCCACGACCGCCGCGGAGTTGAGGGCCTTGCTGCACCAGGGCGTGACGACAGCAAAAGCGCAGGCAGTACAGGCAACGCAGGCAGACGGGTAGCACGGCCCCCGTTCCCGCCGGCCGGCGGCGCCGGCGCGCCGGTCCCTGAAATCCATCCCCGTGAGGAGAACCACGTGTTCGAGCTGACCGACAGGGCCAAGGAGTACCAGGAGAAGCTGCTCGCCTTCATGGACGAGCGGATCTACCCGGCGGAGCCGGTCTACGAGGCGCAGATGGCGGAGTCGGGCGATCCGCACTTCCACCCGCCCATCCTCGAAGACCTCAAGGCGGACGCGAAGAAGCGCGGGCTGTGGAACCTCTTCCACCCCCACCCCGAGTGGGGCCCCGGACTCACCAACCTCGAGTACGCCCCGCTCGCCGAGATCATGGGCCGCAGCGCGCACCTGGCCCCGGAGGCCACCAACTGCAACGCGCCGGACACCGGCAACATGGAGGTGCTGACGCTCTTCGGCACCGACGAGCACAAGGAGAAGTGGCTCAAGCCGCTCCTCGACGGCGAGATAGCCTCCGCCTTCGCGATGACCGAGCCCGCCGTGGCGAGCTCCGACGCCACCAACATCCAGCTCCGGATGGAGCGGGACGGCGACGACTACGTCCTCAACGGACGCAAGTGGTGGACCTCCAACGCTCTGCACAAGAACTGCAAGGTGCTCATCGTGATGGGCAAGACGGAGCCGGAGGCCGCGACGCACCGTCAGCAGAGCATGATGGTGGTGCCCATCGACACTCCCGGTGTCACCGTCCTGCGCAACCTCCCCGTCTTCGGATACCAGGACCGCGAGGGGCACGCCGAGGTCGTCTTCGAGGACGTCCGGGTGCCGGTCACCGCGCTGCTCGCCGGAGAGGGCGACGGCTTCATGATCAGCCAGGCCCGGCTCGGCCCCGGCCGCATCCACCACTGCATGCGTGCCGTCGGCATGGCCGAGCGCGCCCTCGACCTGATGATCGACCGCGCCCAGGCGCGTACGACCTTCGGCGAGCCGGTCGCGAACCGTGCCAACGTGCAGGACTGGATCGCCGAGGCCCGCATCGAGATCGACATGGTCCGGCTGCTCACCCTCAAGGCCGCGTACCTGATGGACACCGTGGGGAACCGGCACGCGCGCACCGAGATCGCCGCGATCAAGGTGGCCGCACCGGAGGTCGCGCTCAAGGTGGTCGACCGGGCCATCCAGGTGCACGGTGGGGGCGGCGTCTCCAACGACTTCCCGCTCGCCAGCATGTACGCGCATCTGCGCACCCTGCGCCTCGCCGACGGCCCCGACGAGGTCCACAAGCGCACCATCGCCATGCGGGAACTTCGCCGCCGGGAGCCGCAGTGGGGCCGCACCGGCTGACCGTCCGGCCCCGGTGCGGGGCCCTGCCGGGCCGAGGGAGGACGGAGGCGATCGGCGCACGCGGGTGTGCGAAGATCGCCTCGCTCCCGTACGGCCGTCACCGGTGCGCGCAGCGCCCGGCGGGCAGAACAGGCGAGCAGCAGCACAAGCCAGTAGAGGAAGGCCCCACGACATGACCACCCGCGGCCACGCACCCGACGGGGAGGGCATCCCCTCGCTCGCGGACACCTCCGCCCTGCGTGAACCGCCCGCCACCGCGCGCGGGGCCCGGACCCGCGCCGCGCTCGTGGCCGCGGCCCGCGTCGTGTTCGAACGGGACGGCTATCTGGACTCGCGCCTCACCGACATCACCGCCGAGGCGGCCTGCTCGACCGGCACCTTCTACACGTACTTCGCCGGCAAGGAGGAGATCTTCCAGGCCGTGCTCGAAGTCGCGCAGGACGACATGCTGCACCCGGGCATGCCGCGCCTCGACCCCGAGGACAGCTCGCCCGTCGGCGTGATCGAGGCCAGCAACCGGGCCTATTTCGAGGCGTACAGACGCAACGCGAAGCTGATGCTGATCCTCGATCAGGTCGCGGCCGGCGACTCCGGGTTCCGGGAGGTGCGACGGCGCCGGAGCCGTGCGTTCGCCGACCGCAACGCCCGCGCCATCAAGGACCTCCAGGACCGCGGGCTCGCGGACCGCAGCCTCGACCCGCTCATGGCGGCGCGGGCGCTCTCGGGCATGGTGAGCCGCATGGCCTACTACGCGTACGGGCTCGGTGAGGACCACACGCTCGACGAGCTGGTCGAGACGTCCACCGCGCTCTGGGCCAATGCCCTCAAGCTCGACCGGAGTGCCGAGTAGCGCGACAGGAACGCGAGGCAGGGCAACCTCGGCCGCCCAAAGGACAATCGCCGCAAGCCTCTTGACCGAACGGCACCCCCTCCCGGAGTGTGTGGTGGCTGAGCCGCCCCTATTCCACGGAGGCATGTGTGACTCGTCCGAGAAGTCGTAGAACCCGCAGTGCGGCGGCCGCCGCACTGGCTGCCGGGTTGTTGATGGGGGCGTCGACGGTGGCCTCCGCCGAGTCGACAACGTTGTCAACGGCGAAGACAACGTTGTCCACGTCATCCGGCTCGCCTGCTGCCGCCGCCGCGAAGCCGTCACTGGTGGACGACCCCGCCGCCTACGTGGACCCGCTCATCGGCACGGGCCGGGGCGGCGCGAGCGTCGGCGAGATCAACAACTTTCCCGGCCCCGCAGCCCCGTTCGGCATGATGCAGTTCTCGCCGGACACGGCAGGCTCGTACGCCGGATACCAGTACCACAGCGACAAGATCCGCGGCTTCAGCCTCGACCACGCCTCGGTCGGCTGCACGGCCTTCGGCGACGTGCCGATCCTGCCCGTGACCGGAGACGTCGGCCCGGCCCCGTGGGACCGGACCGAGTCCTTCTCGCACGACGACGAGAAGGCAGAACCCGGTTACTACGCGGTCACGCTGGGAGACTCGAAGGTGCGGGCCGAACTGGCCGCCACCACGCGTACGGGACTGGCGCAGTTCACGTTCCCCGAAGGGGCGGACGCGGCCCAGGTGCTCGTGAAGGGCGGCGCCAGTCTCTCCGGCAACAAGCGCGCCGACCTGCGCGTCGTCGGCGACCGGCAGGTCACCGGGTCCGCGACGACCGGCAACTTCTGTGGCAAGGGCAACGAGTACACGGTCCACTACGCGATCACCTTCGACCGCCCGTTCACCGCGCACGGCACCTGGGACGGCAAGACGGTCTCCAAGGACAGCGACACCGTGGACGCCCCCAAGGCGGGCGCCTACCTCACCTTCGGGACGGCCGACTCGCGCACGGTGCGGGCCAAGGTCTCCATGTCGTACGTCTCCGTGGACGGCGCCGAGGCCAACATGGCGGCCGAGGTGCCGGGCTGGAGCCTGGACGCACTGCACCGGCAGACCCGCGACCAGTGGGCCGCCACGCTGGGCACGATCCGCGTCGCCGGGCGCGACACCGGTGAGCTGAAGACGTTCTACACCGCGCTCTACCACTCGCTGATGCACCCGAACACCTTCAACGACGCCGACGGACGCTACACCGGCTTCGACGACAAGGTGCGCACGCTGCCCGCGGGCCACAACCAGTACGCCAACTTCTCCGACTGGGACACCTACCGCTCGCTGGCGCCCCTCCAGGCGATGCTGTGGCCGAAGCAGGCCAGTGACATGGCGCAGTCGCTCGTCAACGATGCCGAACAGGGCGGCTGGTGGCCGCGCTGGCCCCTGGCCAACGACTACACCGGGCAGATGACGGGCGACAACTCCGTCCCACTCATCGCGAACCTCTATGCCTTCGGTGCCCGCGACTTCGACCTCAAGAAGGCGCTGAAGTACCTGGTCAAGGGCGCCACTTCGGTGGACGACACCCCAGGCGCGTACAAGGAACGGCCGGGGATCGGCGAGTACGTCGAGCGCGGCTACATGCCCAACAACGACGCCTCGCGCGGCGACCACCAGAGGGTGGGCGGCTCCGTCAGTCTGGAGTGGGCGATCGACGACTTCGCCATCGCGCAGCTCGCGAAGGCCGCCGGCGACAAGGACACCGCCGCGACCTTCACCCGCCGGGGCCAGAACTGGCAGAACATCCTCAACCCCGCCACCGGCTACCTCCAGCCGCGCGGCGAGGACGGCCGCTTCCCGGACGGCCCGGCCTACCAGCCGCCGCCCCCGGGCAAGTTCGGCCAGGACGGCTTCGACGAGGGCAACGCGGCGCAGTACAACTGGCTCGTCCCGCAGAACACCGAAGGTCTCATCGCGGCCATGGGCGGGCGCGACGCGGCCGCCGACCGCCTCGACACCTTCTTCACGAAGCTGAACGCGGGTCCGAACGAGCCCTACATGTGGGCGGGGAACGAGGTCGACTTCGGTGTGCCGTGGGTGTACAACCACCTGGGCATGCCGTGGAAGACGCAGAAGGCCGTGCGCGACGTGGCCACCACCCTGTTCAGCCCCACGCCCGACGGCGAGCCCGGCAACGACGACCTCGGAGCCCAGTCCTCCTGGTACGTGTGGGCCGCGCTCGGCCTGTATCCGTCGACACCCGGTACCCCGGATCTCGCCGTGCACAGCCCGCTCTTCGAGCGCGCGGTCCTCGATCTGCCCGGCAAGGGAAGGGAGCTGGACATCCACGCCCCGCAGGCGTCCGCCGACGCCCCGTACGTCCACGGGCTCGCGCTCGACGGCCGCACCTGGGAGCGCACCTACCTCCCGCAGTCCGCGGCGAAGGACGGGGCGCGCCTCGACTTCACGCTGTCCGGCACGCCGGACAAGACCTGGGCGACGTCCGCGAAGGCCGCGCCACCGTCGTACCGCTCGGGAGAGCGTTCCTTCCTCGTGGGCGCGACGCCCAACGCGGCGTCGGCCGTCCCCGGCGGCGACGCGGCGAAGGTCACCGTCCACGGTCAGCGTCTGGCCGGCCACGACAAGACGCTGACCGTCACCACGAAGGCCCCCGAAGGGCTGACCGTCTCACCCACGGGCGGGCCGCTCGGCCTCGACGCGAAGACCGGCTCGGGCGAACTCACCCTGTCCGTGAAGGCCGCGGCCGGCACGGCCGAGGGCTACTACGAGATCCCGGTGACCGTCCGTGGGAAGGGGGCGGCGGACAAGCCCGTTCAGCTCTCCGTGTTCGTGCTCGTCGCCCCCGAGGGCGGTCTCGCGGCCGCGTACGCCAACACCGGTTCCTCCGACGACGCCGACCGCGGCCAGGGCGACTACGACGGCGACGGCAACACCTACTCCCGTCAGGGTCTCGAAGCCGCAGGTCTCAAGGGCGGTACGCGCGTCGAGGTGGCGGGCACGTCCTTCGTGTGGCCCGCCGCGCCCCAGGGGCGACCCGACAACGTCGCCGCCGCGGGTCAGCGCATCGACCTGGCCGACCGGGCGAAGGACGCGGGCAAGCTGCTGTTCGTGGGCTCGGCGACGCACAGCGACCAGCGCGGCAGCGCCACCGTGACGTTCACCGACGGCTCCACCGCCACCACGGATCTGTCGTTCGGCGACTGGACGCTGCCGGGCGGCGGGACGGACCCCGTCTTCGGCAACACCACCGTGGCCCGCACCGACCACCGCAACCAGTCCGGGGGCGCCGGGCCCGCCGCGTACGTCTTCGCCACCAAGCCCTACGACGTACCGGAAGGGAAGCACATCAAGAGCGTGACGCTGCCGGACAACGGCAACCTGCACGTCTTCGCGGTCGGCCTCGGCTGAGGTCGCCCGTTCCGATCGAGTGCCCGCCTCACGGGGCGGGCACTCGAAAGCGGTCGCCGTGTCGATTCGTCCGTGCCGCCGTGCGTCAACTACCGTCTCACCGCGCTCGGGCGCTCGCCCGAGCAGCCGCCGGCCATGGTCCGCGCGGGCCACCGAGAGACGGGAATGCCGCCGATGAGCTCGGGGTTCGACGGGCAGACGACGTACGGCGACGAGCTGCGCACACCGCTGCGCGACTTCCTGCGCACCGAGACCGGCAGTGCCTCCGTGCTGCTCGTCGCGGCGCTCGCGGCACTGGCCTGGGTGAACATCGGCCCCGGCACGTACGAGGAGTTCTGGGCGACGCACCTCTCCGTGCGGGCCGGTTCCGCCGGGGTGTCGCTGGAACTGCGGGAGTGGGTCAACAGCGGCCTGATGACGTTGTTCTTCTTCGTCGTCGGCCTGGAGGCGCGGCGCGAGTTCGACATGGGCGAGCTCCGCGAACGGCGGCGCGTCACGCTGCCCCTCGTCGCGGGACTCAGCGGCATGCTCGTCCCCGTCGCCGTCTACCTGGCCGTCAACGCCGGGCAGAGCACGGCCCACGGCTGGGGCGCCGCGATGTCGACCGACACGGCGTTCGCCCTCGGCATGCTGGCCCTGCTCGGCAACCGGCTGCCCGGCGGCCTGCGCATCTTCATCCTGACCGTGGCCGTCGTCGACGACTTCGTGGCGCTGATCGTCATCGCCGTCGCCTACAGCGGCCACATCGACGTCACGGCCCTCCTGGTGGCACTCGGCCTGTTCGGCGTGATCCTGCTGGTACGGGCCACCGGCACCCGGCGCGGCTGCGTGTACGCGCTGTTGGCCGTCGCGACCTGGGTGGCGCTGCTGGAGTCGGGGGTGGACCCCGTCGTGATCGGCCTCGCCATGGGACTGCTGACCTTCGCCTACCCCGCGAGCCGTACCGCGCTGGAGCGGGCGAGCGGCCTGTTCCGGCTCTTCCGCGAGCAGCCGACCCCCGAACTGGAGCGATCGGTGCGGATCGGCATCGCGTCGGCCCTGTCCCCCAACGAGCGGTTGCAGCGCCTGTACCACCCGTGGACCAGCTATGTGATCGTGCCGCTGTTCGCCCTCGCCAACGCGGGCATCGAGATCAGCGGCGGCGAACTGGCCCGCGCGTTCAGCTCACCGATCACCCTGGGCATCCTCATCGGCTACGTCCTGGGCAAGCCGCTCGGCATCGTCGGCGCCTCCTGGCTGACGACCCGGCTCAGCCGCGGCCTGCTGCGCCCGTCCGTCGGCTGGGGCGCCACGGCGGCCGGGGGAGCCATCGCGGGCGTCGGGTTCACCGTGGCGCTGCTGATCGCCACCCTCGCCTTCGACGGCGACCAGCTGGCCGAGGCGAAGATCGGCATCCTCAGCGCGGTGGCCGGCGCGTTCCTCATGACCTGGCTCGTCTCCTGGGTCATCGGAATCCTGCCCCGCCCCACCCGGATGCGGGCCCTCCTCGGAACGGCCGAGGGCATCGTCGACCTGGCCGTGCCGGTCGACCCGGACCGCGACCACGTGCGCGGACCACGGCACGCGCCCGTGACGGTCGTCGAGTACGGCGACTTCGAGTGCCCCTACTGCGGACAGGCCGAACCCGTCGTACGGGAGCTGCTCGCGGGCTTCGGCGACATCCGCTACGTGTGGCGGCATCTGCCCCTGAACGACGTGCACCCGCACGCCCAGCTCGCCGCGGAGGCGGCCGAGGCGGCGGGGGAGCAGGGCGCGTACTGGGAGATGCACGACCTGCTGTTCACCCATCAGGACGCCCTGCGGGCCACCGACCTCCTGAATTACGCGGGTGAACTCGGCCTGGACACCGACCGGTTCCACAAGGACCTGCGGGCGCACAGAGGCGGGGGACGGGTCGCGGAGGACCTGGACTCGGCCGACCTCAGCAGCGTCTCGGGCACACCCACGTTCTTCGTCAACGGACGGCGCCACCACGGGGCGTACGACATCGAAGGGCTGTCGGCGTCGGTCCGGGCGGCCAAGGAGCGGGCGGTGCTGGCCGGCAGGCGCGGGTCCCGGCGTCAGTAGTTCCAGGGACGCTTCTCGCCGGGCCGGATCTCGGCCGCGATGTCGTCGCCGAGCCGGGCGACGGCGGTCCGCCCCTCTATCTCGGCCAGCCACTGGTGCGGCAGGTGTACGTCGCCGTGCAGCGCGCCGAGGATGTTCCCGCACACGGAGCCCGCGGAGTCGCTGTCGCCCGAGTGGTTGACCGAGAGCAGGAACGCGGCCTCGATCGGTGTGCGCGGAGGCTTCGGGTCGCACACCGTGCCCTGCCGGCCGACGTGGAAGGTCTGCGGCCGGGTGCGGGCGAGCGCCGCGTACACGCCGATGGCGAGGGCCTCCTCCGCCACCCAGCCGGCGCCGAGCGTCTCCACCCTCTCGGGGGTCGCGTCGCCCTCTTCCTCGGCGAGCGCGACGGCTCCGCTCAGCGCGGCCGTGGTCTCCTCGTGGCCCCGGTAGCCGGAGAGCAGACGCAGGGTCCGCAGCACCGCGCCCTCCAGGGACTCGCCGTCCACGAGGTGGCTGATGAGGGCGGCGAACGCACCGGAGGCGAGATAGCCGGTGGGGTGTCCGTGCGTGATCTGGGCGCACTGGGCGGCGAGTTCGAACGACCGGCGGGCGCCCAGGTCCGTCAGACCGAAAGGCGCGGAGCGCATCACGGCGCCGCAGCCCTTGGAGTCCGGGTTCACCGGCCCCGGCTCACCGGTGGGCTTCCCGTACGGGTCGGGGGTGACTCCCGCTTCGACGCCGCTCAGGCAGGCGTTGCCGGGCGCGCGGCGGGCGTACAGCCAGGGCTCGTGCCGCAGCCAGCCGATGCGGTGGCGCAGGTCCTGCTCGGGCAGCGGCCCGGGGTGGTTCTGCGTCTCCAGCCATCGCAGGTACGCGTCGTGCACGATGGCTGCCTCGGCGCCGCCGACGCCCCGGTCCCGGGTGCGGCAGTACCCCCGCAGATGCCCCTCGGCGGTGAACAGGGTCATCTGGGTGTCGTCGCTGATCCGGCCCGTCACACCGTCCGCGTCGGCCACCAGGCCGGTGACCCCGGCCGCACCGTGCGTGGCCCGGATGCCGTCGAGGGAGAGGAACTCGACGGGGTACCCGAGGGCGTCACCGATCGCGCCGCCGAGGAGACAACCGCGTACGCGGCTGCGGTGGACGGCGAGGTCTGCCCAGGAACGGGTGTGCACGGTGAGCTCCACGGTGGTCGGTGGCGTCGCACCCATCATCGCGGCAGCGTGTTCCGCCGGGACGGGCGCCCCCCTCAGTGCGCGGACGCGGAGGGAGACGGGGCGCTCGTCGGTGCGTTCGCGGCACTGTCGTCGGGGGCGAACCACGCCATGCCGATCAGGAGGGACGCGACGAAGAGAGCGGCCGCGGCGACGACCCCGATGATTCTCGGTCTGCGTCTCGCCGCCTCCAGGACGCCGCCGCGCCGTGCCGCCCCGCGGCGCGCCGCCCGGCCCGACGACGGCAGCTGATAGGTCGTGGACGTGGTCCGGATCTCCGGGGAGGCCTGAAAGCGGGGAGCGGATGTCGGCGCGGGGGCCACCGGCACAGGCTCCGGGAGGGGCTCGGGGCGGCCCTGCCAGGAACCCGTGCGGAACCAGTCCGTGACCTCCTGGGCCGTCGGCCGGTCCTCCGGCTGCTTGGCCAGCAGGCCGAGCAGATAGTTCTCGAACGACGGAGGCAGCTGGACGCCGAGCCGTCCCGGGGCCACGGGCGCGGCGTCCACGTGCTGGTACAGCAGGCTGGTCGCGGTGTCGGCCCGGAACGGCGGGTTTCCGGTCAGCAGTTGATACAGCACGCAGCCCAGCGAGTACACGTCGGACGCCGGGCCCGCGTTCTTGCCGAGAGCGCGCTCGGGCGCGAGATACATGCCGGTGCCCACGATCTGCCCGGTGGTGGTGAGCCCGGCGGCGGGATCGTCGAGGAAGCGGGCGATGCCGAAGTCGCCCAGCTTGACCGTGCCGTCGGGGGTGAGCAGCAGATTGCCCGGTTTGATGTCCCGGTGCACCACGCCCTGGCGGTGTGCGGCTGCGAGTCCTGCGGCCGCACCGGCCGCGATGTCCGCCACCCGCGCCGGCGTCAGCCGCGCGCCGCCCGCGGTCTCGTGGGCCAGACTGCCGCCCTCGACGAGTTCCATGACGAGGTAGAAACGGTGCTCCCAGGAACCGAAGTCGTAGACACCCACCACGTGCGGATGGCTGAGCGACGCCGAAGTCTGCGCCTCCATACGGAACCTGGCCGACGCCGAAGGGTCCGCGTCCTGGGCGATGAGCAGCTTCACGGCGACGGGCCGGCCGAGCATCTCGTCGGTCGCCTGCCACACCTCACCCATACCGCCGCGGCCTATGACCTTGTGCAACCGGTACCGATCCGCCAGCAACAACCTGCGCACCACCCTTGAAAGACAGCCCCGTCAAATTGGTTGCCACGGAACGAAGTTCGCCCCGCGCGAGCGCGAGGACGAGCGGGAGGGGTGTGGCGGGATCAAGGATAAGGCGCGCGGAGAGCCGATGATCACACGTGGCCGGGTGGCTCGTTCGGAAGGCGAGAGGTGGTGACCACGCCGCTCACGGTGCCTGCCGGGAGTGTCCCGCGCGGGTACGGGCCTGGGGGCCGTGCCGCAGGAGTTCCGCCAGGCCCTGGCGGGTGGCGGCCAGCACCACGCGGTCCTCCGGACGCAGCACGTACCCGGGGTGGAGGTCCCACACGAGCCCGGTCGGGCGGTCGGGGTCGTCGTCGGCCGGGGACGCGGCCAGGTCGGGGCGGCGCTCGCTCGGCGCCGTCGCGTCGAGCGCGATCACGCGCCGGGAACCGGCCCGGAACGAGTCGGCGACGGTCCGGCCCTCGAGCAGCGGATGCCCCGCCACGTCGAGGGCGGCGAAGAGCAGGACGCTGCGCTCGACGGGGATGGCGCCGAGGATCTGGCGGCCCATCATGGCGCCGGCGAACGCGGGCGCGGCGAGAGTGGAGACACTCCGGCTGCGGGTCAGGGCGAGGGGATGCGCGGAGCGGAGCGTGCGGTAGACGGCGGTCGCGAAACCGTCGTCGAACAGGCGCAGCGCCACCCGCAGGTCGGGCTTGACCGTCCGTGCGTGCAGCGCGGCCTCGAGGTTGGTGATGTCGCTGCTGGTGAGGGCGAGCAGGGCGTGGGCGCGGTGCACCTTGGCCGCTTCCAGGACGCCTTCCTGGGTGACGTCACCGATGACGGTCGGTACGCGCAGGCGGCGGGCGAGGGCGACGCCGCGCGCCTCGGGGTCCTCCTCCACGCACACGACGGGGATGCCGAGTTCACGCAGGCGGGCCAGGACGCGGGTCCCGATCTTGCCGAGGCCGAGCAGGACGACGTGGCCGGACAGGCCGCGCGGCGGGCGGCGCAGGGCAGACGCCGTCCGGAAGGTGCCGAGGGCTTCGAGCACGGCCGCGAGGAGTACGGGCAGGAGGAGCAGTCCGGCGAGCCCCGTGAGGAGTTGGAGGAGCTGGCGGGCGAGCGGCTCCCCGATCGCCGGGTCGTCGATGGCGAACAGGTCGAGGAGCGTGAGGTATCCGGCGTGCAGCGGGTGGTCGCCGGTGGTGGCCCAGGACGCCACGGCCAGGCCGAGGACGCTCGTGACGAGTCCGGCGAGGGACCAGCGCAGCCGGCGCGAGAACAGCGAGCTGAGGGGCATACGGCGGCTGGTCGTGCGGCCGTTGGGTGCGGCCACCGTGGGGGAGACGGCTTCCAGGACCACCGTGCCGCGCCCGGTGGCCGCGGCGACCGTGCGTTCGTCGGGCAGCAGCAGAGGGCCCTCCGCGCCGCCCATGTCCGAACCCTCGGCGCCCGCCGGGTCGTTGGCGGTGGCGGACAGCAGGGCGAGGGTGCACAGGCCGGGGTCGGCGACCTCGCCCCGGCCCGGCGGGGTGCGCTCCACGGCGCGCAGCAGGAGCCCGTCGGCCTGGACGACCTTGCTGGTGCCGGCGACGGCGGTGGCCGCGAGCGCCGGTGCCGCGGTGTCGGCGTCGGACAGGACGGTCGTCGTGGTGTCCAGGGCCTCGGGGTCGACGCCGGGGGCGGAGAGGGCGGCTGCCTGGTCGAGGAGGTGTTCCAGGTGCTGGCCGAGCTTGCGGTTGTAGAGCCGGATGACCAGGCGCAGCTGGGGGTTGAGACGGCGGGCGGCCAGGGCGGCCCGGATGTTGGTCTCGTCGTCGCCGTGGACGAGGGCCAGCGCGGCGGCCTCGGCCACGCCGGCCTCGGCCAGCGCCTCCTCGTCGAGTTCCGGTGCCTCCAGGACGCGTGGCGGCGGCACGCCGTCGTCGGCCGCGGCGGACACCGTACGGTTCACGACCGCCTGCATCCGCGAGAACAGGGTGGCCGCCCGCGCCCGTCCGGCGGGACCGGTGCCCTGTCTCGCGACGCGGACGGAGGGCACGACGACCGTGACCCGCTCGCCGTAGACGGCGCGCAGTTCGGCGGCGAGCCGCTCGGCGAGCGCGTCACCACCGCACACGATCATGTGGCCGGTCGGCGGGGCCTGTTGAGGCTGGCGGGGCAGGGTGGTCATGGCAACAGTCAAGTGGACGGGAGCACCGGAACGCACATCGGGCCCTGATTGTGTGCAGGTGGGCGTGTTGCGCGAGCGTCAGGTGGCTTCCCGGCGGCTCTCAGTCCGTGCGCCCCGCGGCCTCGGTCCGGTCGCCCGGCAGCCGCCACCCGTGGTCGACCGGGCCGATGCCCGACCCCAGTGCGAACCCGGCGGCGATCGCCCCCGTGACGTACTCCTTCGCCAGACGGACGGACTCCGGCACGGGCAGGCCGTGGGCGAGACCCACGGCGACGGCCGATGCCAGGGTGCAGCCGGTGCCGTGCGTGTGCCGGTTGTCGTGGCGGGGAGCACGCAGCCAGTGCTCCTCCGAGCCGTCGGTGAGCAGGTCCACGGCCGCCCCGGGCAGGTGGCCGCCCTTGACGACCACCCAGCGCGGCCCGAACGACAGGAGCCGCGCCGCGGCCCGGCGCATGCCGTCGTCGTCCGTGACGGCGAGGCCGGTCAGCTGTGCCACCTCGTCCAGGTTCGGCGTGGCCACCGTCGCGACCGGCAGCAGCTTGGTGCGCACCGCGTCCAGGGCGTCCTCGGCGAGCAGCGGGTCGCCGTGCTTGGAGACGCTCACCGGGTCCACGACCACGGGGGCGTCCGTACCGGCGAGCAGTTCGGCCACCGTCTCGACGAGCACCGGCGACGAGAGCATCCCGGTCTTGACCGCCTGGACGCCGATGTCGTCCACGACGCTGCGGTACTGCGTGCGCACCGCGTCGACGGGGAGTTCCCACGCTCCCTGGACCCCCAGGGAGTTCTGCGCGGTGACGGCCGTCAGGACGCTCATGCCGTGGGCGCCGAGCGCCAGCATCGTCTTGAGGTCGGCCTGGATCCCGGCGCCACCGCCCGAGTCCGAACCTGCGACGGTCAGGACGCGGGGCGGCGCGACGCGTCCGGTGCTCGCGATCGCGGTCATGGGCGGGCCTCCTGGTGCTGTGTGGTGCGGGTGTCAGCGGTCGGGCGGCGCAGCCTGAGGGGCGCGTACACGACGAGTGCGGCGACGAAGGCCACGTAGTACGCGAGGTCGGCGCCGTGCAGGGCTTTCGCGACCGGGCCCACGTACAGGCCGCTGTCCATGAACGGGACCGCGGCGGCGAAGGCGGCGACGAAGGCGAGGAGCCCGGGCCACCAGGGCTGCGGCCGGGCGCTCTCGGCGGCCAGGTCGACCGGCGCGCCGCCCCGGGCCCTGGCGCGTGCCAACCAGTCGACGGCCACGACCGCGACGAAGCCGGGGATCCAGTAGCCGACGAACAGCAGGACGTTCTGGAAGCGTGCCGCGGTGTCGGCGGCGTGCATCCACAGCACCAGCGGGAAGCCGAGCACCGCGGCGAGCGCCGCCGCGAGCGGCCGCGGTACCCGCACACCGATCGTCTGCAGGGCCAGCGAGCCGCTGTAGTCGTTCATGGCGTTGCTGCACAGGGCCGCGAGCGCCACGGCGAGCAGCCCGAAGGAGCCGAGAACGCCCCCGCCGAGCAGCTCGTCGACCCCGCGCGCGGTCTGGTCGGTGAACACGGAGGCGCCCCACAGCCCGAGCGCCTGGACGGCGACGAAGGAGACGGTGACGCCGAGGAGCGTGAACCAGAACATGCGCTTACGGGATGTGGCGGCCGGAAGATAGCGGCTGAAGTCGCTGGCGTAGGGGGCCCAGGACAGCGACAGGCTGAGCGCGATGGTGCTGGTGAGGACGAACGCGCCGGCCTGGTCGGCCCCGTGCGCGGCCCCGGTGGTGACCGGATGGACACCGTCGAGGAGCTTGACGGCCAGGACCACGAACGCGGCGGCCAGTACGAAGGTCATCAGCTTCTGGAGCCGGTGGACGGCCTCGTAGCCGAGCACGCCGAGCGCGCCCTGCGCCAGCATCATCACGAGCACGCCGACCCAGAAGGGCCAGCCGCACAGCCGGGCGAGCGCGTCACCGCCGAACAGGCCGATCAGCGCGTCCCAGGCGACCGACGACAGCCACTGCAGGGCGCCGGGCACCGCGACGGCCCGGCCGAACGCGAGCCGCGCCAGCGGAAGCTGTCCCGCGCCGGTCGCGCTGCCCCACGTACCGAGATATGCGGTGGGCACGGCGCCGACGAGGGTGCCGATGACGACGGCGGCCAGCGCGGTGGCGAAGTCCAGGCCGAGTGCGATGCCGACGGTGCCGGTGAAGACACCGGTCATGGTCAGGTTCGGGGCGAACCACACGGTGAACAGGCGCCCGGCGCCGCCGTAGCGGTGGCTCTCGGGGACCGGCGCGATCCCGCGCGCCTCGACCCGCAGGTCACCGGGCGCGGCGGGCATCCGTCCGTCGAAGACGGAGCGCGGTCCGGTGGTCCCGGTGCTGCTCGGGGCATGGGGCAACGACATTGGCTGACATCCCTCCGCCAGTGCTAACTGGTTCAGGTTCGACGGGTGTGATCTCAGCCCTCGTGCGGGGCACCCCGTGTCCGGTACGTCGGCAAGGGTAGCTTCCCTGTCCCGGGAGGCACAGCAGGGGGCGGTGACCCCATCCGCCGGAGACGTGTCCCAGCGGGAGTGGGGCTCACAAGCGAGGGCTCAGAAGTGCGTGGTGATGCCGAAGGCGCCGCGCAGAAGTGCCATGTCGTGAAGGTCCTGTTCACGAGGTTCGTACCCTTGATGGAAGTCGACCTGCCGCTGTGCCGACAGACACGGCACGGTGACTCCGCCGATGGTGCCGGTCACGAAGCATGCGGCCGGGTAGACGAACGGGCTTCGCGGATCGAGGGAGGACTGGACGGCAGATCCGTCCGGCGCGAAGGCCAGTGGGTGCAGATCGATGTCGCGGCCGTCGGGAGCCGAGAGCACGAAGCGCACCGGCCGCACGTCGAGGGTCTCGGCGAAACCCTCGCCGGCCAGGGCGGCGACGACGCGGGGCTCCTGCTCCTGCCGGTGCATCAGATCCAGGTCACTGTGCGCACGGGTCTGCTCGCCGACGAGCGCGTCGATGCCCCAGCCCCCACCGATCCACACGTCGACGTCCGCCCGCCGCAGTGCGGCCGAAATGCCCAACACGCCCTCGACACCGATCATTTGGCGTCCGAAGGGCGCAGGTCTTCTGTGGCCGGCAGCGCGCGCAGGTCTCCCAGCGGCCCGGCGCCCGAGGCGAGTTGGTCGACGATGACGCCGCACCCCACCCACGTGGCCCCGCACTCCTCGGCCATGTCATCGAGCGTCAGATCGCGCGCCGAAGAGGGCATGGGCGGGAGTCTCGCGATCGGCGGGCCGGTCGGCAAGCCCATAACGGCCGGTGTCCGGGGCGGCGGCAGGCGCAGACCTACGCGGAGGGGTTCTCGCTCAGGAGCAGGGCGGTGCCGAGTTCGGCGAGGCGGTCGGCGAGGTCCGAGCGGTCGCCCGCGGTTCCCGTGCGGGCCGCGTTGTCGATGACCGTGAGCACCGCGGTGACGATGATCCTGGCCTCGGCGGTCTCGAGTCCGGGGCGCACCTCGTCGAGCAGCCGCACCCACAGCGCCAGGTACTCCCGCTGATTCTGTCGGGCCGCCTTGCGCTCCTTGTCGGGGAGCTGGTCCAGTTCGCCGATCAGCAGACCGATCAAATGGCTCTGGTTCAGGGCGAATTCGATGTACGAGCGCAGCAGCCGGTCGAGGGTCTGGCGCGAGGTGCCGGACGTGGCGAGTGCTTGTGCCGTGCCCGCGCGCCGCTGCTCGCCGCCGCGCATCACTGCGGCCACGAGCAGATCGGTCTTGGTCGGGAAGTGCTTGTAGATGCTGGGGCCCGTAGCTCCGGCGGCCTCGCCGATGTCGTCGGTGCTCACGGACTGGAAGCCCCGCTCGTCGAAGAGGCGGATCGCCTCGACGAGGATCTCCTCGCGGCGGGACACCGCGAGGCCGGCGTATCCGCCCGCCGAGGGCCCCTCCTGGGCATCGGCGCTCGCGCCTAGCGGGCTGTGCGCGACGGCGTACGCGAGCCGGTAAAGGAGCTCCTCGAACCGGCGGCGCGGCAGTGACGTGCGGTGCCAGGAGATGGATCCGAAGACCGCGAGGACGGCCCAGGCGAGGAGTTGCCGGTCGGCCTCGTCGAGGCCGGGGCGCTCGTCGCCGATCAGGCCGGCGATCCGGTCGGCGACGTCGTTGAGTGCGCGCTTCTGTTCCTTGCGGCGGTCCTCCGGCAGGTGCCTGGCCTCGCGCTGCCACAGCACGGCCGAACCGCGCCGGTCCAGGGTCTCGTTCGCCGTCGTGCGGAGATAGGTGTCCAGGTCCGGGGCCGCCGCGAGGGACTCCGAGATCGCGTTGACCGTGGCGTCCACGACGTGGAGCAGTAGATCGGGCTTGCCGCGGAAGTGCCGGTAGAGGGCCGGGGCGGTGATGCCGACCTCGGCCGCCACGTCGGCCACCGACACGTTGTGGTAGCCGCGCTCGCGGAACAGTCGGGCCGCCGCGGCGACGATCCGTGCCTTGCGGTCCGGGGGTCTGCGCGCGGTCGTCCGCCCCGACGCTTCCGTCTGCATCCCAGATCGCCCCGTTCGCCCCTCGCCGTCGCCTGTCTCCGGCAAAGGTACAACATTCCGGCCTCCCGGTGATCACCATGCGAGGGACGTGGCGTCACGTTAGAACAAAATCACTCGTTGCTTCACTGGGCACCGCATCCAGCGGCATTCTTCACGCGATCCATTGTGTGCCGTGGTTAGAGATGTTTCACTTCCTGCTCACATCAGCCCAGGGGAACAGGGAGGGCCGCCATGGTCGTCGGTCAGAGAGAAGTGCCGGGATCCGCCGCGGGGAGTGACTCGGGAGCGCAGGGGTCGGTGGTGCGGCGCAGGGCGTGGTTCGTCCTCGCGCTGTTGGTCTGTCTGATGCTCGTGAACTTCGCGGACAAGGTCGTCGTGGGCCTGTCCGGCGTGGGCATGAAGAATGAACTGGGCCTGGACAGTGTGCAGTTCGGGGTCATCCAGAGCAGCTTCTTCTGGTTCTTCGCCGTCGGCTCCGTGCTCGGTGGCTGGCTCGGGGGCAGGGTGCGGGCGCGCTGGCTGCTCGCCGGGATCGCCGCGCTGTGGGCGCTCAGCCTCGCCCCCATGGCCGGGCAGGTCGGCTTCACCGTGATCGTCGCCTGCCGGGCGCTGCTCGGCTTCGCGGAGGGGCCGACCGTCGCGCTTGCGATGCAGGTGGCGCACTCGTGGTTCCCCGCGCACCGGCGCAGCGTGCCCAGCTCGATCGTCATCGCCGGCGCCGGTGTCGGCCCGCTGATCGCCGCCCCAGTGCTGACCTGGGTTATCGAGTCGCACTCCTGGCATGCGGCTTTCGGGGTCCTCGCGGCCTTCGGTGCAGTGTTCGCGGTGCTGTGGCTGCTGGGCGGCAGCTCCGGGCCCGAGGGCGCCGCGCATGGTCATGGCGGGGAAGCGCCGAAGGCGTCGGTCCTGCCGGAGCGGGTGCCGCTGCGGCGCCTGTTTTCCACCGGCACCCTCATCGGCATGGCGCTGCTGTTCTTCGTCGCGTACGCCAACACCTCCGTCGGCGTGAGCTGGCTGCCGCTCTATCTGCGCGAGGGCCTCGGCTATGACGCCACCACCGCGGGCAAGTTGGTCGTTCTGCCCTTCCTGGGGGCCGCGGTCGCAGTCATCCTCGTCGGGGTGCTCTCCAGCGCCCTGACCAAGAGGGGTGTCGGAAACCGCGTCACCCGCGGGGTGCTGCCCGCGGCCATGGTCCTCGCCTCCGGGGTGTGCACCGTCGCCTTCTCCTCCCTGGACCGCGGTGTGCCGCAGATGACGCTGCTCGTGATCGGCGCCTGTCTGAACTCCGCTGGATACGGCGTCGCCTTCGCCGGGCTCGCCGATGTCGCGCCGGCCCGGCAGCGGAGCACCGTGTTCGGGATCGTCACCGGTGTCTACAGCCTCGGCGGCGTCGTCGCGCCGCTGGTGATCGGCCGGCTCGTCGACGCCGGAAAGTCCGCCGCGTCCGGTTACGGGGACGGCTTCCTGGTCCTGGGCGTCACGATGCTCATCGGGGCCGTGGCCGCGCTCCTCCTCGTCGACCCCGACCGCGACGCGGCGCGCCTGGCGGCGGAGTCCTGACCGTCCGCCGCACCCGCCGCTATGCATTGAAAACCATCACTCTCATCAAGAGATACCTTGACACCTGGCCAAACGGGCAAGAAAGTGAATCTGCAATAACTCACTGACTGGAGGGTCGCATGGGTCGCAGAGTGCTGGTGGCCGGGGTGGGCATGGTCCCGTTCGCCAAGCCCAGCGCAGCCAAGACGTACGACGAGATGGGCGCGGGCGCGGTCGCGGCCGTGCTCGCCGACTCCGGACTGCCGTACGACAAGATCCAGCAGGTGTACGCCGGATACGTCTACGGCGACTCCACCTGCGGCCAGCGCGTGGTCTACCGGTTCGGGATGACCAAGATCCCGGTCCTCAACGTCAACAACAACTGCGCCTCCGGCTCCTCGGCCCTCTGGCTCGCACGCCAGGCCGTCGAGAGCGGCGCCGTCGAGTGCGCGCTCGTCGTCGGCTTCGAGCAGATGCCACCCGGCGCGCTCGGCGCCAAGTGGACCGACCGCCCCAACCCGCTGACCGACTTCTCCGCCGTCCTCAAGGACATCCACCCGATCGACCCGGCGCTCCCGATGACGCCCCAGTGCTTCGCCGCCGCGGGCGTCGAGTACATGGAGACGTACGGGATGGCTCCGGAGACCTTCGCCCGCGTCTCGGTCAAGGCGCGCGCCCACGCCGCGAACAACCCGTACGCCGTGTTCCGCGACCCGATCACGCTGGTCGACGTGCTCGGCGCCCAGCGGATCGCCGGTCCGCTGACGCGACTGCAGTGCTGCCCGCCCACCTGCGGCGCCGCCGCCGCGATCGTCTGCTCCGAGGACTTCGCCCGCAGGCACGGCCTCTCCCCGAAGGTCGCCGTCGCAGCGCAGGCGCTCCAGTCGGACGCGTCCGACCTCTTCGACAAGAAGAGCGCCATGGCGCTGGTCGGCACCGACGTGACACGGGCCGCCGCCACCGAGGTCTACGAGCAGGCCGGTGTCGACCCGCGCGACATCAAGGTCGTCGAACTGCACGACTGCTTCACCGTGAACGAGGTCCTCACCTACGAGGGGCTCGGCCTGTGCGACGAGGGCGGCGCCGAGAAGTTCATCCTCGACGGCGACAACACCTACGGTGGCCGCGTCGTCACCAACCCCTCCGGCGGACTGCTCTCCAAGGGCCACCCGCTCGGCGCCACCGGCCTCGCGCAGACCGCCGAGATCACCTGGCAGCTGCGCGGCGACGCGGGGGCCCGCCAGGTCGAGGGCGCCACGCTCGGCCTCCAGCACAACCTCGGACTCGGCACCGCCGGTGTCGTCACGCTCTTCGAGAAGGTGTCCTGAACCATGGCCATCGATCCCGCCATCATCGGCAGCCGCACCCCCGAGTTCTCCACCCGGGCCGAGCGCGGCCGGCTCCGCTTCTTCGCGCAGGCCACCGGGCAGACGGAGGCGGTCCACGCCGACCTGGCCGCCGCAGAGGCCGCGGGCCACCGCGATCTGCCGGTCCCGCCGACCTTCCTGTTCTGCCTGGAGATGGACAACCCCGACCGCGGAAAGTTCCTCACAGACCTCGGCGTCGACGTCCGCACGGTGCTCCATGGCGGCCAGCAGTTCACGTACCACGCGCAGGCCTACGCGGGCGACACCCTGACCTTCTCGACCGAGGTCAAGGACGTGTACGCGAAGAAGGGCGGCGCGCTCGAGTTCATCGTGCGCGACACCCACGTGACCCGCGACGGCGAGCCCATCGCCACGCTCACCGGCACCATCGTGGTGCGCGACCCGAAGGCGGCCAAGTGATGACCACCCTCAGCACGGGCGACTCGCTCACCCTCCAGGCGCCGAAGATCACCCGCACCGCCCTGGCGCTGTACGCGGGCGCGTCGGGCGACCACAACCCCGTACACATCGACACCGACGCCTGCGCGACCGTCGGCATCCCCGACGTCTTCGCGCACGGGATGCTCTCCATGGCCTACCTGGGCCGGCTGCTCACCGACTGGGTCCCGCAGGAACGCATCCGCACCTTCGCGGTGCGGTTCTGCGCGATCACGCCCGTCAACGCGACCCCGGTCTGCAAGGGCGTCGTCACCCGGGTCGAGGACGGCCTCGCGCACCTGGACCTCACCGTCACACTGCCCGAAGGCACCGTGACCCTCGAGGGTTCCGCCGTCGTCACCGCCGCCAACTGACCTACACCGTAAGGACGTAGAACATCATGGGAACCCTGGACGGCAAGGTCGCCGTCGTCTCCGGCTCGGGCCGCGGCATCGGCCGCGAGGTCGCGCTCAAGCTCGCCTCCGAGGGCGCGAGCGTCGTCGTCAACGACCTGGACAAGGAGCCCGCTGAGGAGACCGTCGTCGACATCGTCGCCGCCGGCGGCAAGGCCGTGGCCTGTGTCGGCTCCGTCGTCGAGGATGACTTCGCCGAGCGCTTCGTGAACACCGCCGTCGACACGTTCGGCGGCCTCGACATCATCGTCAACAACGCCGGCTACACCTGGGACACCGTCATCCAGAAGATGACGGACGAGCAGTGGGACGCCATCCTCGACGTGCACCTCAAGGCGCCGTTCCGGATCCTGCGCGCCGCACAGCCGTACATCAAGGCCAACCCGACCGACTACCACCGCAAGGTCGTCAACGTCTCGTCGGTGTCCGGTCAGTACGGCAACCCGGGCCAGGCCAACTACTCCTCCGCCAAGGCCGGCGTTATCGGCCTGACCAAGACCATGGCCAAGGAGTGGGGCCGCTACAAGGTCAACGTCAACGCCGTCGCGTACGGCTTCTTCCTGACCCGTATGACCGAGGCGACCGCGGACGACGAGTCGTTCGTCGAGGTCGAGGGTCGCAGGATCAAGGTCGGTGTCAGCCCGCAGATCGCCGCGGCCGTCTCGCGCACCAACCCCTTCGGGCGCCCCGGCACGCCCGCGGAGGCCGCCGGCGCGATCTACCTTCTGTGCACGCAGGAGGCCAACTACATCAGCGCCCAGGTCGTGACCGTCGACGGCGGATCCCGCTGAATCCCAGGAGTTACTGAACATGAAGCGCACTGTCTACAACGAGGACCACGAGGCATTCCGGTCCGTCATCCGGGACTTCATCGCCAAGGAGGTGACCCCGCACTACGAGGAGTGGGAGAAGAACAACCGCGTCCCGCGCGAACTCTTCCACCGGCTCGGCGAGTTGGGCGTCATGGGCTTCGGCATCCCCGAGGAGTACGACGGCCCGGGCGAGACCAGCTACAAGTACCAGACCGTGATCGCCGAGGAGTGCGCGCGCGCCGCCGTCTCCTTCGGCCACTACACGGTGAGCACCGGCATCGTGCTGCCGTACCTGCTCTCCATCGCCGACGAGGAGCAGAAGAAGCGCTGGCTGCCGGGCATCGCCAGTGGTGCGATCACCCTGTGCATCGCCATGACCGAGCCGGGCACCGGATCCGACCTCGCGGGCATCCGCACCACGGCGAAGCTCTCCGATGACGGCACCCACTACGTCCTCAACGGCGCCAAGACGTTCATCACCGGCGCCCTCAACTCCGAGCTGTGCGTCGTGGTGGCCCGCACCTCCGCGCCGAGCGCCGACGACCGCCGCTTCGGCCTGACGCTCCTGGTCGTGCCGACCGACAGCGAGGGCTTCGCCTACGGCCGCAAGCTCGACAAGATCGGCCTGCGCGCCTCCGACACCTCCGAGCTCTCCTTCACCGACGTCAAGGTGCCAGTCGAGAACGTCCTCGGCGAGGTCGGCAAGGGCTTCTCCTACCTGGGCAAGAACCTGGCCCGCGAGCGCCTGTCCATCGGCGTCGGCGGTGTCTCGACCGCCACCGCGGCGATCGCCTTCGCCAAGGCGTACGTTCAGGAGCGCCAGGTCTTCGGCAAGCCCGTCGCCGCCTTCCAGAACACCAAGTTCGTGCTAGCCGAGTGCGCCGCCGAGGTCGAGGCGGCCCAGGCCATGGTCGACAAGGGCATCGAACTCGACGACCGGCACGAACTCTCGCCCGCCGACGCCGCCAAGATCAAGCTGTTCTGCACCGAGGTCGCCGCGCGTGTCATCGACAAGTGCCTCCAGCTGCACGGCGGTTACGGCTACATGCTCGAATACCCCATCGCCCGCCTCTATGCGGACACCCGCGTCTCCCGCATCTACGGCGGCACCAGCGAGGTCATGAAGACGATCATCGCGAAGGACCTGGGTCTGTAGGCACTGGGTTCGCCCCCGACGCCCCCGACGTGCCCGGCCGCCCGACACCCCCGGCGGGCCGGCCCGGGCGCGCTCCGGCCGCCCTTCCCCACCCCTGGCAGGGTGGCCGCTCCCCTTCCCCGCCGCCCGGAAAGCCGAGACTCCCGTGAGCACCGCACCGTCCACCCCCGCCGGCCCGCTGGCCGGCATCCGCGTCGTCGAGCTCGGCGGCATCGGCCCAGGCCCCTTCGCCGGCATGCTCCTCGCCGACCAGGGCGCCGAGGTCATCCGCATCGACCGCCCCGCCGAGGCCGGCACCGCCTCCAAGCACCCGATCCTGCACCGCGGCCGCCGCTCGGTCACCCTCGACCTGAAGGACTCGGCGAGCGTCGAGGCCGTCCTCGCCATCGTCGACACCGCCGACGCGCTGATCGAGGGCTTCCGGCCCGGCGTCGCCGAGCGCCTGGGCCTCGGCCCCGAGGTGTGCCGCGCCCGCAACCCGAAGCTCGTCTACGGCCGGATGACCGGCTGGGGCCAGGGCGGGCCGCTCGCCCAGGCGCCCGGACACGACATCAACTACATCGCCGTAGCAGGGGCGTTGGGCGCACTCGGCGCCGCCGACGAGAACCCGCCCGTCCCGCTCAACCTCTTCGGCGACATGGGCGGCGGCGGCATGCTGCTCGCCCTGGGCATCACCACCGCCCTGGTCAGCGCCGCCCGCACCGGTGAGGGCCAGGTCGTCGACGCCGCCATGACCGACGGTACGGCCGTCCAACTCGCCTTGATCCACGGCCTGTTGGCGGTGGGTCGCTGGGAGGACGCGCGCGGCGTCAACCTTTTCGACGGCGGCGCTCCCTTCTACCGGACCTACCGCACCTCCGACGGCGGCCACATGGCCGTTGGCAGCGTCGAGCCGCAGTTCTACGGCGTGCTCCGCGAAGTGCTCGGCCTGACAGACGACCCGCTGTTCGCCAAGCAGCACGACCGCGACGCCTGGCCCGCAATGGGGGAGCGGCTCGCGGAGATCTTCGCGGGACGTACCCGCGCGGAGTGGACCGCGGCCTTCGACGGCACCCAGTCCTGCGTCACCCCGGTGTACGGACTGACCGAGGCGGCGACCCACCCGCACAACGTGGCGCGCGGCACGTACTACACCGAGAACGGTCTGCTCCAGCCGGCGCCCGCCCCGCGCTTCCAGGGCACCCCGGCCGCCACCCCGAGCCCCGCGCCGCTGGTGGGCGCGCACACGCGCGAAGTCCTGGAGGAGGTGGGCCTGGACGCGTCCGCGGTCGACGCGCTCGCTCCGAAGAGCTGACGCCAAGACGCCGGAAACAGAAGGGGGCCACCCGCGGGCGGCCCCCTTCTGTTGTGGTGTGAACTCCCCTACAAGTCAGAGCAGTTCGAGGATCGTCGCGTTGGCCATGCCGCCCGCCTCGCACATCGCCTGGAGACCGTAGCGGATGTTGTTGTCGCGCATGTGGTGGACCAGCGTCGTCATCAGGCGGGCGCCGGAGCCGCCGAGCGGGTGGCCGATGGCCATGGCACCGCCGAGCGGGTTCATCAGCGTGTAGTCGGCGCCGGTCTCGCGCAGCCAGGCGAGGGTGACCGGGGCGAACGCCTCGTTGATCTCGAACGCGCCGATGTCGCCGATGGACAGGCCGGAGCGCTTGAGGGCCTTGGCGGTGGCCGGGGCGGGGCCGAGGGCCATGGTGACCGGGTCGGCGCCCGCGAGGACCGCGGTGTGGACGCGGGCGATCGGGGTCCAGCCGTTCTGCCGCGCGATCTCGCTCGTGGTGATGAGGAGCGCGGCCGCGCCGTCCGAGATCTGCGAGGAGTTGCCCGCGCTGACCACACCGTCCGCCTTGAACGGCGTCTTGAGTCCGGCGAGCTTCTCCAGCGTGGAGCCTCGGCGCACGCCCTCGTCAGTGTCGAAGACGTGCGTGGTGCCGTCCTCGGCGGTGACCGTGACGGGTGTGATCTGCGCGGTGAAGCGGCCCTCGTCGATGGCGCGGGCGGCGCGCTCGTGCGACTCCAGGGCGTGCTGGTCGAGCTGGGCGCGTGTGAAGCCGTACTGCTCGGCGATCAGCTCGGCGCCGACGCCCTGGTCGAACTCGCCGTCGCCGTCCGGGAAGTAGCGGTTGAGGACCAGCGGGCCGTATGCCTTGCCGGCCGCCGGGACGCTGCGGGCCGATCCCATGGGCACGCGGCTCATCGACTCCACGCCGCCCGCGACGGCGATGTCGTACTGACCGGCGGTGACCAGGCCCGCCGCGAAGTGCACGGACTGCTGGGACGAGCCGCAGGCGCGCGAGACGGAGACGCCGGGCACCGACTCGGGCCAGCCGGCGGCGAGCGCGGCGAACCTGCCGACGACGCCGGCCTGCTCGCCGACCTGGGAGACCGTCCCCCAGACGACGTCGTCGACGGTGGCGGGGTCGAGGCCGTTGCGCTCGGCCAGGGCCGTCAGGACATGGGCGGACAGGTCGACCGCGTGGATGCCGGAGAGGGAACCGCCGCGCTTGCCGACCGGGGTCCGTACGGCATCGACGATCACTGCGTCACGCATGGGCTGCTCCTGGAAGAGGGGTGAGGGGCGCGGTCGCGGACAGGCGCGACTGATCAATAAGTTATTCCAAGCTAACCTCGGTGTCTAGGGTATCTTTCGCGTCGCGAACGCCTTGACAGCTGTGGAAACGGGAGTGAAAGTGAAAACTGGCTAACCCGCGATCAAGAGAGAGGCAGTCATGCCGCGCACGGTATTCAACGAGGAGCACGAGGCGTTTCGACAGGTCGTCCGGGACTTCCTCGCCAAGGAAGCGGTTCCGCACCTGCAGGACTGGGTGGCCGCCAAGGCCGTCTCGCGCGACTTCTACCGCAAGCTCGGCGAACTCGGCATCCTCGGTATCGAGGTCCCCGAGGAGTACGGCGGCGGCGCCGAGACCGGCCACCACTTCGGAGCCGTGTTCGCGGAGGAGGTCGCCCGCGCCGGGGCCACCGTCGGCACCGCCATGACGCACGCCAACATCATCCTGCCGTACCTCCTGCACTTCGGGACCGAGGAGCAGAAGCGGCGCTGGGTCCCCGGCTGCGTGTCCGGCGACATCATGCTCTCCATCGCGATGACCGAGCCCGGCACCGGCTCGGACCTGGCCGGCATCCAGACGAAGGCGGTCCTGTCCGAGGACGGCACGCACTACGTCCTCAACGGCGCCAAGACGTTCATCACCGGCGGCACCCAGTGCGACCTGGTCCTCGTGGTGTGCCGCACCTCGCCCGCCCTCGCCGACAACCGCCGCAAGGGCCTGTCCATCCTCGTCGTGGACACCACGAGCGAGGGCTACGCGGTCGGGCGCAGCCTCGACAAGATCGGCCTGCACGCCTCCGACACCGCCGAACTGTCCTTCACCGACGTCAAGGTCCCGGTCGGGAACCTCCTCGGCGAGGAGGGAGACGGCTTCTTCCACCTGGGCCGCAACCTGGCCCGGGAGCGCCTCGTCATCGCCGTCCAGGCCGCGGCCGCGGCCGCGGCCGCCGTGCGGTTCGCCAAGGAGTACACCCAGGACCGCACGGTCTTCGGCAAGTCCGTCGCGTCCTTCCAGAACACCAAGTTCGTCCTCGCCGAGTGCGCCACCGAGGTCGAGGCCGCCCGGCTCATGGCGTACGAGGCCCTGGAGCGCGACGCGCGGGGCGAACTGTCCGCGGACTACGCGGCCATGGCCAAGCTCCTGTGCACCGAGACCGCGAGCCGCGTCATCGACAAGTGCCTCCAGCTGCACGGCGGTTACGGCTACATGCTCGAGTACCCGATCGCCCGCCTGTACGCCGACACCCGCGTCATGCGGATCTACGGCGGGACCAGCGAGGTCATGAAGACCATCATCGCCAAGTCCATCGGCCTCTGAGCCGCAAGGCCATCGGTCTCCTGACCGCTGAGCCCCACGGCACCTGATCGACCCAGTCACCAGGAACGGAATCCTCACCATGCAGATCAACGGAGTCTCCGCCGTCATCACCGGTGGCGCGTCGGGCCTCGGCCTCGCCACCGCCAAGCGCCTGCTCGACCAGGGCGCCCACGTCGTCCTGCTCGACCTGCCCACCTCCAACGGTGAGCAGATCGCCAAGGAACTCGGCGAGCGCGCACACTTCGTCGCCGGTGACGTCCGCAGCGCCGACGACGCCGCCCGCGCCGTGGCCACCGCCGCCGCGCAGGCCCCGTTGCGCATCACCGTCAATTGCGCAGGCCTCGGCAAGGGCGGCCGCACCGTCAAGCGCGACGGAACGCCGTACGCCCTAGAGGACTTCGAGTTCGTCGTCGGCGTCAACCTGATCGGCACCTTCAACGTGCTGCGCCTCGTCGCCGCCGAGATGGCGAAGACGGAAGAGGTCGACGGCGAGCGCGGCGTCATCATCAACACCGCCTCCGCCGCCGCGTTCGAGGGCCAGATCGGCCAGTGCGCCTACTCCGCCTCCAAGGGCGGCATCGTCGGCATGACCCTGCCCATCGCCCGCGACCTGGCCGCCGTCAAGATCCGCGTGATGACCATCGCCCCGGGACTCTTCTCCACCCCGCTCCTGAACAAGAAGCCGCAGGAGTTCCTCGACGCACTCGGCGCCCAGGTGCCGCACCCGTCGCGCCTCGGCGACCCCTCCGAGTACGCCCGGCTGGCGGCCTCGATCATCGAGAACCCCATGCTCAACGGCGAGACGATCCGCCTCGACGGTGCCATCCGCATGGCCCCGAAGTAGACCGTCCGCCCACGCCTCTTGCCACAGGGAGTACCCGTGTCCGAAACCACCCCCGCCCAGAAGGTCGCCGTCGTCACCGGCGCCGCCCGGGGCATCGGCGCCACGACCGCTGCCCGCCTCGCCCGTGACGGCTTCGCCGTCGCCGTCTTCGACCTCGACGAGGCCGCGGGCGCCCAGACCGTCGAGACCATCGAGAAGGAGGGCGGCCGCGCCCTCGCCGTCGGCTGCGACGTCTCGGACCCCGAACAGGTCGGGGCCGGAGTGGCCCAGGTCGCCGCCGAACTCGGCGCGCCCGCCGTGCTGGTGAACAACGCCGGCATCATCCGCGACAACCTCATCTTCAAGATGACCCCGCAGGAGTTCGACTCCGTCATCGGCGTCCACCTGCGCGGCGCCTTCCTGATGGCCAAGGCCTGCCAGACGTACATGGTCGACGCCCAGTGGGGACGGATCGTCAACATGTCCTCCGCCGCCGCGCTCGGCAACCGGGGGCAGTCCAACTACTCCTCCGCCAAGGCCGGTCTGCAGGCTCTCACCAAGACCCTGGCGATCGAGCTCGGTCCGTTCGGCATCACCTCCAACTGCGTGGCGCCCGGCTTCATCGCCACCGAGATGACCGCGGCGACCGCCGAGCGGATGGGCATCACCTTCGAGGAGTTCACCACCCGCTACGCCGCGAGCATCCCGGTCCGCCGGGTCGGCGCTCCCGAGGACATCGCCCAGGCGGTCTCCTTCTTCGCCCGCGAGGAGGCCGGCTTCGTCTCCGGCCAGGTCATGTACGTCGCGGGCGGCCCGAAGGGCTGACGGCCACCGCCCCGCCAGCGCCGGGCACTTGCCCCACCCACTGCCGACGACGATGGAGGGACTCCCTCTCATGGGCCTGCACCTGCCCGACGCCATCCGCCTGCACGCACGTGAGCGCGGCACCTCCGCCGCGCTCACGTGCGACGGCAGCACCGTCCGCTACGCCGACCTCGACACCCGCAGCAACCGGATCGCCCGCGCGCTCCTCGCCGAGGTCGACGCCGACGCCGGATCCCGGATCGGCTTCCTCGCCCGCACCCGCAACGCGGCGGGCGAGATCCTGGTCGGAGCCGCCAAGGCAGGCCTGGTCGCCGTGCCGCTCAACTGGCGCCTCGCCACACCAGAGTTGACCGCCGTCGCCCGGGACGCCGAGCTGCGCGTCCTGCTCGTCGAACCCGAGTTCAGCGCCGCGGCCGACGCCGTCCGCGCGGCCGTACCCGGCCTGCGCCTCGTCGTCATCGGCGCCTCCACGGACCCGGACGTACCCGCGTACGAGACCTGGCTCGCCGCCCACCCCGACGACGACCCGGGCCGCGGCACGGCGGCCGACGCGGACGAGGTGTTCCTGCAGATCTACACCTCGGGCACCACGGGACGGCCCAAGGGCGTCCTGCTCACCCACGGCAACTTCTACGCCGACACGACCGAGCTGGAGGAGTACCTCTGGCAGGCCGGGTCGGTGGCGCTCAACGCCCTGCCGATGTTCCACATCGGTGGCCTCGGCTGGCTGCGCGTGGCCCTCACCGCCGGCGCCAACAGCCTGATGTTCCCCGACTTCACGCCGGACACGGCGGCCGAGGCCATCGAGCGCGAGGGCGTCACCCACGCCTTCCTCGTCCCCTCGGTGCTCCACATGCTCACGGAGCTCCCCGGCATCGAGCGGCGCGACTTCTCCCGCCTCACGCTCATCACCTACGGATCCGCCCCCATCACGCCCGCGCTCCTGCGCCGCTCGATGGCCCTCTTCGCCTGCCACTTCATGGGCAAGTACGGGCTCACCGAGGGCGGCGGCACGGTGACCCAGCTGCCGCCCGAGGACCACGAGGCCGATGGGCCGAAGCGTCACCTGCTCCAGTCCGTGGGCCGGCCGCGGCGCGGCGTCGACGTCGTCATCGCCGACACCACGACCGGGAAGCCCGTCCCGGCGGGCACCGTCGGCGAGATCCGCATCCGCTCCCGCCACAACACCCCCGGCTACTGGAACCGCCCCGAGGAGACCGAAGCCCTCTACGACTCCGACGGCCTGCTGTGCACCGGTGACGGCGGCTACCTCGACGAGGACGGCTATCTGTTCATCACCGACCGGATCAAGGACATGATCGTCAGCGGTGGCGAGAACGTCTATCCGGCCGAGGTCGAGTCCGCGCTCGCGGAGCACCCCGCGGTCTCCGAGGTCGCGGTCGTCGGCATCCCGCACGAGAAGTGGGGCGAGGCCGTCACCGCCGTCGTCGTCCTGCGCCGCGGCGCCGACGCCCCCGGCGAGCAGGAGCTCATCGACTTCACGCGCGAGCGCATCGCCTCGTACAAGAAACCCCACCGCGTGCACGTCGTCGAGGCGCTGCCCCGCAACCCCAACGGCAAGGTCCTCAAGCGCGAGCTGCGGGCCGACTTCACATAGACCACCAGAGGAAGGGACGGCGATGGCCGATCTCGAGTACACGGTCCGCGACGGGATCGCGACCATCCTGCTCAACCGCCCCGAGCGCAAGAACGCCTTCACCATCGACATGGTGAACACCTGGGCCGACAAGCTGATCGAGGCCCAGCACGACCCCGAGGTGCGGGTGATCGTCCTCACCGGCGCGGGCGGCTCGTTCTGCTCCGGCGTCGACCTCTCCACGTTCAAGGGAGAGGAGCGCCCGCCGCTCGGCGAGAAGGAACTCCTCACCCGGAACGTGCACCGGGTCGCGCTTGCCCTGGAAGACGTCGACAAGCCGGTGATCGCCGCCGTCGCCGGACCCGCCGTGGGCGCCGGAATGGACATGGCGCTCCTGTGCGACCTGCGCTTCGCCGGGCGTGGCGCCCGCTTCTCCGAGGGTTACATCAAGGTCGGCCTGGTCCCGGGCGACGGCGGCTGCTGGCTGCTGCCCCGAGCCGTCGGCACCTCCACCGCGCTGCGGATGCTGTGGACCGGCGACTTCGTCGGCGCCGACGAGGCGCTGCGCATCGGCCTCGTCGACGAGGTGCACGACGACGAGGACCTGATGGACGCGGTGTACGCGTACGCCGCCCGGCTCGCCGAGCGGCCGCCGGTCGCCATCCGCACCATCAAGCGGGCCGTCCGCCAGGGCGCCCGCCACGACCTGCGCACGGCCCTGGACCTGATCTCGTCCCACATGGCGGTCATCACCTCGACCGAGGACTCGGCGGAGGCGTTCGCCGCCTTCCAGGAGAAGCGTCCCGGCGTCTTCAACGGCCGCTGACCCCCACTCCGTTACGCCCGAAAGGCCATCAATGGACCACTCCCCAGGACCCGACTCCTGTGCCGAACTACGCGCGCAGGTAGGCGAGTTGACCGCCGAGTGGCGGGACGCGGGACGCTACGTCCCACGCAGCGACTCCTGGCTCCGCTCCTTCGACCTGGAGTTCAGCAAGGAGCTCGCCGCCCGCGGACTCATCGCGATGACGTACCCGAAGGAGTTCGGCGGCGCAGCGCGCACCAACGTCGAGCGGCTCGCCGTCACCGAGGAGTTGCTGCGCGCGGGTGCCCCGGTCGCCGCGCACTGGATCGGCGACCGGCAGATCGGCCCCGCGGTCCTGCGGCACGGCACGCGAGAGCTCCAGGAGGAGATCGTCCCGCGGATCGCCTCGGGCGACGCCGTGTTCTGCCTGGGCATGAGCGAGCCGGAAGCCGGATCCGACCTGGCCTCGGTGAAGACCACCGCCGAACGGACCGACGGCGGCTGGCTGGTCAACGGCCACAAGATCTGGACCACCCAGGCCCACCACGCCACGCACGCCTACCTGCTGGCCCGCACCTCGCGCGAGGAGCGCAAGCACGACGGGCTCAGCGAGTTCGTCCTCGACATGGACGCCGAGGGCGTGCAGGTCACCCCGATCGTCGACCTCGCGGGCGAACACCACTTCAACGAGGTGCGGTTCGAGAACGTCTTCGTGCCCGCCCACCGCGTCATCGGCGAGGTCGGCAAGGGCTGGAAGCAGGTCGTCGAGCAGCTCTCCTTCGAGCGCGGCGGCGCCGAGCGTTCCCTGTCCAGCTACCCCGTGCTCGTGGAGCTGATCGCCGAGTCCGCGCGCCGGCACGACGACCGCGAACTGCACGCTCTGCTCGGCTCGTTGGTGGCCCGCCTCGCGGTCCTGCGCCGGCTCTGCTTCGAGGTCGCGAGCGCCATGGACGCGGGCCAGGCACCCGTCCAGCAGGCCGCCGCCCTCAAGTTCCTCGGTAACGCCTTCGAGCACGACGTCATCGAGGCGCTGCGCCGCACCGACCTGTGCCAGGACCCCGCCTTCGACTCCACCTTCGGCCAGGCGCTGCTCGCCTCGCCGGCCTTCAGCCTGCGCGGCGGCGCGGCCGAGGTGTTGCTGTCCCTCATCGCCCGGCAGGAGGCCCGTTCATGAGCCAGTTCGCGGACGAACTGCGGAGCCTGGTCGACGACCTGGCCGCGTCCGGCAGGCCCGATCTGTGGGGCAGCCTGTGCGACCTCGGCCTGCCCAGGGTCGGTATCGACGAGGCGAAGGGCGGCTCGGGCGGCTCCCTCGACGACCTGCTCGTGGTCGTCGAATCCCTCGCGGGGCACGGCATCGGCGTACCCGTCGTCGAGGCGTCCACCGCCGACTGGGTGCTCGGCCACGGGCGGGAACTCGACGGGGACCTGACCGCCATCCTGCTGCTCGACCGGGCACCCGACACGGCATCGGGCGCCCTCACCGCCGAACTGACCGCCGTGCCGTGGGCGCGCGACGCGGCCCGCCTCGTCCTGTGCGCACCGGACTCTGCCCCGCTCCTGGTGGACCTGCGGCACACCTCGGTGACCGTACGGGACGTAGAGAACATCGCCGGGGAGCCCCGCGACACGGTGATCCTCACGGACACCCCGGTCCTCGCCCTCGACTCCGCTCCCTCCCACGACGAGGTCCGCGAGCGCCTCGCGCTGCTGTGGTCCGCGGCCGTGCTCGGCGCAGCCCGCGGCGCGTACAAGCTCACCAAGACGTATGTCTCCGAGCGTGAGCAGTTCGGCGCACCGCTCCTGAAGATCCCGGCCGTCGCCGGCAACCTCGCCCGGATGCGGGTCCAACTCGTGCAGGCCGAAGCGGCGTTGGCCCTCGCGCGCGAGGCGGAACCGCTCAGCGGCGCCGTCGGGATCGCACGGATCACCACGGCGGCGGCCGCGACCGAGATCGCCCAGATCGCGCACCAGCTGCACGGCGCCATGGGCATCACGGAGGAGTACCCGCTGCACCGCCTGACCCGCCGCCTGTGGTCCTGGCGCGACGCGGTCGCCTCCGAGCGCCGCTGGGCCGAGAACCTCGGGCGCCGCGCGGCCGGGGCCGGAGAGACCGGCGTCTGGACCCGCATCACCGCAACAGGCCGATAGAACCCGCCCCACCAACCGCGAGGATTGAGCAGAGCCATGCCTTCCACTCCCGAACTCGACTGGGACGACACCACCGACCAGGCCGATGCCACGCGTGGCCTCATCGACAAGCTGGAGCCCTGCGTCGTACGCAATGAGGCCGGCCGGGTCGTCTGGGACAACGACCGCTGGGACTTCCTGAACAAGGACGAGTGCCCCGCCACCGTGCACCCGAGCCTGTGGCGACAGAGCCGGATCAACACGGCCCAGGGCCTCTTCGAGGTCGTGCCCGGCGTTTACCAGGTCCGCGGCCTCGACGTCTCCAACATGACGATCATCGAGGGCGAGACCGGTCTGGTCGTCGTCGACCCCCTGATGTCCAAAGAGGTCTCCGCCGCGGGCATGGAGCTGTACCGCCGCAACCGCGGCGGGCGCCCGGTTCACGCCGTGATCTACACGCACAGTCACGGCGACCACTTCGGAGGCGTGCTCGGCGTCACCACCAACGAAGCGGTGGAGACGGGCGCCTGCGCGATCATCGCGCCCGACGAATTCATGCAGCACGCCGTCAGCGAGAACATCTTCGCCGGCCCCGCGATGCTCCGGCGTGCCGTCTACATGTACGGCCGCTCCCTGCCGACCGGGCCGCACGGCCTCGTCGGCTTCGGTATCGCGCAGTCCCTGTCCACCGGAACCGTGGGACTGATCGCCCCGACCCTCGATGTCACCGAGACCGGCCAGGAAGTGGTCGTCGACGGCGTACGTCTCGTCTTCCAGCTCACCCCGGACACCGAGGCGCCCGCCGAGCTGAACTTCTATCTGCCGGACCACAAGGTCCTGCTGATCGCCGAGAACGTCAACCACACCCTGCACAACCTCCTCACGCTGCGCGGCGCCCAGGTCCGCGACGCCCACGCCTGGGCGGCGTACATCACCGAGTCGATCCAGCTCTTCCAGGACGCCGACGTGCTGATCGGTTCCCACAACTGGCCGACGTGGGGCCGGGAACAGGTGATGCGCATGCTCACCGAGCAGCGTGACGCCTACGCCTACCTCCACGACCAGACCGTCCGGCTGATGAACCAGGGCCTCACCGGGCCCGAGATCGCCGAGGAGATCCAGTCCTTCCCCGGCGAGCTCGGCAAGGCCTGGAGCGTGCGCGGCTATTACGGCTCCATCAGCCACAACGTGAAGGCCGTGTACCAGCGTTACATGGGCTGGTACGACGGCAACCCGTCGCACCTGTGGCAGCACCCGCCGGTCGAGCAGGCCAAGCGGTACGTCGCCGCGATCGGCGGCGCGGACGCGACCGTCGCCTCGGCCCGCGAGGCCGTCGGGAGCGGTGACCTGCGCTGGGCCGCCGAGCTGCTCAACCACGTCCTGTTCGCGGAACCGGAGCACACCGCGGCCCGTGACCTCCAGATCGCCACCTACGAGCAGCTGGGCTTCGCCCAGGAGAACGGCACCTGGCGCAACATCTATCTGACCGGCGCCAAGGAACTGCGGGAAGCGGGACAGCAGATCCGCACGGTCGGCTCACCGGGCGCCGAGAGCGTCGAGATGCTGTCCGGGCTCTCCACCGGGCAGATCTTCGAGTCGATGGCGGTCCGCCTCGACGGTCCCCGGGCGGCGGCCCACCGGCTGCTGTTGCGCTGGGAGTTCACCGACATCGACGAGGTGTGGACGCTCCTGGTGGGCAACGGCGTCCTCACCCCGATACGGGGAGACGCGCCCGGAGCGGAGGCTCCGCAGCTGACCCTCCGCCTGGAACGCACCACACTCGACCAGGTCCTGGCCCTGCGGACGACGTTCGCGGAGGCACTCGGCTCCGGCGCCGTCACGCCGACGGGCGACGCCACCGTGCTGGCCACCTTCTACGGCCTCCTCGAGAAGCCCAGGCGGAACTTCCCGATCGTTCTTCCCTGACGATTGCACTCACCGCACCGGGGCCCGCATCTGCGGGCCTCGGTGTTTCCGTGCCCCCGAATCCCCGCAAGACCAACCCCAGGAATACAGGTATGGACAACACGAGTGCACAGGTCGCCGCCGAATACGACGGCCGGCTCGCCGAGGTGGAGAGCGCCGTCGAGGCGTGTCGAGAAGTGGAGCAGGCCGCGCGCCGACTCGATGCCGGGCTGCCCCACCTGCTGGAGGCCCGCCGCAGGGTGTGTCGGTCGCCATGATGCGCGGCAGTGAGATGACCGCGGTCGGCTTCGAGTTCGGCACGGCGCCGAAGTCGGCCTACCGGAGCCTGACAGACCTGCGCAGGGAGCTCTACCGGTCCGCGGTCGACGACGACGGACTCACACTCACGGAGGCGGCCGCGCTCTGGCAGATGACGTTGGCCGCGGTGCCGAAGTAGCCGTAGTCACCGGAGCGGGCGGCGGCCCGGACGTAGCCGCTGTCGATCTTCTACTGGTAGCCGGTGGGGCAGGAACCGTCGGCAGCCGGCGCCGGGTGGTCAGCGCCGAGCGCCCTGAAGCACTCGTTGACCGGGGCGTGGGCGGTCTCCGAAAGGGCACTCTTTCTCTGTTGCTCCGCAACGTTGCGGAGCCATGAGAAAGGTCTGAGAGCGCAACTGGGGGGTGCGGCAAGCGCGTCGCGGCTGTCCGGGCAACGGAATGATCACGAAATACGGCTGGGCCGGACGGAGTTGTCCACTCCGTCCGGCCCAGCCGTACACCGGGGTGTGTCAGGAGTCGGCCGCCAGCCTGCGCAGCTCCGTCTTGAGGATCTTGCCGGTCGCCGAGAGCGGCAGTTCGTCCACGATCACCACGTCGCGGATCCGCTGGTACGGCGCGACGCGCTCCGCGACGTACGCCATCAACTCCTCGGCCGTGGCACGCGATGCCGGGGTGTCCGCGTCCGTCTTGATCGAGACGAACGCGACCGGGATCTCGCCGTGTTCGGGGTGCAGCCGGCCGACGACGGACACCTGGGCGACGGCCGGGTGCTCCCGCAGGATGTTCTCCAGCGGACCCGGATACACGTTGTAGCCCTTGTAGATGAGCATGTCCTTGGCCCGGCCCACCAGCGAGAGCCAGCCCTGCTCGTCGTACGTGCCGAGGTCGCCGGTGCGCAGCCATCCGTCGACGTACTGGCCCGCGGTGAGTTCCGGGTGGCCGAGGTAGCCGGCCGTGATCTGCGGACCCCTGACCCAGACCTCGCCCTTTTCGCCTGGTGCCATGGCAGTGACGCCGTCCATGTCGCGGATCTCGATCTCGGTGTCGAACAGGGCGAGGCCCGTGCTCCCGGCGGGACGGGGCATCGCCCTGTCGAGGGGGCTTATCGAGACTCCCATGGTGGCTTCCGTCAGGCCGTATCCGTCACTGACGACGGCGCGCGGGAAGACCTCGGCGAGCTCCGCGGCCGCGGCCGGGTTGATGGGGGCCGAGCCGCTGCTGACCAGGCGTACGCACGACAGGTCGCGCTCGCGCACGCCGGGTACGGCGAGGACGGCGTGGCACAGGGCGGGGGAGCCGGTGACCGCGTGCACGCCGAGGCGCTCGATGGTGTCCAGGTAACGCACCGGGTCGAAGCGGCCGAAGACGACCACGGTGAGACCGGCGGCGGCGAAGACGCTCTGGCTGACCATGCCCATGCCATGGAAGAGCGGGGCGATGGAGATGCCGGTGGCGGAGCCGATCGGGATGTGGTGTTCGGTCCTCGCCTCCTCGACATGGTGCAGGGTGATGCGCCCCTGCTCGTCGGCGGCCGGGACGGCGGCGCTGCGCCAGCACGCCACCTGGAGCACGTTCTTGATGAGGTTGCGGTGCAGGACCATGACGGCCTTGGGCACGCCCGTGGTGCCGCCGGTGAAGGCGAGGTGCGCGATCGCGTCCCCGTCCACCGCCGTCGGGGGCGCCACGTCAGCCTTGAGGAGGTCGTCCAACGCGGCTGTGGGGACCGGGAAGGTGACAGGGGCCGGGTCTCCCGCAGGCGCGGGGGCGGCGGCCGTCGCCGGGGCGACGGAGACAAAGCGGACCGTCTCCGAGCCGGCGATCCCCTCGGCCAGCTGGGCCGCGACGGAGGGGTGGGTGAAGACGGCGACCGTGCCCGAGTCGTCGAGCTGGCGGCGCAGCGCGATGGGGGGCTGGGTGGGGTTGACCGGCACGACGGAGGCTCCGGCGAAGAGGATGCCGTAGTAGGAGACCGTGAACCAGATCGAGTTGGGCATGTGGATGGCCACCGCGTCACCCGGGGCGATGCCGTGGGCGCGCAGCCCCTGGGCGACGCGCAGGGCAGCCTCGTACAGCTCCGCGAAGGTGAGGCGTTCGTCGCCGTCGATCAGCGCGGCGCGGTCGGGATAGGCATGGGCGGAACCGGCGAGCAGATCCGCGATCGTGCCGTCGGGGTAGTCGAGGGTGCGGGGCAGCCCGTGGGGCCAGATGGTGGTCATGGCGGAACTCCTTTGTCCAGTCATGCCCGAGCGCGTTGCCTCGGGACTGTAGCTGTGGATGACCCCGGTGCCGTGGAGCTCGACGATGCGTCGCACCAGGCGGGGAGCGGCGGAGAGGCCGTCAGCTGCTGCCCCAGACGGGGGCCCGCTTCTCGGCGAACGCCCGCGCACCCTCCTTGGCGTCCGCCGACGCGAAGACCGGGGCGCAGGCCGCGGTGTTGCGTTCCCAGGCCTCGTCGGCCTTCCAGTCGGCCGACTCCACGACGATCTGCTTGCTGGCCTGCACGGCGAGCGGACCGTTCGCGGCGATCTCCTTCGCGAGGGCCAGGGCACCCGCCAACGCCTCGCCCTGCGCCGTCAGTTCGTTGACCAGGCCGAGCTCGTGGGCGCGCTCGGCGCCGAGGAACGCGCCCGTGAGGGCGTACTGCATCGCGACGTTGTACGGAATCTTCCTGGGCAGGCGCACCAGGCCGCCGCCTGCTGCGATGAGGCCGCGCTTGGTCTCCGGGAGGCCGAACTTCGCGGTCTCGGCGGCGACGACCATGTCGCAGGCCAGGGCGAGTTCCGTGCCTCCGCCGAGCGCGTAGCCCTCGACGGCGGCGATCAGCGGCTTGGCGGGCGGGGTCTCCGTGATCCCGCAGAAGCCGCGCCCGGGGATGCCGGAGCGCTCACCGGCGGCGAGGGCCTTGAGGTCGGCGCCGGCGCAGAACGTGCCGCCGGCCCCCGTGATGACACCGACGACGAGGTCGTCGCGGGCGTCGAGTTCGTCGATGGCCTCGGCGACGGCGTCCGCCACCGCCCGGTTGACGGCGTTGCGGGCCTCGGGGCGGTTGATCGTCACGACGGCGATGCCGTCCGCGAACGAGGTGAGGACCAGATCGGACATGAGAGTTCCTTCGGTGAGGCGTTGAGCTGGGGAAGAAAGGGGTTCAGCGCGCCGGGCGCACCACGGTCTCCTGCACCACATGGGCGATCAGCCCGCCGTCGCGGCTCCACACGTCCGCGAAGGCGAGGCCGCGTCCGTCGCCCGCGGTGGGGCTGCGCTGGGCGAACAGCATCCACTCGTCGGCGCGGAACGGCCGGTGGAACCAGACGGCGTGGTCGAGGGAGGTGAGGAACACCGACGGGGGCTCCTCGCGGAGCATCCGGGGCCGCTCCGTCGACAGGACCGTGGCCGGAGCGAGGAACAGGTCGGAGGCGTACGCCAGGGCGCAGGCGTGCAGCATCGGATCGTCGGGCAACGGTCCGGCTGAGCGCATCCAGAGCTTCTGCTCCGTCAGCCCGGGCGTCGGTTCGCTCGGCCCGGGAACGTAGCGCATCTCCAGGACCCGGCGGAACTCCGCCTGCGCGTAGTCCTCGGGGTTGTTCCGCGACCAGATCTCGTACATGTCGGGCAGCGAACGCGGGTCGGGTGTGTCCGGCATCGCCATCTGGCGGTCCGCGGTCCGCTCCCGCTTCTTGAAGGAGGCGGAGAGGGTGAACACGATCTCACCGCCCTGGACGGCGGTGACCCGGCGCGACAGGTACGACGAGCCGTCCCTGACCCGCTCCACCGAATAGACGAGGGGGCGTGCCGTGTCCCCGGCGCGCAGGAAGTAGCCGTGCAGCGAATGCACGACCCGGTCCTCGGGCACGGTACGGCCCGCGGCCGTGAGGGCCTGGGCGGCGACCTGTCCGCCGAAGGCGCGCAGCGGGATGCCGGCGTGGCACAAGGCGCGGAACAGGTCGCGGTCGAGTTGCTCCAGGTTCAGGAAGCCACCGAAGTCCCCGCCGCGGCCCGGCTCCGTCCCGTTGTCCGGCTCGGTCGTCGCGGTCGTCGCGGTGGTCGCGGTGGTCGCGAGGGGCGTGGCGGGCATCAGGGGCCGTCCTTCAGACGAGTTCGAGGATGGTGGAGTTGGCCATGCCGCCGCCCTCGCACATGGACTGGAGCCCGTAGCGGATGCCGTTGTCGCGCATGTGGTGGACGAGCGTGGTCATGATGCGGGCGCCCGAGCCGCCGATGGGGTGGCCGATGGCCATGGCGCCGCCGAGCGGGTTCATCCGCTCGTAGTCGGCGCCGGTCTCGCGCAGCCAGGCCAGGGTGACCGAGGCGAACGCCTCGTTGATCTCGAACGCGCCGATGTCGTCGATGGACAGGCCAGCCTTCTTGAGCGCCTTGGCGGTGGCCGGGATGGGGCCCTTGAGCATGGTGACCGGGTCGGTGCCGGCGACCACGGCGGTGTGGACGCGGGCCATGGGGGTCCAGCCCTGCGCCTTCGCGAACTCGCTGGTCGTCACCAGCAGCGCACCGGTGCCGTCGGAGACCTGCGAGGCGTTGCCCGCGGTGATGGTGCCGTCCTCCTTGAAGGCGGGCTTGAGGCCGGCGAGCTTGTCCAGGGTGGAGCCGCGGCGCACGCCCTCGTCGGTGTCGAAGACGCGGGTGGTGCCGTTCTCGTCGGTGACCGTGATCGGGGCGATCTGGTCCTTGAAGCGGCCCTCGTCGACGGACCTGGCGGCGCGGGCGTGGGAGTCCAGGCCGTGCTGGTCCATCTCGGTGCGGGTGATGCCGTACTCGTCGGCGATCATCTGTGCACCTATGCCCTGGTTGAAGCGGATGCCGTCGTAGCGGTCGAAGACGTCGGGGCCGAAGGGCTCGCCGAACGAGCCGTCGCCGCGCGTGGTGCCGAGGGGCAGCCGGCTCATGATCTCGACACCGCCTGCCACGGCCACGTCGTACTGGCCGGAGATCACCCCTGCCGCGGCCTGGTGCACGGCCTGCTGCGAGGAGCCGCACTGGCGGTCGACGGTGACCGCCGGGACGGACTCGGGCCAGCCCGCGGCCAGTACGGCTGCGCGGCCGACGCAGCCGGCCTGCATGCCGACCGCCGAGGCGCAGCCCCAGATCACGTCGTCGACGAGGGCCGGGTCGAATCCGACGCGCTCGACCAGGGCGTTCAGCACATGGGCGGAGAGCGAGGCGGAGTGCAGTCGCGAGAGCGAGCCGCCGCGCTTGCCGACGGGGGTGCGTACGGCGTCGACGATCACTGCGTCGCGCATGGGGTCCTCCTGGGGAGCCTGAGGGAGAGAGGGGTGGGGGAGCGGGGGCTCAGAGCCCGAGGTCCTTGGCGATGATCGTCTTCATGACCTCGCTGGTCCCGGCGTAAATCCGGTTGACGCGGGTGTCCGCGTAGAGGCGCGCGATCGGGTATTCGAGCATGTAGCCGTAACCGCCGTGCAGTTGGAGGCACTTGTCGACAACGCGGCCCGCGACCTCCGTGCAGAAGAGCTTGGCCTTGGCGGCGTCGGCGGGAGCAAGTTCGCCCGCCGCGTGCTCCTCCAGGGCGCGGTCCACGAGGGCCTGCGCGGCCTCGACCTCGGTGGCGCACTCGGCGAGCACGAACTTGGTGTTCTGGAACGCGGCGACCGGCTTGCCGAAGACCTGACGTTCGCTGACGTACTCCTTGGCGAAGCCGATGGCGCCGGCCGCGTTGGCGTAGGCGTTGATGGCGGCGCCGAGGCGTTCCACCGCGAGGTTGTGGGTGAGGTAGGTGAAGGCCGCGCCCTCCTGGCCGAGCAGGTCGCCCACTGGCACCTTGACGTCGGTGAAGGACAGCTCTGCGGTGTCCTGCGCGCGCAGGCCGATCTTGTCCAGCTTGCGTCCCACGGCGAAGCCCTCGGCCGTCGTGTCCACGCACAGGATCGAGAGGCCGCCGCGGCGGTCGGCGGGGTCGTACGCGGCGGTGCGGCACACGACCAGGATCAGGTCGGCCTGTGCTCCGCCGGTGATGAACGTCTTGGCGCCGTCGAGGACGTAGTGCGTGCCGTCGTCGGAGAGCCTGGCGCGGGTGGCGATGGCGGCCAGGTCGGAGCCGGTGCCGGGCTCGGTCATGGCGATCGCCGTCATGATCTCGCCGGACAGGAAGCCCGGCAGCCAGCGCTTCTTCTGCTCCTCGCTGCCGAACTCGAGCAGGTAGGGAAGCACCAGGCAGGTGTGCACGGATTCCGCGCCGAACCCGACGCCCGCGCGCCCGCACTCCTCGCGGATCACGGCTTGGTACGTGAAGTCGGTGACACCCGCGCCGCCGTACTCCTCCGGCACGTTGATGCCGAAGACGCCGAGGTCGCCGAGCTTTCGGTACAGGTCGCGGGGGACGTGACCCTGCCGCTCCCAGTCCGCGTAGTGGGGGGCGACCTGCTCGGCGATGAACTCGCGGACGGTCGTCCGGAATGCCTCGTGGTCCTTGGTGAACACCCTGCGACGCACGGTCACGGTTCCTTCCTCGCGTGTCCGGCGCACTCGCCGAACGACCCCTAAGTTAATCCGCAATAACCTGCCTGTCCAGGGTGTCGAGGTGTCCGGCAGGTATGGACTTGGTGGTTAGTGTGGATTAACTTGCTCGCTACGTGGCCTGGTATTCATGCCCTCCTGGTGCGTCCATGGACAGGAGGCCGTTCACTTCCGTCGACTGTCCTGGACGTCTCACGAATCCGGCCGGAACCCCGGCATGCGCAAAGAAGCGAGGACCAAGCACATGACCGACAGCAACGCCGTCGTGGAACACCGCACGCTCTTCATCGGCGGCCGCTGGGCCGAGCCGGCCGGCCCCGACACCATCGAGGTGATCTCGCCGGTGACCGAGCGGGTCGTCGGCCGTGTGCCGCACGCGACGCCCGAGGACGTGGACCGCGCGGTCGCCGCCGCCCGCGAGGCGTTCGACCACGGCCCGTGGCCGCGGCTCCCGCTCAAGGAGCGCATCGAGGTCGTCACCCGCATCAAGGACGCGCTAGCCGCCCGCCACCAGGAGCTCGCCGAGCTGGTCACGCTGCAGAACGGCTCGCCCATGCTGTTCTCGGTGCGCGGCCAGGCCCTGTCCGCGGTCGGCGCCTTCGGTACGGCCATCGCCGCCGCCGGGCGCTTCCAGGAGGAGGACGAGCGCCAGGGCGCCGGCGGACCCGTCCTCGTACGCCGCGAGCCCGTCGGCGTCGTCGCCGCGATCACGCCGTGGAACGTGCCCCAGATGACGATCGCGGGCAAGCTCGCCCCGGCCCTGCTCGCGGGCTGCACCGTCGTCCTCAAGCCGTCCCCGGAGACTCCGCTCGACGCGCTGTGGCTGGCGCAGGTGTGCGCCGATGCCGGACTGCCGGAGGGTGTGCTGAGCGCCCTGCCGGCCGACCGCGAGACCAGTTCCTACCTGGTGGCGCACCCGGGCATCGACAAGGTCGCCTTCACCGGATCGGTCGGCGCCGGCAAGGCGATCATGGCCGCCGCGGCCCAGAACCTCACCCGGGTTTCCCTGGAGCTGGGCGGGAAGTCCGCCGCGATCATCCTGGACGACGCGGACCTGGCCGTCGCCGTGCCCGCCATCGTTGGCGGCACCTGCGCCGCCAACAGCGGCCAGGCGTGCGTCGCGCTCACCCGCGTCCTCGTGCCCGCCGCCCGCTACGACGAGGTGGCGGCCGTCCTGGCCGGTGCCTTCGCCGGACTCAAGGTCGGAGACCCGTCCGACCCGGGGACCGTGGTCGGCCCCATGGTGACGAAGAAGCAGCAGGAGCGGAACCTCGACTACATCCGCATCGGTCAGGAGGAGGGAGCCAAGGTCCTCACCGGCGGCGGCGTCCCCTCGGGCCTGACCACCGGCTGGTACGTCGAGCCGACCCTGTTCGGCGACGTCACCAACGACATGCGCATCGCCCGCGAGGAGATCTTCGGCCCGGTCGTGTGCCTCATCCGCTACGAGACCGAGGACGAGGCCGTCGCCCTCGCCAACGACTCCGAATTCGGCCTGTCCGGAGCCGTGTTCAGTGCCGACGAGGAGCGGGCCACCGAGGTCGCCCGCAAGGTGCGCACCGGGACCATCACGGTCAACGGCTTCCGCCTCGACCTGGCCGCCCCCTTCGGCGGCTACAAGAACTCCGGCATCGGCCGCGAGTTCGGCCTCGAGGGCCTCTCGGCCTACTTCGAGTACAAGACCGTCAACCTCCCTGCTCCTGCCAAGGCCTGACCCGACCCCTCCCGAGGAGAACACCGTGCACGCAGCAATCCTGCACCACACCGGAGACGACACCCTGGACGTCAGGGACGTCGAGACCGTCTCCTTCGGCCCCGGCCGGGTCCGCGTCAAGATGCACAAGGCCGGCCTGTGCCACTCCGACGTGTCGGCGATGAGCGGGGTGCTCCAGCACCCGGCGCCGTTCATCCCCGGCCACGAGGGCGCGGGCGAGGTCGTCGAGGTCGGCGAGGGCGTCACCCACGTCAAGCCCGGCGACCGCGTCATCGTCTGCTGGATGCCGCCCTGCGACGTCTGCTCGTCCTGCAAGAGGGGCGAGGGGCACATGTGCCGCAGCGGCTACCGCAACCTCGGCAACCCCAACTTCAAGGACGGCGAGACGATCGTCCCCGGCATGCTCGGCGCCGGCACGTTCGCCGAGGAGACGGTCATCGCGGCGTACGCGGCGATCCCGATCCCGGACGACGTCCCCTACGAGATCGCCGCCCTGATCGGCTGCGGTGTCACCACCGGCATCGGCGCCGCCCTCAACACGGCCAAGGTGAAACCCGGTTCGTCGGTCGTCGTGATCGGACTCGGCGGCGTCGGCATCAGCATCCTCCAGGGTGCCAAGGTCGCCGGGGCGGCGCGGATCATTGCCGTCGACCCGACCGCCAACCGCCGCGAGATGGCCCTGAAGTTCGGCGCCACCGAGGCCGTCGCGCCCGAAGAGCTGCCGGACGCCGTCAAGCGCCTGACCGGCGGCTTCGGCTTCGACTACGCCTTCGAGGCGGTCGGCAGCCCCGGCGCGCTGCGCGCCGCCTACGACGCGACCCGCCTCGGTGGCACGGTGTGCCTGGTCGGCGCCGGCTCCCGCACGGACCTGCCCGACATCAGCATGGGCGAACTCGTCATGAGCGAGAAGGCGATCCTGCCCTCGTTCTACGGCGGCGACGACATCCGCCGCACCTACGCCACGATCATCGACCTGTGGCGCGCGGGCCGCATCGACCTGGACTCGATGATCACGCACCACGTGCCGCTGACGGAGATCAACGAGGCGCTGCGCCAGATGCACACCGGTGAGGCGCTGCGCACGATCATCGATATCGCGTAACGCACTGCGAGGTGCCGGGGCCCACTGCGGTGCGCCCCGGCACTTCGGCATGGCCGGCCGTGGTCGCGCGTAAATCGTTCGAGACGCGCGACATCCCCCCGTACCGTGATCGTTTCGACAACCGGGGTCGTACGGCAGCAGCTTGCTGCGGTGGTCCCGCGCCACGACCACGCGGAGGACGGGACACGATGGGGCAGCACCACGGATGGGCCGACGAACGATTCGGGGACGTCGCCGACGTGTTCGCGCGGAACTTCGACGAGTTTCCCGAACTCGGCGCGGCGGTCACGGTGTTCGCGGGCGGACGCAAGGTCGTCGACCTGTGGGGCGGGGTCGCAGACGCGCGGACCGGGCGCGCGTGGGAACAGGACACCGTCGTCCCGGTCTTCTCCTGCGCCAAGGGACTCGTGAGCCTCAGTGCCCATCTCCTCGCGCAGGAAGGGAAGTTGGATCTCGACGCCCCGGTCGGCCGGTACTGGCCGGAGTTCGCGCAGCAGGGCAAGGAGGACATCACCTGCCGCATGGTCCTCGGGCACCGCGCGGGAATCCCCGCCCTCGACCGGGTGCTCGGCTTCGACGAGATCGCCGAATGGACGCCGGTGACCCGCGCGATCGAGGACCAGAAGCCGCTGTGGGAGCCGGGCACCGCGTACGAGTACCACGGCCACGTCTTCGGGTTCGTGATCGGTGAGGTGATCCGGCGCATCACCGGCCTCACTCCGGGCGCGTACTTCCGGCGCACGGTCGGTGACCCGCTGGGCCTGCGGGCCTGGATCGGGCTGCCGGCCGAGGAGTTGGGCACGCCGGCCCGGCTCGCCGAGGCCGAGGGGCGGCCCGGGATGCCCGGCCCGGAGCACCTGCTGACCCGCATCGTGACGATGAACGGCGCGCTCGTCTTCCCGGGCCTCGACGAGCCGCACGGCTGGAACGACCCCGAGCTGCACGCCATGGAACTCCCCGGGGCCGGTGTCGTCGCCTCCGCGAGCGGCCTCGCCGGGCTCTACGCGGCGGCGGTCACCGGTGTCGACGGCCGGGAACGGCTGCTCACGGCCGACACGGTGACCGACGCGCTGCGCGAGGTGTCCTCCGGTGAGGGCTGGCTCGGCTTCGACGCCGGTGCGCGCTGGGGATCGGGCTTCCTGCTCGACTCGCCGTCGTTCCGCCCGATGCTCGGCGCCCGCAGCTTCGGGAACGACGGCGCCGGAGGCCAATTCGCCTTCGGTGACGACGAGTTCGGGGTCGGCTTCGCCTATGTGGCCAACCGCATGATCGGCCACGGTGACGCCCGGGCCAACGGCCTGATCACGTCGGTGCGGGAGTGTCTCGGGGAGTGAGGTGGGCCGTGGGGCGGCCATCTCGGCCGCCCCACCCCGAGCCTCAGACCTTTGCGCGCCCCTCAGGGGCCGGCGATGCGTCCGGCGACGCATGCGCCACCACAGGCCCGCCCTCGATCAGCCGCCGGATCCCCGGTGTGGCGACGGCCGCGATGACCATGGCGGCGACCAGGAACCACAGGCCGCCCACGGCCGACCCCGTGCGGTCGACGACCACGCCGATTCCCATCGGCCCGAAGCCGCCGCCCAGATTGCCCACGGCGTTGATCACCGCGATGCCGGAGGCCGCCTGAATTCCCGTCAGGAAGCGTGAGGGGAGCGACCACAGCACCGGCTGCCCCGCGAAGATGCACATCGCGGCCACGCTGATGAAGGCCATCTGCAGCACGTGGTTGCCGGTCAGGGCGCTGGCAGCGAGACCGAGGGCGCCGAGGGCGGCGGTGCCCGCGATCCACGGGTAGCGGGTGCCGCTGCGGTCCGCGAGTTTCGGCACGACGTACAGGCCGATGGCCACGAAGACGTACGGGACGGCGGTGATGAAGCCGGTGGCCGTCGTGGAGAGGCCGCCGAAGCCGTCGACGATCGTGGGCAGCCAGAAGCTCAGTCCGTAGGCGCCGAGCGGGAAGCACAGGTAGAAGAGCGACAGCAGGACGACGCGCCTGTCGCGCAGCGCGCGCAGCGGGCTGCCGTGTCCGCGCTCGCCCAACGCGTCCGCCTCGGCGGCGAGTTCACGGGCGATCCAGGCCCGGTCCTCGGCCGCGAGCCAGCGCACGCCGTCGGGGCCGTCGGGCAGGAGCCGCAGGGTGACGAAGCCGAGCACGATCGCCGGCACGCCCGTCGCGATGAAGATCCACTGCCAGCCCTCCAGCCCGAACGTGCCGTCGAGGTCGTCGAGCGCGCCCATCACGGGGTTGCCGATGATGAAGGCGAGCGGCGCGGACATCATGAACCAGCCGGTCATGCGCGCCCGGTAGCGGTACGGGTACCACTTGGTGAGGTAGTAGAGGACTCCGGGGTAGAAGCCGGCCTCGGCGACGCCGAGCAGGAAGCGCGCGGCGTAGAACTGCCAGTCGTTGCTGACCAGCGCCGTCAGTACGGTCACCACGCCCCAGCTGAGCATGATGCGGGTGAACCAGCGGCGCGCGCCGAAGCGGTCGAGGTAGACGTTGCTGGGCACCTCGAAGATCGCGTACGCGATGAAGAACGCCACCTGGCCGAAGGTGAACGCGGCGTTGGACAGGCCGAGTTGGTCCTGGAGCGTCAGCTTGGCGAAGCCCACGTTCGACCGGTCTATGTACGCCACCAGATACAGCAGGACCAGGAACGGCATCAGCCGCCAGGTCACCGCCTTCATGACTGTCGATTCCACGGCTCTCCCACGTCGTTCGTGCCGGATCCGCGTCGATCCTCTGGACACGCCGGGACCGTATCGTGATTTGATAGCACCATTGAAGGGGTGCGTCGGACACGGCTTGATCACGGCCGCCGTCACGGCCCCGGCATCGCACCGGAAGGACCACACATGGCCGCGCTCGAACCCACGCCCGCCGACAGCGAGGCGCCGCTGCGCTCCCGCGCCTGGTTCGGCGACGGAGGCAAGAACGGCTTCATCTCCCGCCACCACCTGCGCGCGACGGGCCGCGGCGGTCACAACTTCGACGGCCGCCCGGTCATCGGCATCTGCAACACCTTCTCCGAACTGACGCCCTGCAACGGCCACCTCCAGCTCATCGCGGACGCCGTGAAGCGCGGCGTCCTCCAGGCCGGCGGCTTCCCCCTCGAATTCCCCGCCATGTCCCTGGGTGAGCCGTTCCTGCGCCCCACCTCGATGCTCTACCGCAACCTCGCCGCGATGGAGATCGAGGAACAGATACGGGCCAACCCCCTGGACGCCGTCGTCCTGCTCACCGGCTGCGACAAGACCACCCCCGCCGCCCTCATGGGCGCCGCGAGCGCGGGCGTCCCCGCGATCGTCTTCACCGGCGGCCCGATGCTCAACGGGCGCTTCCAGGGCCGCAACGTCGGCTCGGGCACGGACATCTGGCGCATGACCGAGGAACTGCGGGCCGGGACCATCACCCAGGAGGAGTTCACCGAGTTCGAGAGCTCCCTCAACCGCAGCGCCGGTCACTGCATGACGATGGGCACCGCCTCCACCATGGCGTGCCTGACCGAGGCCCTCGGCATGATGCTCCCCGGCGGCTCGGGCCTGCCCGCGGTCGACGCACGCCGCGGCACCCTCGCCGAGGAGACCGGCGCCCGCGCCGTCGCACTCGCCGGCAGCGACCTCACCCCGGCGCGCATCATGACGCGCGCCGCCTTCGAGAACGCCATCCGGATCAACGCGGCCATCGGCGGCTCCACCAACGCCGTCGTCCACCTCCTCGCCATCGCGGGCCGCCTCGGCGTGCCGCTCGCCCTCGACGACTTCGACCGTCTCGGCGCCGAACTTCCGCTGCTCATCGACCTGATGCCGTCGGGGCGCTTCCTCATGGAGGAGTTCGCGTACGCCGGCGGACTGCCCGCGCTCGTCAACGACCTGCGCGACCAGCTCCACCGCGACACGGTCACCGTCACCGGACGCGGCCTCGTCGACAACTGCGAGGGCGCACAGGTCCACGACCGCGAGGTGATCCGCCCCATGGACCGCCCGGTGCAGCCCGCCGGCACCGGCACCGCCGTCCTGCGCGGCAACCTCGCGCCGAACGGCGCCGTCATCAAGCAGTCGGCCGCCGGCCCGAAGCTGCTCAGCCACACCGGGCCCGCGCTCGTCTTCGACTCCCTGGAGGACTACCTCGCCGTCGCCGAGGACCCCGACCTGGACGTCACGGCCGACACCGTCCTCATCGTCCGCAACACCGGCCCCAAGGGCTACCCCGGTATGCCCGAGGTCGGCAACCTCCAGCTCCCGAAGAAGCTCCTGGACGCAGGGGTGCGCGACATGGTCCGCATCTCCGACGCCCGCATGTCCGGCACCGCCTTCGGCACCTGTGTCCTGCACGTCGCGCCCGAGGCCGCGGTCGGCGGCCCGCTCGCCCTCGTACGCACGGGGGACGACGTACGCCTCGACGTGCCCGCGCGACGCCTCGACGTACTGGTCGAGGACGCCGAACTGGAACGGCGCCGCAGCGAGTGGCAGCCGCCGACGCCGCCCGCCGACCGTGGCTGGACCTACCTGTACACCCAGCACGTCACCCAGGCCGACACCGGCGTGGACCTCGACTTCCTGGTGGGTGCCAGCGACTCCGCCGCGCCCCGCCAGGCCTTCTGAGGGACCGTCATGAGCACTGAGGAAGCAGAAAAGTTGACGAAAGATCCGAAGATGCCGACGAAGGACGTCGACTCCCTCGTCCGCGGTGTCTCGCCCGTACTCGAGGTCCCCTTCCGCGACGACGGCGCCCTCGACCCCGACGGCTTCGCCACGGTCGTCGAACGCGTCCTCGACACCGGCGTCGGCTCCGTGATGTTCCCGGGCTTCGCGAGCGAGTTCCACAAGCTCGACGCGGGCGAGCGGGACCTGCTCACCGGTCTTCTCCTGGAGCGCACGCGCGACCGGACGGACGCCGCCGCGATCGTGTCCGTCCCCGACCACGCCACCCGGCACGCTGTCGCCCAGGCCGTCAGCGCCGCCGAGCGCGGGGCCGACGCGGTCAACGTCCTGCCACCGCACTTCCTCGGCCCATCACGGGACGCCGTGCTCACCCACGTACGGTCGGTGCTCGCCGCAGTGGACCCACTGCCCGTCGTCGTCCAGTACGCCCCCGCCCAGACAGGCACCGCCCTGGACGCGGCCACCCTGCACACCCTCGCCGCGGAACACCCCAATCTCCGCTGGGTGAAGGTCGAGTCGGCGCCGCCCGGACGCCTCATCGCGGCGCTGGCCCAGGGAGAGCGCCCGCTGCCCGCCCTGGTCGGATACGCCGGACTCCAGCTCCCCGACGCCCTGCGCCGCGGCGCGATCGGCGTCCAGCCGGGCTGCTCCTTCACGGAGTTGTACGTGGAGCTGTGGCGCCGCTGGGAGCGCGGCGACGAGACGGGCGCCGTCGACCTGCACACCCGTATGACGCCGTACCTCTCCTACTGGATGCAGGGCGTCGAGCTGATCGTCGCGGCGGAGAAGGAGATATCCGTGCGCCGCGGCTGGTTCGGCTCCGCGCACTGCAGGGCACCCGGGCACACCCTGGACAGCGAGGAGATCGCCACGATCGACCGGTTCTGCGCCGAGTTCGCCGAAATGGTGCCTGAGCTGCTGCGATGATGCCGCTGGCAGGGCACACCCAGTGCTCCGATTCCCGCCGGAGGTGTGACAATCGACAACGCACCGGACGGGATCACCGGCACGCGATGCACACGACGACACAGGGAGTGGCGTGGAACTTCAGGGCCTGCACGGGCAGGTGGTCGACCGGATCGGCCTGTCCCTCGCGGCGGACGAGATCCGCGCCGGGGAGGTCCTGCGCCTGGAGGACGTCCAGGAGCGGTACGGCGTCTCACGCACGGTCGCGCGCGAGGCCGTCCGGGTGCTCGAGTCCAAGAGGGCGGTGACCAGCCGCCCGCGTATCGGCATCACGGTCCGCCCGATGCCCGAGTGGAACCTCTACGACCCCCAGGTCATCCGCTGGCGCCTCGCCTCACCCCGCCGCGAGGTCCAGCTGCGCGAACTGGCCGAGCTGCGCGCCGCGGTGGAGCCCTCCGCAGCGGCCCTCGCCGCGGCGAGCGGTGACGCGGAGGCCCGGCAGGCTCTGTCGGAGCACGCCCGCGCCATGGCGAGCGCGGCCCGGAGCGGCGACAGTGCCGGCTTCGTCGAGGCGGACGCGGCCTTCCACCGAGCGCTGCTCGGGGCATCGGGCAACGGCATGTTCGCCCAGCTCGCGGAGGTGACGGAGGAACTCCTCGTGGCCCGCCGCGAGCTGTCCCTGATGCCGCACGACATCGACATGGCGGCAGTGCGCCGCCACCAGGAGGTGGCCGAAGCGGTGGCCGCGGGCCGCTCGGCCGAAGCGGCGCAAGCGGTGACGGCCATCGTCAACGCCGCCCACAGCGAGGTCGAAGACCTGCTGGCGGGCGGATCCTGCGGGTACGGGGTCTGAGGGGAGACGCAACCAGCCCCTTGATCGCTCACCGGGCGACGCCCGGGCTCTGATGTCACCCTGCCGCCCGGGAGCCGGTGCGGCCGACCTCCCGGCGGCCGTGGCCGCCGCCCCGCGTGCGGCGGCGGCTTCGGGCGACGTCTCGACGGTCAGGCCGGACGCAGCCACACCGTCGCCAGTGGCGGCACCGTCAGACGGAGCGAGACGGGCCGGCCGTGGCTCGGTTCCGGGTCCGGCTTGAGGACACCGGAGTTGACGACGCCGCCGCCGCCGTACCGCGCCGCGTCCGTGTTGAGGACCTCGGACCAGCCGGGGACCGAGTCGGGCACGCCGAGCCGGTAGTCCTCGCGGACCGCAGGGGAGAAGTTGCACACGGCCAGCAGGGGAGTGCCGTCCGCCGCGAACCGGAGGAAGGCGAGGACGTTGTCGTCGGCCGCGTCCGCGGTGATCCACGAGAACCCGGCGGGCGTGGTGTCCCGTTCCCACAGGGCGGGAGCGGCCGCGTACTCGTGGTTGAGGTCACGCACCAGGTCGAGAACTCCACGGTGGTCCGGCTCGGCGTCGTAGGCCGGGTCGAGGAGCCACCAGTCCGGGCCGTGCGCCTCCGACCACTCGGCTCCCTGGGCGAACTCCTGCCCCATGAACAGGAGTTGCTTGCCGGGGTGGGCCCACATGAAACCCAGGTACGCGCGGTGGTCGGCGCGCCGCTGCCACCAGTCACCGGGCATCTTCGACACGAGGGCGCGCTTGCCGTGCACCACTTCGTCGTGCGAGAGAGGAAGGAGATAGTTCTCGCTGTAGGCGTACACCATCGAGAACGTCAGCTCGTTGTGGTGGTACTTGCGGTGCACGGGCTCGTGCACGATGTACGCGAGCGAGTCGTGGCTCCAGCCCATGTTCCACTTCAGGCCGAAGCCGAGGCCACCGAAACCGCCGGGGCCGGTGTGGTGGGTCTGCCGCGTGACGCCGTCCCAGGCGGTCGACTCCTCCGCGATGGTGACGACACCGGGGCAGCGCCGGTACACCGTCGCGTTCATCTCCTGGAGGAAGGCCACGGCATCGAGGTTCTCGCGGCCGCCGTGCTCGTTCGGCGACCACTGTCCTTCCTCACGCGAGTAGTCGAGGTAGAGCATGGAGGCCACGGCGTCGACCCGCAGGCCGTCGATGTGGAACTCCTCGCACCAGTACACGGCGTTGGCCACCAGGAAGTTGCGGACCTCCTTGCGACCGTAGTCGAACTCGAGGGTGCCCCAGTCGGGGTGCTCGGCGCGGCGCGGGTCCTGCGGCTCGTACAGGGCGGTGCCGTCGAAGCCCGCCAGCGCCCAGTCGTCCTTCGGGAAGTGAGCCGGCACCCAGTCCACGATCACGCCGATCCCCGCCTGGTGGAGGGTGTCGACGAGGTGGCGGAAGTCGTCGGGGGAGCCCATGCGGGACGTCGGGGCGTAGAAGCCGGTGCCCTGGTAGCCCCACGACCCGCCGAAGGGATGCTCCGCCACCGGCATGAACTCGACGTGCGTGAAGCCCAGATCGCTCACATAGGAGGCGAGCCGGTCAGCGAGCTGGCGGTAGTTCAGTCCCGGGCGCCAGGACGGCAGATGCACCTCGTACACCGAGAAGGGCGCCTCGTGCACCGGCCGCTGCCCGCGCCGCTCCATCCACGCCGCGTCCCCCCACGTGTGGGACGACTCCGTCACGACGGACGCGGTCGCGGGCGGCACCTCCGTACGCCGGGCCAGGGGGTCCGCGCGTACGGTGTGCGAACCGTCGGGGCGGGTGATGTCGAACTTGTACAGCGTTCCCTCGCCGATGCCCGGCAGGAACAGCTCCCACACGCCCGACGAACCGAGCGACCGCATCGGGAACGCCGTGCCGTCCCAGGCGCAGAAGTCACCGCAGACGCGCACGCCCCGGGCGTTCGGCGCCCACACCGTGAACCGGGTACCCGCGACCCCTTCGTGCGTCATCGGCTGGGCGCCGAGAGCGGTCCACAGCTCCTCGTGCCGCCCCTCGCCGATCAGATGCAGGTCGAACTCCCCGAGCGCGGGCAGGAAGCGATAGGGGTCCTCGACCTCCCGCTCGTCCCCGTCGTACGTCACGAGCAGCGTGTACGCGGGAATCGCGTCGAGCGGCAGCACCGCGGTGAACAGACCGTCACCCTCGTCGTGCAGCTCCAGGCGCCGGCCCTCGACCGACACGGCGACGGCCTGGGCGTACGGCCGCAGCACCCGGAACGCGACACCGCCGTCCACCGGGTGCACGCCCAGCAGGGAGTGCGGGTCGTGATGCTGACCCCACAGGAGACGTCCGCGGTCCGATTCGTCCATCGCGGGGGCGGGCGGGACGGTGAGGCGACCGGGGCCCAGCTTGCCGGGCTTGGCAGTCTTGGGGGCGGAGGTTTTGCGAGCTGCCACGGTTTTGTCTCCTCGGGCGGGATGGGTTCGGCAGGCGGACGGCGAGGTTGCCGCCGCCTGGGTCAACGGGGTTCGGCGAGGCGGCTGATCGCCGCCATCGGGACGGGCAGCCAGTCGGGCCGGTGCCGCGCCTCGTACAGGACTTCGTAAAGGGCGCGGTCCGTCTCGTAGGCGCGGAGCAGGTCGGGTTCCTCGCGCGGGTCCGACTTCGACTCGGCCGCGTAGCCGGCGCAGTACGCGTCCCGGCAGCGCAGCGACCACTCCGGCCGCCAGGGCAGGCGGGTGCGGGCCGCGTAGTCGAAGGAGCGGAGCATGCCCGCGACATCGCGTACGGGGGACTGCGCGTGGCGGCGTTCGGCGAGCGGGCGGGCCGGCTCGCCCTCGAAGTCGATGACGAACCACTGCTGCCCCGACCACAGCACCTGACCCAGATGGAGGTCGCCGTGGATGCGCTGCGCGGGTCGCGCCACGTCGACGAGCGCGAACGCGTCGAACGCGGCGCGCAGCCCCGGCGCGTGCGGGAGCAGCGCGGGCACGGAGCGGGCCGTGGATTCGAGGCGCTCGGTCATCGCGGCGGCGAGGCGCCGGTTGCGGTGGGGCTCAGGTGCGTCGACGGGGAAGGCCGCGGTCAGCGCGAGATGGACCTCGGCGGTCGCCCGTCCCAGTTCGTACGCCTCGTCGGTGAAGTCCCTGCCGGAGGAGAGGGACCGGAGCGCGAGGGTCCAGCCGTCGTCCGCGTCGGGCAGGAACGGCTGGAGGACGCCGAGTGTCGCCTGCTGGGGCTGCGACGTACGGAACCAGGCCACGGGTCCCGGCACGCGGGTGCAGCCCTGCCGGGCGAGCGCCTGCGGCACCTCCAGATCCGGGTTGACGCCGGCCTGGACACGTCGGAAGACCTTCAGGATGTACGAATCCCCGTACACCAGCGACGTGTTGGACTGCTCGGCGTCGAGGACGCGCGGCGTGAGCCCCGCGGGCACGGTGACCTGCGGGTCGCGTTCGAAGCGCAGGGGGCCCGCCGCGCCCGGGTGGCGCAGCCGCTCGAGGAGCAGCCCGGCCGAGCGGGGCTCCTGGAAGGCGTCGTACACCATGAGACCGGTCAGCGGGCCCTCGGTCGCGCGGCCGATGAAGGCGGGCGCGAGCGAGGGCGGCAGCATCTCCCTCACACCGAGCAGGAGTTGGTAGAGATTGTCGGCGGGGGGCGTGCCCGAGCCGGTGCGGGTCACCTGCTCGGCGTGCTCGGCGCGCACCAGCAGGTGCAGGCAGCCCGGGTGCAGCTCGGTCATCGAGGCCAGGGTCAGTCCGGTGACGGGCCGGCCCTTTCCCGCGAACCAGCGCTGCCGGGGGAGCCATTCGTGGAGCAGACCGGCGAGTGAGTTCAGCAGCAGAGAGGGGCTGACGCCGGTCGGACTCTGCAGTGCGGCCTTGGGCATGGCGACGACTCCTTTCGAGGGTGAACAGACGGTCCCAGGGGCGTGGGGCCGCCGGTCACCACGTGGTGCTGACGGCTTCCTTGCGGAGCCGGAACCAGTAGAAGCCGTGGCCCGCGAGGGTCAGCAGGTACGGGAGCCGGCCGATGGCGGGGAAGCGGACGCCACCGATGAGCTCGACCGGGTGGCGGCCGTCGAAGGCCTGGAGGTCGAGTTCGGTGGGCTGGGCGAAGCGCGAGAAGTTGTGCACGCACAGGACGAGGTCGTCCCCCTTGTCCTCGGTCGGGGGGGCTTCGCGCAGGAAGGCGAGCACGGCCGGGTTGGACGAGGGCAGTTCGGTGTAGGAGCCGAGGCCGAATGCTTCGTTCTGTTTGCGGATCTCGATCATCCGGCGTGTCCAGTGCAGCAGCGAGGACGGGGACGACATGGACGCTTCCACGTTCGTGACCTGGTAGCCGTAGACGGGGTCCATGATCGTGGGGAGCGAGAGCCGGCCCGGGTCGCAGGAGGAGAAGCCGGCGTTGCGATCGGGTGTCCACTGCATCGGTGTGCGCACGGCGTCGCGGTCGCCGAGCCAGATGTTGTCGCCCATGCCGATCTCGTCGCCGTAGTAGAGGATCGGCGAGCCGGGCAGGGAGAGCAGGAGTGCGGTGAACAGCTCGATCTGGTTGCGGTCGTTGTCGAGGAGGGGCGCGAGACGGCGGCGGATACCGATGTTGGCGCGCATCCGCGGGTCCTTGGCGTACTCCGCGTACATGTAGTCGCGCTCTTCGTCGGTGACCATTTCGAGCGTCAGCTCGTCGTGGTTGCGCAGGAAGATGCCCCACTGGCAACTCGACGGGATGGCGGGGGTCTTGGCCAGGATTTCCGAGACCGGGTAGCGCGACTCCCTGCGCACGGCCATGAAGATGCGGGGCATGACCGGGAAGTGGAACGCCATGTGGCATTCGTCGCCGCCGGAGGCGTAGTCGCCGAAGTAGTCGACCACGTCTTCGGGCCACTGGTTGGCCTCGGCGAGCAGCACCGTGTCTGGATAGTGCGCGTCGACCTCGGCCCGTACGCGCTTGAGGAAGGCGTGGGAAGCGGGGAGGTTCTCGCAGTTGGTGCCTTCCTCCGCGTAGAGGTAGGGCACCGCGTCGAGCCGGAAGCCGTCGATGCCGAGGTCCAGCCAGAAGCGCAGTGCGGCGAGGATCTCCTCCTGGACGCGCGGGTTCTCGTAGTTGAGGTCGGGCTGGTGGGAGAAGAAGCGGTGCCAGTAGTACTGCTTGCGCACCGGGTCGAACGTCCAGTTCGACGCCTCGGTGTCGACGAAGATGATCCGCGCGTCCTCGTACTGCTTGTCGTCGTCGGCCCAGACGTAGTAATCGCCGTACGGCCCGTCGGGGTCGTTGCGGGACTCCTGGAACCACGGGTGCTGGTCGCTGGTGTGGTTCATGACGAAGTCGATGATCACGCGCATCCCGCGCTGGTGCGCGGCGTCGACGAACTCCACAAAGTCGGCCAGATTGCCGAACTCCGGCAGGACCGCCGTGTAGTCGGAGACGTCGTAACCGCCGTCCCGCAGCGGGGACTTGAAGAAGGGTGGCAGCCAGAGGCAGTCGACGCCCAGCCACTGGAGATAGTCCAGCCTGGACGTGATGCCCTTGAGGTCGCCGACCCCGTCGCCGTTGCTGTCCTGGAAGGAGCGGACGAGGACCTCGTAGAAGACGGCGCGTTTGAACCAGTCGGGGTCCCGGTCCTTGGTGGGGGTGTCCTCGAAGGTGTCCGGGACGGGCTTGTTGACGATCATGTGGTGGGTGACCCTCCGGTGGGCGGTGAGGACGGTCGCAGGACGGTGAGGATGTGCGCGGGCGCGCGGCCCGGTTCCAGTCGCACGTAGTTCGTCCTGCCCCATTGGAATGTCTCGCCGGTCAGCTCGTCGCGGACCGGCACGCTCGCGTGCGCGTCGAGTCCGAGCTGAGGCATGTCCAGAGAAACCGTCGCCTCCTGGGTGTGGTGGGGGTCGAGGTTGACGACCACCACGACCGTGTCGGGGCCCGAGCGCTTGCTGTACGCGATCAGCGCGTCGTTGTCGGTGTGATGGAAATGGAGGTTCCTGAGCAGGCGCAGGGCGCCGTGGTTCCGCCTGACGCGGTTCAGGGTGGTGATGAGCGGGGCGATGGAACGTCCCGCCCGTTCGGCCGACTCCCAGTCACGCGGCCGCAGTTCGTACTTCTCCGAGTGCAGATACTCCTCGCTGCCCTCGCGGACCGGTGTGTTCTCGCACAGCTCGTACCCGGCGTACACCCCCCAGGTCGGGGAGAGCGTGGCCGCGAGCACGGCACGCACCTCGAAGGCGCGGCGGCCGCCCTTCCGGAGGTAGCCGGGCAGGATGTCGGGCGTGTTCACGAACAGGTTGGGACGCATGTAGGCGGCCGTGTCCCGTGAGAGCTCCGTGAGGTACTCGGTGAGCTCCTGCTTCGTGTCGCGCCAGGTGAAGTAGGTGTACGACTGCTGGAAACCGGCCTTGGCGAGCGCCTGCATGACGGGTGGCCGGGTGAAGGCCTCGGCGAGGAACACCACGTCCGGGTCGCTGCGGTTGATGTCGGAGATCACCCGCTCCCAGAACATGACGGGCTTGGTGTGCGGGTTGTCGACGCGGAAGACGCGGACCCCGTGACGCATCCAGAAACGCAGGATCCGGGTCGTCTCCTCGATCAGGCCCGGCATGTCCTGGTCGAAGGCGATCGGGTAGATGTCCTGGTACTTCTTCGGCGGGTTCTCCGCGTAAGCGATCGTGCCGTCCGGCCGGTGCCGGAACCACTCCGGGTGCTTCTCCACCCACGGATGGTCCGGCGAGCACTGGAGCGCGAAGTCCAGCGCGATCTCCAGATCGAGTTCCGCGGCCCGGCGCACGAAGGCGTCGAAGTCGTCGATCGTGCCGAGGTCGGGGTGGATCGCGTCGTGACCGCCCTCGGGTGAGCCGACCGCCCACGGCACTCCGACATCCCACCGGTCGGCCGACAGAGTGTTGTTCGGCCCCTTGCGGAAGGTGGTGCCGATGGGGTGGATCGGCGGGAGGTAGACCACGTCGAAGCCCATGGCGGCGACGGCGGGAAGGCGCTCGGCCGCCGTGCGGAAGGTGCCGCTCACCGGCCGCTCCCGGTCGCGGACCACGGCGCCTTCGGAGCGCGGGAACATCTCGTACCAGGCTCCGTACAGCGCCCGTTCGCGTTCCACGAGCAGGGGCATGGGCGCCGAGCGTGAGACGTGTTCGCGCAGGGGGTGCTCGGCCAGGGCGGCGGTCACGTCCGGCGCGAGGGCCGCGGCGTGCCGGGCGGCGGGCGGCCTGCTCTCGTCGCGGAGCGCGTCCACGGCCGCGAGCACCGCGTCCCGTCCGGCGTGCTCCGGGACACCGGCGGCGGCCCGCTCGTGCAGCGCGGCGCCCTCCTCCAGGATCACCTCCGTGTCGATCCCGGCCGGGACCTTGATGCCGGCGGACCGACGCCACGAGGACACGGGATCGATCCATGCCTCCACCGTGTACGTCCAGTTGCCCACGCCTGTCGGGGTGACGTCGGCGCCCCAGCGGTCGCTGCCCCGGGACAGCTCGCGCATCGGGGTCCACGGGCCCGGCCGGTCGTCGGGGCCGCGCAGCACGACATTGGCGGCGACCGCGGCATGGCCCTCGCCGAAGAGCGTGGCGGAGACCTCGAACGTCTCGCCCGGGACCGCCTTCGCCGGACGCCTGCCGCAGTCGACGGCCGGGAGTACGTCCACGATCGGGACGCGGCCCGTCACCGTGCCTGGGTTCATCGGTTGCACCTCCGCCGTGCTCGAGGCAGGCCCGCTCTCGGTCGGGGGCCCGCCGGGTTCACATGCGCCACGGGACGCACCGTCACTCGCACACCGGTTGGGCCCGGCGCGCGGCCGGGCACAGCAGGCTGTCATCGACGGGCTGCGTCCCTCCGGCGACACGCTACGGGAGCCGACCGGGCTCGGCCTGTCAGGAAATGTCCTGGTTCAGGCGTGTCGGCCGGCCTCCCGCTTCTGCCGGACGGTCCGGCCTCAGCGCCCGCTGAGGGCGGCGACCGCGACCGCGGGTGCCGCGAGTGGCGGTGCGGCCATCGGCGGATGCTCCACGTTGGGGCGGAGATAACGCTCGGCCGCGTCGGCGGCCTCCCGTCCGCAGCGCTTTCCCATCAGCACGCACAGCGTGTAGGCCGTGTCCTCGAAGTGGGCCCGAACCTGACGGTCGGCGGGTGCCGCGAGCCGCAGGCGTTCCCATGCGCGGTACTGCGCCAGATGACTGGCGACTTCGGTTTTGGTAGGCAGCAACATGTCGCTGTTCACTTCCCACTCTTGGAGCGCACGGTGCACCGGGTCGGTGCGCGGGGGCCGTGCACGGAGAGGTGCCGAACCGTTACGCCGATCGGTACCCCGTCCTATGGTGCATTTGGCGGCACTTCCCGTCCTGTTGGAGCTTCGACGGCGGCGGAAGCGGCTCCTCGTGTTGCACGAATGGAGTAGCACTCTCATCCTGGGGTGACTCAGGAGCGATCAGCGCTCACGCTACGTGTTCGGGGTACGGCCCACAGGGGGCGAGCGACGAGCGGGAGCTTCGCCGGTGAGGAGCCGAAGAAGATGAATACCGCAGTGCCCTGCTACTACCACCTCGACGTCGAGGTCAGCTCGGAACGTGTCTCACAGGTCAGGCGCATCCTGGCCGCCCACCTCCGGTACTGGAAGCTGGACATTCTCGTCGACCCCGTCTGCCGCGGTGTCGAGGTGCTGCTCCACACGATCGACGAGCACGCCACGGACAAGAACACGGACGTCGAGATGTGGTGGAACGGACAGCACCTGATCACCGCGGTGTCCGACCACGAGCGCGACCTGCCGGGCCCGCACTACGCCCCGGAAGGCTGCCTCGCGGAGATCGCCGCGCTGAGCGACGGCTGGGGCGGCTGCCCCACGCCCACGGGAAAGATCATCTGGTTCTCCCGCCGGGCCCGTCTCGGCGAGCGCGCCCCGCTGCTCCCCGTCGGCCCCGCGCCCACCCTCAACGAGGCGCTCGAGATGCCGCGCGAGGTACCGGTCCCGGCGTTCGCGGGCTCAGCGGTCACCGATCCCCTCGTGGCCGCCGCCCCGGCAGCCCGTGCGCACGGACCCGAACTGACCGTCCCACGCAGGCTCGTACGCCCGACACCGGCGATGTGACACCGGCATCGCGCTCCGTCCGCAGCGGTCGCACCGGGCCGCGGTCTGCTTCGGCAGCCGCGGCCCGGCGGCGTGTCGGGACCGCGGCACACCAGGGCCGGGCGCGCGACAGACGGGGTGCGGGCGGCGCGGTGACGACACCGACTCCAAGATCATCCGTACGGTGGCCGGATGCTCACCTGGACCGGACGCCCCTATCCCCTCGGCGCGGCATTCGACGGCGACGGAACGAACTTCGCCCTGTTCACGGAGGTCGCCGAGAGCGTCGACCTCGTCCTCCTCCACGACGACGGCACCCACGACACGGTCACCATGACCGAGGTCGACGGCTTCGTATGGCACTGCTATCTGCCTGCTGTCGGCCCCGGCCAGCGCTACGGCTACCGGGTGCACGGCCCGTGGGACCCGGCGGCGGGCCACCGCTGCAACCCCGCGAAGCTGCTCCTCGACCCGTACGCCACCGCCGTCGACGGGCAGATGGACAACGACCCCTCACTCTTCGAGCGGACGGCCGGCGGACCGTCCCCGGCCGACAGCGCGCCGCACACCCTCGTCGCCGTGGTGACCGACAGCGCCTTCGACTGGGGCAACGACCGCCCGCCCCTGCGCCCGTACGCCGACAGCGTCATCTACGAGGCCCACGTTCGCGGCCTGACCCGCACCCATCCCAAGGTCCCCGCGAAACTGCGCGGCACCTACGCGGGCCTCGCGCACCCGGCGGTCGTCGAGCACCTGACCTCGCTGGGCGTGACCGCGGTCGAACTGATGCCGGTGCACCAGTTCGCGCAGGACGGATTCCTGCGCGACCAGGGTCTGTCGAACTACTGGGGCTACAGCACGATCGGCTTCTTCGCCCCGCACAACGCGTACGCCTCCCGGGGCAGCCGCGGCGGGCAGGTCACCGAGTTCAAGTCGATGGTGAAGGCGCTGCACGCGGCCGGCCTCGAAGTGATCCTCGACGTCGTCTACAACCACACGGCGGAAGGCAACGAGAACGGCCCGACGCTCTCCTTCCGCGGCATCGACAACGCGTCCTACTACCGGCTCGTCGACGGCGACCCGGCGCACTACTACGACACCACCGGCACCGGGAACAGCCTGCTGATGCGGCACCCCAGCGTGCTCCAGCTCATCATGGACTCCCTGCGATACTGGGTCACCGAGATGCACGTCGACGGCTTCCGGTTCGACCTGGCGGCCACCCTTGCCCGGCAGTTCCACGAGGTGGACCGGCTCTCCGCCTTCTTCGACCTCATCCAGCAGGACCCGGTGATCGGCCGCGTCAAGCTCATCGCGGAGCCGTGGGACGTCGGCGAGGGCGGCTACCAGGTCGGCAAGTTCCCGCCCCAGTGGTCGGAGTGGAACGGCAAGTACCGCGACTCGGTACGAGACTTCTGGCGCTCCGGCGAGAACACCCTCGCCGAGTTCGCCTCCCGGCTCACCGGCTCCTCCGACCTCTACCAGCACGACAGCCGCCGCCCGCGCGCCAGCGTCAACTTCGTCACGGCCCACGACGGGTTCACCCTGCGCGACCTGGTCTCGTACGACGACAAGCACAACGAGGCCAACGGCGAGAACAACCGGGACGGCGAGAGCGCCAACCGGTCCTGGAACTGCGGCGCCGAAGGCCCCACCGACGACGAAGGCGTGCTCGAACTGCGCGGCCGGCAGCAGCGCAACTTCCTCGCCACACTGCTGCTCTCCCAGGGCATCCCCATGCTCGCCCACGGCGACGAGCTGGGCCGCACTCAGCGGGGCAACAACAACGCCTACTGCCAGGACAACGAGATCTCCTGGACCGACTGGCGCCTGAACGAGGATCAGCGCGAGCTGATGGAGTTCACCCGCCGCACCATCGCCCTGCGAGCCGCCCACCCCGTGCTGCGCCGCCGCCGCTTCTTCCGCGGTGACACGCACACTCACGAGGGCCAGCCCCTGCCCGACCTCGTGTGGCTGCGCCCGGACGCGCGCGAGATGACGGACGACGACTGGCAGCGCCGCGACGCCCACTCGGTGGCCGTCTTCCTCAACGGAGACGCCATCGCCGAACCCGACCCCTACGGGCGGCCGGTCGTCGACGACTCGTTCCTGCTGCTCCTCAACAGCTACTGGAAGCCGGTCCGCTTCCGCCTCCCTGACGCCACCTACGGCGAGCGGTGGACGACCCGGATCGACACCGCCGACCCGCAGGGCGTCGCGGACGAGACGGAACACAAGCCGGGCACCGACCTACTGGTGGAGGCGCGCAGCCTGGTCCTGCTGTCCCGGGAGGCCAGGGCGGCACGCGGCGCGACGGGCTGAACGCGCCGTCGGGTGGGCCGGTTGTGTGACCGGCCCACCCGACGGCACCTGCTCAGGCCCGCTTCAGACGCAGCGTCACCAGCTCGAAGGGGCGCAGCGTCAGCGTGATCCGGTCACCGTCGCGCTCCGGGTCCGCCGCGTCGGCGAGCGGACGCTCAAGGAGGTCCGTCGCCGCCGCGGCGGCGATCTCGAAGCCCGCCGTGAGGGTGGCGCGCACCCGTCCGCCGCGGGACTCGTGGAAGCGGACCACCACGTCGCCGCTGCCGTCGTCGGCCAGCTTGACCGCCGTCACCACCACCGCGTCATGGTCGACGCCCACCAGCGGAGCGACCTCGCCCGAGCCGGTCACGTGCCGCTCCGGCAGGTTGATCCGGTAGCCCTCGCGGACCGCGTCGCCGATGGCCGCGCCCGGCACCAGAGCGTGCCGGAAGCGGTGCACGCCCTGGTCGGTCTCGGGGTCGGGGAAGCGCGGCGCGCGCAGCAGCGAGACGCGGACGGTGGTCGTCGTGCCCGAGTCGCTGTCCCGCACGGTCCGCGTCACGTCGTGGCCGTACGTCGAGTCGTTCACGAGCGAGACGCCCCAGCCGGGCTCCTCGATGTGCACGAACCGGTGGTTGCACGCCTCGAACTTGGCGGCCTCCCAGCTGGTGTTGGTGTGCGTGGGCCGGTGGAAGTGCCCGAACTGCGTCTCGGACGCGTACCGCTCGGCGTGGATGTCCAGCGGGAACGCCAGCTTCAGGAACTTCTCCGTCTCGTGCCAGTCGACCTCCGTGTCGATCCCGAGCCGCCGCTCACCGGCTGCCAGGGACAGGACCTGGGTGACGCGGGAGTCGCCGAAGGAGCGCACGACCCGCACCGAGGCGCCGTCTCCCGGAGCCACCTCGTCGGCGTCCACCAGATCCGTGACCGTGTTGCGGTAGAACTCGTCGACGTCCCACGCGTCCCACATGTTCGGGAAGTCCGGGTGGATCTGCAGCAGGTTCGCGGCCCGGCCCGGCGCCACGGTCTCGCGGCCCGCGACGAGGTCGTACGCGGACACGACCAGACCCCGGGCATCGATCTCGACCCTCAACAGCCCGTTCTCCAGGACGAATCCACCCGCCGCGCGCGAAGCGATCGCGGCCTCGCCCTCGATGACCGGGGTGCGGGCGCCGCCCGCGGGCACGCCGTCGCGGGTGTGCGGCGCCGAGTTGAAGACGAGCGTCCCCGAGCCCTCACCGGCCAGCGCGCGCTGCGCCGCGGCGATGATGCCGTTCAGCTCCTCCGCGACCCGCTCGTACGTCCTGCGTGCCTCGCGGTGCACCCAGGCGATCGACGAGCCGGGCAGGATGTCATGGAACTGGTGCAGCAGCACCGTCTTCCAGATCCGGTCCAACTCCTCGTAGGGGTAAGGGAATCCGGCCCGCACCGCCGCGGTCGCCGCCCACAGCTCGGCCTCGCGCAGGAGGTGCTCGCTGCGCCGGTTGCCCTGCTTCGTCCTGGCCTGGCTGGTGAGTGTGGCGCGGTGGAGTTCGAGGTAGAGCTCACCGACCCAGACCGGCGGGTTCGGGTATTCCGCCTCCGCCTTCTTGAAGAACTCCTCCGGCGTCTCCCACACCACCTGCGCGGACCCTTCGAGGTCCCGGAGGCGGGCCGCCTTGGCGACCATCTCGCGGGTCGTGCCGCCGCCCCCGTCACCCCAGCCGGTCGGCGCGAGCGAGTGCCGGGCGACCCCCTTGTCCTTGAAGTTCTTCGCCGCGTGGGCGATCTCGCTGCCCTTCATGGAGCAGTTGTACGTGTCCACCGGCGGGAAGTGCGTGAAGATCCGGGTGCCGTCGATGCCCTCCCACTGGAACGTGTGGTGGGGGAACTTGTTGGTCTGCGACCACGAGATCTTCTGCGTGAGCAGCCACTTGGAGCCGGCGGCCTTGATGATCTGCGGCAGCCCGGCGGCGAACCCGAAGGTGTCGGGCAGCCACGCCTCGTCGTTCTCGATGCCGAACTCGTCGAGGAAGAACCGCTTACCGTGCACGAACTGACGGGCCATCGCCTCGGAGCCCGGCATGTTGGTGTCCGACTCCACCCACATGCCGCCCGCCGGCACGAACCGGCCGTCGGCGACCGCCTTCTTCACCCGCGCCCACACCTCGGGCCGGTGCTCCTTGACCCAAGCCCACTGCTGGGCCTGCGACATCGCGAAGACGAAGTCGGGTTCGTCCTCCAGGAGCGCCGTCATGTTGGATGTCGTCCGCGCCACCTTGCGTACTGTCTCGCGCAGCGGCCACAGCCACGCCGAGTCGATGTGCGCGTGGCCGACGGCGCTGATGCGGTGCGCCGAGGGGACGGCGGGAGCGGACAGGACGTCCGTCAGCTGTCCGCGGGCGGCGGCCGCCGTGCCGTTCACGTCCTGGAGGTCGACCGCGTCGAGGGCGCGCTCGACGGCGCGCAGGATGTCGTAGCGCCGGGCGGACTCCACCGGCAGCTCGGCCATCAGCTCGCCGAGCACTTCGAGATCCATGACGAGCTGCCACACGGTCTCGTCCAGGACCGCGAGATCCATCCGCGCCAGCGTGTACTGCGGCTCGCTGCCCGCGGTCTCCTTGTCGCCCAACTGCGTGGGCAGGAAGGGGTGGTAGTCGAGAATGACCGGGTTGGACGCGGCCTCGATGTGCAGGCGGACCTCCTCGCCGCCCGCCACGGGGGCGCCGACGCGCACCCACTGGTTGCGCGGGTTGAGCCCCTTCACCGGGGTGCCGTCCGGGCGGTAGACCAGGCCCTCGCACTGGAAGCCGGGCATGTTCTCGTCGAAGCCGAGGTCGAGGATCGCCTCGACGGTCCGGCCCGCCCAGGCCTGGGGCACGGTCCCCGTCACGCGGAACCAGCAGGTGGCCCACGGAGCGCCCCAGCGAGCGCCCACCGCGATCGGCTCGGGCGTCGCCGCGAGCCCTTCGGCGACCGGCACCGGCTCACCCGGCGCGTTCCACACCGCGACCTCCAGCGGCACGGACTCGGGATACACGGCGGGTCGGATGCGCTCGTCGAGGACGCGCTTGAGACGGGCTTCGACCAGCGTGCGGTCGTCATGCATGAGGGGTACTCCGTAAGGTCCGAGGTGCGGGTGGTTGCCTGGCGGGGGACGGACGGGACGCTGTACAACTCCCCGACGCGGCACACCTCGAATCGTGCGTTCCGCATCGGGGACGATCCATTACGGCGCCGTGCCGACGGTCCGCGTGACGTGGTCCGGTGAGACCACTTCGGTGATGCCGCGCGCGGCCAGATGTTCCTTGTCGTCGGCGCGGCTCGCGAGGACCGTGGTGGGCCGGAGCCCGTCGGCGGTGAGCCGGGCGAAGGCCTCGAACACGGCGCCGCCGGGGGCACATACCGAGCGGCGCGGGGCGGCCTCGTCGTCACCGGCATCGACGACGAGCGCGGTGGTGCGGGGCGCGGGCGTACGGGGATGGGCGCGCCGGTCCGCGACGATGCGGGCGAGCGCCTGCGCGGCGGGCTTCGGCTGCCGATCGCTGGTCAACAGGCCGAGGCTGTACTCCAGTTCGGGGAAGTCGGCGAGGTCACGGCTGACGTCGTGCGAGCACCACCAGGTCACGCCCCACAGGTCCGGGCAGTCGAGGGCGTTCTCCACGGTCGCCTCGGTGAAGTGCGCCGCGTGCTCGGCCGGGACCAGGGGCGCGGGCGCGCCGACCTCCTGGAGCCAGACGGGCCGGTGCGGATCGCCGGCCCAGGCCTTGGACAGCTCGACGAGGTAGGCGGCATGGTGCTCGGTCGCCGTCCCGGTACGGCCGTGGCGCTGCGCCGTACCGTTGAACACCCACGAATGCACCGCGGTGAGCGCGCCGAGCCGTGCGGAGTGCGCGGGCGTGAACGGCTGGTCGTCCTGGTACCAGGCGGCGTCGTACGAGGCGTGCAGATGGGTCCGCCCCGGCGCTCCCTCCTCGCACGCGGCGAGCACCCGAAGCAGCCAACTCCCCGCCTGTTCCTCGGTGATGCGGTCCGGGTCGGGGTGCGGGCCCGCCGCGAACTGGTTGACCTCGTTGCCGATCGTCATACCGATGAAGTTGGGCCGGTCGGCGAGCGCCCCCGCGAGGGTGCGCAGGTACACCTCCTGGCCCTCGACCACGTCCGGGTCGGTGAAGAGGTTCCGCCGGTGCCACGTCTGCGTCCATGCGGGCAGGAAGTCGAAGCTCGACAGGTGGCCCTGCAGACCGTCCACGTTCACGTCGAGCCCGCGTTCGGCCGCCGCGTCGGCGAGCTGGACGAGCTGCTCGACGGCGCGCGGACGGATCAGGGTGCGGTTGGGCTGGAAGTAGGGCCACAGCGGGAACACCCGGATGTGGTCGAGGCCCAGCGCGGCGATCGAGTCGAGATCGGCGCGCACGGCGTCGAGGTCGAAGTCGAGCCAGTGGTGGAACCACCCCTGGCTCGGGGTGTAGTTGACGCCGAAGCGCACGGCAGAAGTCATGCTGAGTCCTGGTTCTGTGGTACGTGGGGGCTTCGGTGACGAGATGTCCGTGGTACGGGCGTCAGCCCTTGACGGCTCCCTCGCCGACCCCGCGGAAGAAGTACCGCTGGAGACAGGCGAAGAGGATGATCAGCGGTGCGACGGCGATGATCGTGCCGGCCGCGACGATCCGCTCGTCGTTGGCGAAGGTGCCGTGCAGATAGTTCAGGCCGATGGTCAGGGTGAACTTCGCCGGGTCGCTGAGCACGATGAGGGGCCACAGGAAGTCGTCCCAGGCGCCCATGAAGGCGAAGATCGCGACGACCGCGAGGGTGCCCTTCACGGACGGCAGCGCGATCCGCAGGAACCGCTGCCAGGCGTTCGCCCCGTCGACGTAGGCCGCCTCCTCGATCTCGTAGGGCAGGTTGAGGAACGCGTTGCGCATCAGCAGGACGTTCATGGCGGCGATGCAGCCCGGCAGGACCACGCCGACGAGCGTGTTGTTGAGCCCGAGTTCGCGCATCGTCGTGAACTGCGCGATGACGATGCTCTCGACGGGCACCAGCATCGCGAGGATGAACACAAGGGTGGCGATCTTGCGGCCGCGGTAGCGCAGCCGGGCGAGCGCGTAGCCCGCGAGCGCGGAGCCGACGCAGTTGGTGACGACGTTGGCGGTGGCGACCTTCAGGGAGTTGAACGCGTAGTCCCAGACGGGGATGGTGTCGGCGACGCGTTCGTAGTTGTGGAGCGTGGGGTCGGCCGGAAGGAACGTGGGCGGGGAGCTGAAGATGTCCTCGTGCGTCCCTTTGAGCGAGGTGGACAGCTGCCAGAGGAAGGGCCCGACGGTGATCGCGAGCACGGCGAGCAGCAGCGCGTAGCGCAGCACGAGCTCCCAGACACGGATGCGCCGGCCGTTCTCGTCGGTGACGCGCGGCGCACGGCGCCGCCGAACCGGTGTGCGGGTCAGGCCTGTTGTGGCGCGGACGTCCTCGGTGACGCTCACACGTCCTCCTTACGGTCGGCGCGGAGCACGAGCAGCATCAGCGCGACGGTGACGACGAAGACGACGACGGAGATCGCCGACGCGTAGCCGACGCGGCCGGTCAGACCGGTGCCGGTGCGCTGCACGAGCATCACGAGCGTGGTGTCCTCGCCCGCGGGGCCACCGTTCGGCCCCGCCATCAGATAGACCTCGGAGAACACCTTGAAGGCGGCGACCGAGGAGAGCGCGGCGACCAGGACCATGGTGGAGCGCACGGCGGGCACGGTGACGGTGAAGAAGCGGCGCACCGCGCCCGCACCGTCCACCGAGGCTGCCTCGTGCAACTCGCGCGGCACGTTGGCCAGTGCCGCCAGGTAAATGATCATGTAGTAGCCGAGGCCCTTCCAGACCGTGACGGCCATGGCGCTCAACAGGAGCAGCCACTGGTCGCTGAGGAAGCCGACCCTGCCGATGCCCACGGCTTCGAGAGCTGAGTTCACCAGCCCGCGCTCGTCCAGCATCCACACCCAGATCAGGCCGACCACGACGATGGACGCGACCACCGGCGTGTAGAAGGCCGACCGGAAGAAGGTGATGCCCGGGATGTTCTTCTGGACGAGGAGGGCAAGCAGCAGCGGGAGGAGTACGAGGGCGGGGACGACCCCGACCATGTACAGGACGCTGTTGCGCAGCCCCGTCCAGAACATGTCGTCGTGCAGCAGCTCCCGGAAGTTGGCCAGGCCTACGAACTCGCCGGGGATCAGGGTCCGCCGGTCGGTGAAGGAGTTGACCACGGTGGAGACGAACGGATACAGGATGAAGACGGCGACGACCGCGAGCCCGGGGGCGGCGAACAGCCAGGGACTGGTGGGCAGATGTCGCCTGACGCGGGACGCGGGCGGCTCGCCCGGGGTCTTCGCGGGTCGCGTCACCTGTGTGTCCGCCGAGGTCTCGGCGGCGGTCTTCACGGTCGGAAGGGGACTCGTCATGATGTACGGCTCCGGGGCTCAGCCCTGCTGCTGGAGCAGCCGGTCGCAGGCCTTGACAGCGTTGTCAAGAGCGGTCTTGGGACTCTCCTTGCCCTGCAGGGCCTTGGCGACGGAGTTCCGCAGCTCGGTCTTCATCTGCTCGCTGAACAGGACCGGCGTGTAGTTGACCGCGGACTTCAGGGAGTCGGCCGCCGCGATCCGCACCCGCGTCTCGTCCGAGCCGTCCTGCTTCGTGAAGTACGGATCGTCCAGGGAGCCGGCGGTGCTCGGGAAGATGGCGACCTTCTTGGCGAACTCCATCTGGTGCTGCGCGTCGGTGACGTAGTGCGCGAAGGCCACGGCCGCGGGCTTCTGCTTGGAGCGCGAGTTCACCATCACGCCCATCACGTACATGTTCACCTTGCCGGTGCTGGTGATCTGGTCCGTGATCCCGATGTTCTTGTAGAGGCTCGGCGCCTCCTTCTTGAACTTCGACAGGTCGAGCGCGCTGCCCGGGTTCATCGCCACGGCCCCGGTCAGGAACTTCTTGCCGGTCGACTCGGGCGTCGCGGTCAGAGCCTGCGGGTCGAGCGCCTTCGCGTCGTACAACTCCTTGTACTTCGTGAGGAGTTCGACACCCTTGGCGTCGTTGAACGCGAAGCCGGTGCCCTCCTTGTTCATGAGTGGGGCGCCGTAGCGGCCGAAGTCCTCGATGGTGGGGACGTTGGCGAGCGTGGCCACCTTGCCCTTGCTCTTCTTGGCGAGGCGGAGCGCGTCGTCGAACAGCGCGTCGTACGTCTTCGGGGGCTTGGACGCGTCGAGCCCGGCCTTCTTGAACAGGCCCTTGTTGTAGAACAGCGGCCCGGTGTTGAGGTACCAGGGGAAGGCGTAGGTGCCGTCCATGCCCGGTATCTGGTGGCTCGCCCAGGCGCCCGGCAGGTACTCCTTCTTGTACTTCGGCGCCGCCTTGTCGAGGTCGAGCGCGAGACCGGCCTTGGCGAGCGGGGCCACGAGGTCGGGGGAGACGTTGACGACATCGGGCAGCGTGCCGCCGGCGGCGTCCGCGCTGATCTTGTCGGCGTAGCCCTCGCCGGGCTGGTCGATCCACTTCACATGGGTGCCGGGGTACTTCTTCTCGAAGTCCTTGACCAGGCCGTCAAAGTACGGCTTGAAGTTGGCCCTGAGATTCCACGTCTGGAACGTGATGCTGCCTTGGATCTTGCCCGAGGCGTCCGTCGAGCCGCTGTCGTCACCCCCGGAGCCGCACGCGCTCAGCGGCAGGACGACAGCGATGGCGGCGGCAGCGGCTAGTGCTCTGCGAGAGATGGGCACGGTGACACGGCTCCTTTGCGGCGGCGTCGAATGTTGCCGTGCAGACCCTGCATTGCGATCACGGAAAAAGTCAATGCATTCTCGGAAACTGCTGGGAGTCACATCAAATAGTCCCTGGTCAGAGCAGTGGAGTAGACCTTTTGCGATGCGAGACTAATGCGCTTTAGGGCCTTAAGCTCAAGCGCATTAGTGCGCAGGTAGCATGCGCTACGCTGGTCCGCGGAACCCACCGGGGCTCCACGGGGAAAGGGGCAGCTGTGCCAGCCAAGCGGTCTCCCGCGCGCCGACCGACCATGAAGGACATCGCGCTCAGGGCGGGTGTGTCGGAGAGCGCCGTGTCGTTCGCACTCAACGACCGGCCAGGGGTCTCCGAGGTCACCCGTGACCGGGTGCGGCGGGTTGCCGAACAGCTCGGCTGGCGGCCCAGTACGGCGGCCCGTGCCCTGTCCGGCGAAGGCGCGGCCACGGTCGGACTCGTCGTGGCCCGCCCCGCGGACACGCTGGGCGTGGACTCGTTCTTCCTCCAGCTCATCTCGGGCATCCAGGAGGTCCTGGCGGAACGCCACCTCGGCCTGCTGTTCCAGGTGGTGGAGGACGTCGAGGCGGAGTGCGCCGTCTACCGGCGCTGGTGGGCCGAACACCGGGTGGACGGCGTGCTCGTCGTCGACCCCCGCACCGCCGACCCGCGCCCCGCCCTCCTCGACGAACTCGGGCTGCCCGCCGTGGTGATTGGCGGAGTGCCCGACGCGGAGCACCCCGGCATGTCCACGGTGTGGGCGGACGACGCCGGCGCGATGGCGTCGGTCGTCGACGAGCTGTACGCGCTCGGGCACCGCCGCATCGTCCACATCGCCGGCCTGCCGGGCCTCGCGCACACCGAGCGGCGCATCCGCACCCTGCGCGCCGAGGCCGAGCGGCGCGGACTGACCGAGGTGCGCTCCGTGACCACGGACTACTCGGACGCCGAGGGCGCCGCGGTCACCCGCCGCGTGATGGAGGGCGACACACCCCCGACCGCGCTGGTCTACGACAACGATGTGATGGCCGTCGCCGGAGTCGCCGCCGCCGGTGAGCTGGGCTTCTCGGTTCCCGGCGACGTCTCGGTGGTGGCCTGGGAGGACTCCCCGCTGTGCCGCATGGTCAAGCCCTGGCTGTCGGCACTCTCCCGCGACACGGTCCAGTTCGGCCGGACCGCGGCCCAGGAACTGACGGCACTCCTGGACGGCGGCCCCTCGCGGACGGTGCAGGTGCCGCTGCCGGGACTGATCGAACGCGACAGCACGGGGGCGGCGCGGGGCGCCGAGATAGGGGCGGGCGGCGGCAACTGACGTGCGGCTGAGGCCGGTTGCCGGGTCCCCGTCGCGGACTCCCGCTCACGCGCCCCGGCGCTCCCGTCAGTGTCCGTGCGGCAGCATCCGGCCGACGGCCTTCCACGCGTCGTGAACGCGGCCGTGATGAACGGACGTTGCCACCGGCCCGGCCGCCCGCGGCGAAGGCGCCGCCCGCGGCTCCCAGTCGCACGGCGGAGCCGTACGGGCGGTGTGAGGCCCGCCGTACTCCTCCTCGGGCCCCCTGACCGCGTCGTGTTCCTTGAGCGCCACGCTGATGAGTGTCAGCAGGAGCGCCACGTCGTCGTCGCAGTCGAGCAGCACGGTGATCCATGAGGCACCGGGGCGCACCCGGATCGCGGTGCTGTCGCGCAGCTGGGGAAGGAGGCGTTCGACCGCCGTCCGGGTGAGGTACAGATCTGCTGCATCGTTGGCATGGAAATGCACGATGTCGCACCCTGCTGTCCCGAAGGAGCGCCCTACGGCGCACCGGGGAGAGCCACTTACCAGGTTCGGCCACGACTCCAGCTGGGTCATGGCGCGATGGGCCGCGGTCATGTGGACATGGTTGCGCACTCTTCACCCGGTCAACCAGCCCTATTCACCGCCTGCTTGGTCAATCGGCGGTTTCGGGAACCTCACAAGGGGCGGAAGGGGACGGCGTGACCGGCGCCGGGGCACGCGAGCGGGGCCGTCACCGAAGCCCCGCGCCCCGGGGCCGAGCCACGGCCGGATCGGGTCCCGGCGCTCCCGATCGCCGGAGTCGCGCAGAGCCTGGGCGCAGACGGGCCCCATATGCACCCAGTGACGGATGTCCGGCACACTGCAGGTGACCGTGACCGTGACCGTGACCGTGACCGTGACCGTGACCGTGACCGTGACCGTGACCGTGACCGTGACCGCGTTCGCCAGGCGCCCGCCGGTTCGTGGCCGACCGCACGACCCGTGTCTCCCGTCATGCCCGCCATGCCGTGGCGCGGGCGCGGGTGGGGGCCTGGCCCCCAGTCGATACTGTGCCGAAGTGACCGGATACGCGCACCTTCCGCTGCTCTTCCTCGACGTCGACGGGCCGCTGATTCCGTTCGGCGGCCCGCCGGACTGCTACCCGACGTATCCGCTGCACCGGCCGGGCTGCCCCGACCCGCTCGGCGCGGACCTGAACCCCCTGCTGGCCAGGATCAACCCCGCGTACGGGCCCCGGCTCGCGGCGCTCCCGTGCGAGCTCGTCTGGGCGACGACCTGGATGGACGAAGCGAACGACTGCGTCGCCCCGCTGCTCGGACTGCCGCCGTTGCCGGTCGTGGACTGGCCGGATCCGCCGGTGCGGGACGCGCGCGACGAGTGGCACGGCGTCCGTGGGCTCCACTGGAAGACCCGCGCCCTGGTCTGCCAGGCACAAGGCCGTCGCTTCGCCTGGGTCGACGACGAGATCACCGACATCGACCGTTCCTGGGTCTTCGAACATTATCCGGAACGCGCCCTGCTGCATCGCGTGGACCCTCGACAGGGTCTCACCGAAGCGGACTTCGCCGTCCTGGAAGAGTGGTTGCGCGCCGCCGCGGACTGATCCGGGGCGGTGCGGCAGGACGGATCGTCAGACCGCCGCCGGTGCCGTGCCGTCCGCGAGGAGTTCCGCGATCACATGGCGGGCGATGGAGGCCATCACCGGGTTGGTCTCCCGGTAGTGCCGGAGCTCCAGGAGGGCGACCGACAGGGCCCAGCCGCGACCCCGGGCCCAGGCGTCGTCGTCCGCGCCCGAACCGCTGCGGAAGACCTCGCGCGCACCGGCGGGCAGCAGGTACCACGCCGCGATCAGGTCGACCGCCGGGTCGCCCAGACCCAGGCATCCGAAGTCGATGACGGCGCTGAGCCGCCCGTCCGCGACGAGCACGTTCCCGGGCTGCAGGTCCGCGTGGATCCACACGGCGGGCCCGGCCCACCCGCGGGCTCCCAGGGCCGACTCCCAGACGGCCCTCGCCCCGTCCCCGTCCAGCTCCGCCCGCAGCTCGTTGATCGCCGAACGCGTCACCTCGTCCCGCTCCGCCAGCGGCTCGCTGCGGTAGGAGGCGGGGCCATCGGTGGGATCGACCCCCTGGAGCACGGTGACGAACTCCCCCAAGTCCTCTGCCAGCAGGGCTGGTTCCGAGGTGTGGCCCGGGGCGGGGTTGGCGCCGTCGAGCCAGCGGTAGACGGACCACGGCCATGGGTAGCCCTCGCCGGGAGTTCCCTTGCCCAGTGGCATGGGGACGGCCACGGGGAGCGCTGCGGCGAGCACGGGCAGCCAGCGGTGTTCCTTGTCCACGTCCTGCGCGGAGCCCGCAAGGCGCGGGAGCCGTACGGCCATGTCCTCGCCGAGGCGGTACATGGCGTTGGACGTACCGGCCGAGACGACCTCGGTGAGCGGCAGACCGGCCCACTGCGGGAACTGCGCGTCGATGAGCCGGCGCACCAACGGGGCGTCGATGTCCGTCTCTTCGGGCCGCAACTTACGAGCACACATGGGAGCCTTCCGCGTCGAGCCGCACAGTGCGTCTGCCGTTGCGCAAAGATACGGACACCGAGGCCGCCGGCCCAGCGATTAACCGGCGGCGGCTGCCCGTCGGCCCCCCGCGGCCCGACGTCCGACCTGGGCGTCGAGCGCGGCGCAGAGCCAGTCGTGGGCGGCCCCCGGCGTCGGCCGCGAAGGACCGGTCAGCTCGGCGACGAGCTGCCAGTAGTGGTCGATCCGCGGATCCGCCGCCAGCACCCCACTGAGCGCACGGCGGAACGCGGGGGTGTCACGTACGCCCCGTGAGGCGGCGTAGGCGGAGACGAAGCAGTCCAGGGCCTCTCCCTCCCGGGGTGACCGCCGGTCGCACAGGTGTGGCGACGCCAGTGCGTAGGCCTCGCTGAGCCCCTCGTAGAGCACCCCGGGGCGGAACCCGCCTTCCGTACGATGGGCCGCCGGCTGGCCGCGGTCGCCGCCCTCGCAGGAACGCGAGGTGAAGGCGTGCAGCCGGGCGAAGGTCAGGACGTGGGCCGGAGTCGGGTCCGGCGGAGGCTGCGGCACGGCCTGGTCGAGGACGGTGGAGACGACCCGCGCGGGCATGCGGGGCGGCAGCCACCGGCGCCAGAAGCGGGCCGGTGCGGCCGTGCTGGGCGGGGCGGACATCGCGCCGACGAGCAGCAGCCGCTCGGCGCGCTCGGCGGGCGTGCAGTCCTGGAGGAGCTGAAGCGCGGCCTCCCGCCAGCGCAGCGCGGCCAGTTGAGAGCCGATGCCCCGCAACTGCCCCGCGACGACGTCCTCAAGAGCGCCGTTCAGTCCGCCCTCCTCTCCCAGGACGCGGCGCACGTCCGGCACCGGCAGGCCGAGGGCGCGCAGGGAGCGGATGACGCGGAGCCGGTCGAGCGCCTCGGGCCCGTACCGGCGATGGCCGCCCGTACTGCGGGGGCCTTCGGGCAGCAGACCGCGGTCCGAGTAGAAGCGGACCGTCTTGACGGTGACGCCCGCGCGCTCGGCGAGCTCACCGATGGACCACATGCTGTCGGCGGGCACGGCTTGAACCTCCCTCAGGGGGAGTTCCTACGGTACCGGCGAGCGCGGACGGCCGCTGTGGCCGTCCGCGGACCACGGCGCGGGAGGAGACGGCCATGACGGCATTCATTCTGGTGGCGGGGGCCCACACCGGCGGCTGGGTATGGCGGCAAGTGGCCGCCGGGCTGCGGGACTCGGGGGCGCGGGCGTACGAAGTGACGCTGACCGGCATGGAGGACGGCGGTGGTGCGGCGGTGCCGGGCGCGGACCTGGAGGCGCACATCGAGGAGCTGGTCCGGCTGATCGACCGGGTCGAGGGGCAGGACGTGGTCCTCGTCGGCCACTGCTACGGCATCCACCCGGTGCGCGGTGCCGCGGACCGGCGCCCCGGGCGGATCTCCAGGATCGTCCACGTAGATGTCGGCATCCCCGAGGACGGCGACCCGGCTCTCGAGCTGGTGCCCGACCAGACGGTCCGCGAGCGCGTGCGGAGCCTGGCCCAGGAGAACAGCGCCGGGACGCTGCCCGCGCCGACGGGGGAGGAGTGGCAGCGCTGGGGCAGCGTCGCCGGCCTCCCGGGCGAGGCCCTGGCGCGGCTGACCGAGCTGGCCGCTCCTCAGCCCCTGCCCACGCTCACGCAGCCGCTGCGGCTGTCCGGCGCGGCCGCCGGACTGCCGACGACCGGCGTCCTGTGCACGGCCAACGGGTCGAGCATCGCCGTGGTCGAGGCGATGGCGGCCTTGGGTGATCCCGCGTCCCGGGCGCTCGCCGAGCTGGGCGTCACCCTCTTCGAACTCGACACCGGGCACTGGCCGATGCTCTCCGCTCCGCGTGAGCTCGTGGACGTCCTGCTCAGGGCCGCCGCGGGGAAGGGGCACCGGGTGGCCACCGTGCGCGAGCGGCCCGCGCATCTCCGGCCGTTCCTCATGGACGTCGAGGAGCGGCCCCGGGAGCGGACCGGTCGCGTCGACCTGCATCTGCCCGACGCCGACGGTCCCCGGCCGGCCGTGGTGTTCGTCCACGGCGGACCGGTGCCGGCCGGTACCCGTCCGACACCGCGCGACTGGCCCGCCTTCGTGGGCTATGCGCAGTACGTGGCGAACCTGGGAGCCGTCGGCGTGACCGTGGACCACCGGCTCCACGAGCTGACCGCGTACGGGCGGGCCGCCGAGGACATCGCCGGGGCGATCGAGCTCGTACGGGCCGATCCACGGGTGGACGGAGGGCGAGTCGCGTTGTGGTTCGTCTCCGCCGGCGGGCTTCTCGCGGCCGACTGGCTCGCGGCGCCGCCGTCCTGGCTGCGGTGTGTGGCGGCCTCGTACCCGATTCTCGCGCCGCTGCCGGGCTGGGGGCTCGCCGACACCCGGTTCCGCCCGGCGACGGCGGTGCGCGGTGCGGGGCGGCTGCCGATCGTGCTGACGCGCGTGGGGCTCGAACGCCCCGAAATCGCGGTGACGGTCGAGGAGTTCGTATCCGCGGCCGAGGACTGCGGCGCCGCCCTCGAGGTGATCGACGTGCCGCTCGGACACCACGGATTCGAGACGATCGACCCCACCGACGCGTCACGTGACGCGGTGGACCGGGCGGTGCGCTCGGTTCTCGGACACCTGGGGGCTGATGCCGACTAGGGCGCGTCCGCATCCGGGGTGAGGGTGTGGACCGCGTCGAGGAAGACCCGGCGGTCGGCCGCGGGGAGCCGGGCCAGGAGGCGGTCCTCGTGCGCGTGGATGTCGGTCTGCGCGGACCGGCGCACGCGCCGCCCGTCGTCGGTGATGGAGAGGAGCCGGACCCGGCGGTCGTGCGGGTCCGGGGTGCGGGAGATCAGACCGGACTCCTGCAGCGTGTCCAGCGTGGAGATGATCCGGGTCTTGTCGGCGCCGATCGCCGTCGCGAGCGCGGCCTGGGTGCGGACGGGGCCGTCGTCCAGGGCGCTGAGGACGACGTATCCCCACATCGAGATCCCGTGCGACGCGAGCACCGGCAGCTCGGCGGCGATGAGGGACCGCATCAGGGGCTGCAGCATCGCGGCGAGGTCGCGGCGTCCGCCGTTCTTGGCCATCACGCGCCGATGATAGACGTTGACATGTGATAGGCGCAGGCTGATGATAAGCACATGCCTACGAATAAGGATCTGGTCGCGCTCGACGCGGAAGCGGTGCGTGCGAGCGTCGACGTGGTGGCGCGGGCGACGGCAGGGGACCTGACCAGGCCGACGCCGTGCGCCGGGTGGACGCTGCGTGAGCTCCTCGGCCACATGACCGCGCAGCACCACGGATTCGCGGCGGCCTCGCGCGGCGAGGGGGACATCGCGGTGTGGCGGCCGCGCCCACTCGGCGACGACCCCGTCGGGACGTACCGCGAGGCCGCCCGGCACGTCCTTGAGGCCTTCGCCGCAGACGGGGTGACGGAGCGGGCGTTCCCCCTCCCGGAGATCCGCGACGGCGGACCGTTCCCGGGAGCACAGGCCGTCAGCTTCCACTTCATCGACTACGTCGTGCACTCCTGGGACGTGGCGCGGACGCTGGGGCACACGGTGACGTTCGACCCCGAACTCCTCGACGCGGCACTCGCCGTGGCGCGGGCGGTGCCCGGAGGGGAGGCGCGCCGCGGCCCGGGTGCGGCCTTCGCGCCGGCGGTCACGGCCGACCACGAATCCCGGCTGGACGAGATCGTCGCAGTCCTGGGCCGCTCGCCGACATGGCGGCCGGCCCCCGCCTAGTCCCTCCTCTCGGCGGACCGTCTCCGCCCCACACGGACGCGTTCACACCGCCTGTTCGGCCCGGCAGTGGTGCGTCGGTCACGCACTCCGTCCCGCGAGGACCCCGCGCGGGGTGAGCCGGTTGCGCAGCGCTCCGAACAGGGCGTCCGCGGCCAGCGCCAGTACCGCCACCCACAGAGCGGCGGCGATCACCCCCGACAGACCGTACGACACCTGGTTCAGGATGATGTCGCCGAGTCCGCCGCCGCCGGCGACCGCGGCCAGGGTCGCACTGGAGATGACGTACACCGCCGCGATCCTGATACCGGTGAAGAGCACCGGCAGGGCCAGGGGCAGTTCGATGCGGGTGAGGATCTGCCACTCGGTCAGGCCCATGCCGCGTCCCGCGCGCACCAGGTCCGGGTCCACCTGCTCCACCGAGAGATACGCGTGGGTGAGCACCGGTGGGACCGCCATCACCACCAGTGCCGTCAGCACATTGACGAATCCGATGCCGAGCAGCCCGAGGAAGATCGCGATGAGCGCCAGCGACGGCAGCGCACGGCCGATGTTGGAGATGCTGACGGTGAGGAAGGAACCCTTTCCACGGTGGCCGAGCCACACGCCGAGCGGGAGGGCGAGGACGAGGGCCACCGCGACGGCGGCGGCCGACAGCTTCAGATGGTCCACCGTGCGGTCGGCCAGGAGCCCGAAGTGGTCGGCCATGAACGAGAAACTGGCGAAGAAGGTGTGCATCAGACGGTCCTCCGCGTCCGGGCCCACGGCGTGAGCAGCCGTCCCACCAGCACGATCAGTCCGTCCGCCGCCAGCGCGAGCGCGACGGCCAGCAGCCCGGCCCCGATGAACTGGGTGTTGAACGGCGACTGAAGGCCCTGGATGATCGGCGAGCCGAGCCCCTGGTCGATGATGAACGCGGCGACCTCCACCACGCTGATCGTGGTCACCGTCGCCACGCGCAGCCCGCTGATCACCGCGGGCAGAGCCAGCGGGAGTTCGATGCGCCAGAGGACCTCGCGCCGCGTGAGCCCCATGCCCTCGCCCGCCCGGCGCACCTCCTCCGGCACTTCGCCGAGGCCCGTCAGCGACGACTTGAACAGCACCATCAGCGTGTACGACACCAGCGCGATCTCCGCGGTGAGCACGGACAGGCCGAACACCGGGACGAGCAGCGTGAACAGGGCCATCGGCGGGATCGTGTAGAGGAACGAGGTCAGACCGCCGAGCGGCTTCACCAGACGGCGCCGGAAGTGCGCGAGCAGCGCCAGCGGAAACGCGATGAGGAAGCCGACACCGACCGCGATCACCGTGAGCCGCACATGCTGGACGAGCGCCGGCCCGAACATGCTGGAGAAGTTGGCGGTGAACCAGTCGACGCAGAACAGGCCGTTGTCGCGCACGCAGGAACTGACCGTGCCGAAGTCGGGGATGACCGGCTGCGGGCCGGCCGCCGCGAGCAGGGTGGAACTCACGCCGCCTCCCTGATGAGGTCCACGGTCACGCTGCCGACGGTCTTCCCCGACTCGTCCGCGACCGGCAGCCGCTCGGCGCCTCCCGCGAGCAGCGCCGACAGCGCGGTCCGCAGGGTGTCGCCGGTGCGGAGCGACGCCTCGTCGTCGCCGGTCGCCGGGTCGAGCTTCAGCTCGCCGAGGCTGCGCAGCGTCAGTGCCTTGAGACCGCGGTCCGTGCCGACGAAACGCGCCACGTAGTCGTCGGCGGGCTCGCGCAGGATGCGTTCGGGGGAGTCGTACTGGAGGAGCCTTCCGCCCTTGGCGAGGATCGCCACGCGGTCGCCCATGCGGACGGCCTCGTCGATGTCGTGGCTCACGAACAGCGTGGTCTTGCGGACCTGTTCGTGCAGCCGCAGGAACTCGTCCTGCATGTGCTCGCGCGTCACCGGGTCCAGCGCGCCGAACGGCTCGTCCATCAGCATGATCGGCGGGTCCGCCGCCAACGCCCGTGCGATGCCGACGCGTTGGCGCTGCCCGCCGGACAGCTGGGCGGGATGGCGGTCCGCGTACTCCTTGTGGGGAAGGCCGACCAGTTCGAGCAGTTCGCGGACGCGGTCGGCGGTCCGTGAGCGTTTCCAGCCGAGCACCTGCGGGACCGTCGCGATGTTCTCCTCGATCGTCATGTGCGGGAAGAGCCCCGCCTGTTGGATGACGTAGCCGATGGAGCGCCGCAGTTCGATGACGTCCTGATCGCGGATGCTGCGCCCGTCGATGCGGATGTCGCCGGACGTCAGCTCTGTGAGCCGGTTGACGAGGGTGAGTGCGGTCGTCTTGCCGCAGCCGGACGCCCCGAGCAGGACGCAGATCTCCCCGGCCGGGACGGTCAGGGACAGTGCGTCCACGGCGGGTTCGGCGGAGCCCGCGTAGGTCTTGGTGGCCGCGTCGAAGACGATGTCGGCAGCGCTCTGCATGATCGTGGGCTCCTCGGTCACTTCAGGTCGTTGGCGCGCAGGAATCGGTCGGCGACCTTCGCCGGGCTCAGTCGCATCATGGCGGCGGCCTCGTTCAGCGCCTGCATGGCCTTCTCGGTGAGCAGCGCGTTCACCGCGTCGAGCGGCTCGGTGAGCCGGCGGCCGTACCGCTCGACGAGCGAGCGCCGCACCACCGGCGACACGTTCTGGAAGCCGAAGATCGCCTGGTCGTCCTCCAGGACGGTGAAGTCGTAGCGCCGCAGCTGGGGGTCGGTGGTGAAGACGTCGGCGGCGTCCACGTCACCGTTCTTGAGCGCCGGGTACTGCAGGCCGATGTTGAGCGGCCTGACCTTCATGGCGGAGAGCCGGTACGCCTTGACGACGGCGTCGTAGCCGAGCGGGCCCGTGATGTTGTCGGGGTACTCGGCGTACGAGATCCGCCCCATCCGGCGCAGATCACCGACGGTCCGCAGCCCGTGCTTGCGGGCGTCGGAGGTGCGCACGGCGACCGCGTTGCGGTTCTGGAACGGGGTGGGTCTCAGCAGGGTGAGACCGCGCCCCTCCTCGAACCTCTTCGCCGCCTCGTACGTTCCGTGCGCCGTGACCGGCATCCGCTTCGGCATCGCGAACGTCTGGAGGATGACACCCGTGTACTCGGGATAGAGGTCGATCTGGTGGCTGCGCAGCGCTCGGTCGATGATGTCGGCGCTGCCGATGTTCGACTTGAGGACCACCTGGAAGCCACGGGCCGTGAGGATCTGCGCGTACAGCTCGCCCATCACCCACGACTCGGTGAACTGCTTCGAGCCGACGGTGATCACGGGGCCGGTGCCCGCGACGGAGCCGGCCGCCGTGCTCACCCCGGCGGCGGCCGCGACGGCGAGGGAGCCGGTGAGCAGGGTTCGGCGGCGCATGCTCACACTCCCCGGCGAGGTATCACGGCATCGGTGGTGCGGTGGTACACGCGGTCGTCCCCCTCGTGGGCGGTGATGGTGTTCGTGACGGTGAACGCCTCGGCGTCGGCGCTCATGTGACTGACCGTCACAACCTTCCAGCTCCAGTCACCGCGCCCGCCCTCCTCGGTGCGTTCGCACTCGACGAGCGCGGAGTGCGGATCGCCTTCGGTGAGCGTGAAGCGGTCGACGCTGTCGGTGCGCCGCCAGGCCCCGTCCGCGAGGTCGGTGAACTCGCCGTCGTCGACGCGGAGGGTGACGGCGGTCGTGCCGCTCACCGGATCGTGCTCGACGCGGCGCCCGGTGGCCCCGGGGGACTGGCGCAGCGGCGCGGGGAGATCCGGCAGAGGCTCCCCGTACGGGCGCAGCTTCGCGTCGTCGGCGCTCGCCGGGCGTACGGGCAGGCGCAGCGCGGCGGACGGCGCCGGGTGGAGGGTGACCGTGACGGGCCGCGGCGAGGGCCAGGCCAGGGGCCAGTACGCGGCCGAGACCGCGACGCGGATGCGGTGACCGGGCGCGAAGGAGTGCGCGGTCGCCACCAGCGGCACGGTCACGTCGTACGCGCGCCCCGCCTCGAGAGCCTGCGGCTCCTCGTGGCCGTCGCGATGGGTGAGGTTGAGCAGACCGCGCGTGACGAGCCGTGAACTGCCGTCGGGTGCGACGTCGTTGAGGCGCACGGCGAGCTGCGCGTCCGGGCGGTCGGCGCTGACCCGAAGGGTCACGGTCGGCACGCCCAGGATCTCGGCGCTCTCGTCGAGCGGCACGGTCGTGAAGGTGTGCGAGAGGCCGTCGTCACCGCCCTGTGGCCCGAACTGGCCTGCCGCGTCGCCGAACTGGAGCCAGCTGCCACCCGCGGTGCCGATCATCCGGGTGCTGTCGAGGTGCACGGCACGCTCGCGCAGCGGATCGCTCCCGGCGGCCGTCCCCGCCGACTCGCCCCCCAGGGCGTACGAGCGCCGCTCGATCCGCGGCGACGGCCAGGTCTCCTCGGCGACCCAGCGCCCCGGCCGCACATCGCGGTCGCTGCCGGGCGGCGCCCACTCGGGCATCCACACCCGCAGCGCAGGGTCGTCCAAG